>JBOHSN010000101.1:0-12274 GCA_050733215.1 Gemmatimonadales bacterium
TGTGTACACACCAATCGTCACGGTGGGGGCAGTTTTCGTCATGGTGGTCCCTCCAATGGTGCTTGGGGCCAGCGGGCTGGACTGGTTCGTCCGGGGGCTGACACTCCTCGTAATCGCCTGTCCGTGCGCGCTCGTTATCGCCACGCCCGTGACGGTGGTCAGCGCCCTCACGAGTGCGGCGCGACACGGAGTGCTGATCAAGGGTGGCGAGCACCTGGAAGCCCTGGGAAGCGTGCGGGCTTTCGCGGTGGACAAGACGGGTACGCTGACCACGGGCACGCTGCGCGTGACCGGTTTCCACGTGGCCGACGGCGCCGCTGAGGCAGTGCTCCTCCAACGCGTGGCGACAGTCGAAGCGCGCTCGGAGCACCCGATCGCCCAGGCGATCGTCCGGTTCGCCGAGGAGCGCGGTATTCGTCCCGGCGCCCAGGTGGACGCATTCACCGCCGTACCAGGCCGAGGCATCCGGGCCAGGCTGAATGGCCAGGAGATCCTGGTCGGGACGGAGACGTTCGTCGGGCCTGGCCCCGCCGCGCGGTGGAAGGGGCCAGAACCCGGGACGATGCTCGTCTACGTGCGCACAGGCGACGGCTTGGAAGGTGTTTTCACCATCCAGGACGAGGTGAGGCCGGAGGCCCAAGCAGTCGTGGCCCGCCTGCACGCCCTCGGAGTCCGCCCCATAGTGATGCTGACAGGGGACGGGTCCGAAACCGCAGGGATGGTCGGTCGCCGGATCGGGGTGGACGAGGTGCGCGCCCGGTTGCTCCCCGAGGACAAGGTCCATGCCGTGCGCGCGCTGCGTGAGTTGCACGGAACGGTGGCGATGCTCGGCGACGGGGTTAACGATGCACCGGCGCTCGCGGAGGCCAGTGTGGGGCTTGCGATGGGCGCTGCGGGCTCGCCGGCAACGATCGAGACGGCCGACGTCGCCCTCATGGCCGACGACCTGACGAAACTTCCGTACGCCGTACGCCTCGCGCGCCGGGCACGGCGTACCATCCGGTTCAGCATCGCGCTCGCGCTCGGCCTCAAGCTCGTCTTGGCAATCGGGGCGGTGATGGGCGTCGTCAGCCTGGCCGCCGCGGTGCTGGTGGGCGACATGGGCGGGTCACTGGCGGTGACGGTCAACGCATTGCGTCTCACCCGAACGAGGGAGTGAGCCATGAGGATACGGCTAGGCGTCGTCGGCGCGGGTTCGGTGGCTGCACTCCTGGCGTGCACCGATTCCGATCGGTATGCAAGCCAAGGGTGGCACGAACCCCTACCAGTCCTCACGGTTGAGCTGCGGCCGCCGTCGGAGGCGGCTACGGTCTGGGCGACCGTGGAAGCAGTTCCCGCTCCGGAGATCCGCTTTCCGGCGCTGTTGCAACCGGACCCGAACCACGTATCACCCGTTCTCGCTCCTGTGACCGGGGTTCTGTTGCGGATCGCGGAGGAGCACCATGCCCGTCGAGGAGAGGCCCTGGCTGTCGTGGCTCAGGGCTCGGAGGCGGCGGGCCGCGAGGTGACCGTCAAGGGAGCGAGGGACGGAACATGGCGCCCGCGGCGCCAGCCACGACAGCTGGTCTTGCAGGACGACACCCTCGGCTTCCTGGACGAGCACGGCTCTTGGCTGGCGGTCGGTGCGGTGAGCGACATCGACGCCACATTCGTTCACCGAGACGACCCGGCGGTGGTGTTGATCGAGGGCGAGACAGACTCCAAACACCACGGTCGGCCAGCACGGGTTGAGTGGGTTCGCCGTCCGGGGTCTGCTTCGTACACTCACGACGTCGCCGTCGAGTTCCGCGCTCCCGAGGAGGGCTTTGCGCGCGGTGGGTTTGCTATGGTGGTCGTCACCCCGAACAGTCCCGATGACTCCCTCCCGGCTGTTCCGGCGTCTGCTGTCGCGCACCTCCCCTTGGGACCCGCGGTCTTCGTCCCAGTGGGTACCGGCCGGTACGAAGTCCGGTGGGTCGCGACCGGACCGACCGTGCACGGGATGGTAGTGGTCCGAGATAGGGTGCGCGTTGGAACGCCTGTGGTGTCCCACGGCCTCGCGGCACTGGTGGAAGCCGCCAGGGACTCGCTGGAGCGGCACACGGTGCGGCCCTAGCACGGCGGAACGCACCGACGCGCGGACGTCCACGCCGTGGGTCGTCACGCTGCTCCACGAGCACTTCCATCAGCTGCAGTACTCCCAGCCGGCGTACTACGCAGACGTGCAGGCGCTCGACCTCGCGCGCGGCGATCAAACGGGGATGTGGATGCTCAACTTTCCGTTCCCCTACGACAGGACCGAGGTTCAGGACGGGTTTGGGACGCTGAGCGCCCTGCTGGCGAGCGCCCTCGACCGGTCGAGCGCGGCCGACCGCGCCCGAGTCGCGGCGGAGTATCTCGAGGCTCGGCACCGTCCGCGCGGCGGACCTCGCCGGCGCCCAACGGCTGGCCTTTTACGCGTTCGGCGCCGCCGAAGGGCTGTTGCTGGACGAGATCGCGCCCGCGTGGCGGCGGCGCTATCTCACGCACAAGTTCGACCTCGCGCGGTACTACGGCGCGGGGCGCTGACCTTTCTCACCCAACGCGCGGCCCCGCAGAGGTCCGAGCAGCCAGCGGTTCACCTCCAGCGCGATCCGCCGCGGCGGGAGCTCGCCGGCGACCGCGAGCAGCCGGTTGAGGATCCCGGGGATGACGACGCTGCGCCCGCGCTTCAAGCCGCGATACGCCGCGCGCGCCACGACCTGCGGATCCATCGGGCGGGGCCACCGATACAGCAGCGTCCGCGCGACACCCGCTCGCTCCTCGAAGGACGTCCGGGTCGTGCCCGGGGAGAGCACCGTCACCCTCACCCCGGTCCCGGAGAGCTCGCGAGACAGGCCGCGCGAGAAGGACAACACGTACGCCTTCGTCGCGTAGTACGCCGCCATGCGCGGGCCGCCGGGCTGGTAGGCCGCGACCGAGGCGACATTCAGAATCCGGCCCCAGCCGCGCCGCAGCATGCCCGGGAGCGCGAGCCGAGTGAGCGTCGTGACCGTGAGCATATTCAGCTCGAGCATCCGGTGCAGGGCATCGGCGTCCTGCTCGGCCACGACCCCGTAGAGGCCGACGCCCGCATTGTTGACCAGCACGTCCACACCGCCGTCCGGGCCCACCTCCTCCGCCCATAGGCGCTCGGCGGCGCCGGGCCGGGACAGATCCGCAAGCCCCAGCTGCACCGACACGTCGTGCCGGGCGCGCAGCTCGTCGGACAGCTCGGCCAGGGCTCGCCCGGACCGAGCGACCAGGATGAGGTTGTGCCCATCCGCGGCGAACAGCCGGGCCAGCGCCGCGCCGATCCCCCCGGACGCTCCGGTGATCAGGGCAGTCCGCCGCGCGCGCAGCGTGCCGGTACTCACAGGTAGCGGGCGACGGCCATCGCCGCCACGGCCAGGATCAGGAGCAACGCCACCAAACGCGCTACGGCGGCGCCCCGCGCACGCAACCGCTGGATCTCCACCGTCTGCGCCTCTCGCTCCGGCTCCGTCTTGGCCGATCCAAGCGCCTGCGCGAGCGTGGTAGCCCGCAGCATGGCCGGCCGCATTACCGTCATGCCCAGACCGTAGGCGATGAGCGAGGCGAGGCCCCCGAGCCCGAACGCGAGGCCGACGCGTGAGGCCACATAGCTGGGGTGGAACCCGGCGGAAGCCCGCCAGTAGAGCCAGATGCCCGAGAGCAGCGTGCCCAGAGCGAGGATGGGCATAACCGTCATGACCCCTCGGCGCTGCAACGCGGTCATGACCTTCCCTCCGTCTGGACCGGCGTCCTGAACGGCGGGCGTCAGGAAGACGACCGTGAAGACCATCATGCCGACCCACAGGACGCCGAGCACGATGTGCACGAGGCGCAGGAGAACCATGAGCAAGTCCACGGAACACGCTCCGAGTTAAGGTTGGGCGACCGATTGGATCGCCGGCTGCAACACCTTGTACAGGACCGGCGTCACGATCCGTGCCAGCAGCGTCGAGGACACGAGCCCGCCGATGATCACCCACGCCAGCGGCGCATAGAAGCCACTGCCCTGCAGCGCCAGCGGCAAGAGGCCGCCGATCGCCGTCAGGCTGGTGAGGACGATGGGCAGGAACCGCACCTCGCCCGCCCTGCGGATGGCCTCCTCGAGCCTCACCCCCTGCGCGCGCAGCTGGTTGGTGAGATCCACCAGGAGGATCGACGTCTTGATCTCGATGCCGATGAGCGCCACGAACCCGATCGTCGCGGTGAAGCTCAAGGTCTCGCCCACGAGCCACAGCGCGACGATTCCCCCCGCGATGCCGAGGGGGATGACGCTCGCGACGATCAGCGTGGCGCGGAACGTACGGAACTCGAGCACCAGGATCGCGAGGATGAGGAACACTGCGACGATCACGGCGCTGCCCACCCCGCCGAAGCTGTTCTGGCGTGCCTCGATCTCGCCCGCGGCCATGATGCGGTAGCCGGGCGGCAGGCTCAGCCCGTCGAGTCGACCGAGGATCGCTTTGGTGACGCGGTCTGTGTTGAACCCCGTGCGCACGTTGCTGCTCACGGTCACGGTGCGCGCGCCGTCGTACCGTTGAATCTCGGGGATGGCCCGCTCGAAGCGCACATCGGCGACCTGGGCCAGCGGCGCGAGCCGCCCACTCCCCGAGGACACGTAGATGCGGTCCAGCTCGGCCGGTGTGGGCCGGCCCGCGCGCGCCAGTCGCACCACCACCGGTCGCTCGTCGCCGTCGCTTTCGCGGAGGGTGCCGGCCTCGAGTCCCGCCAGGCCGAGCCGTACCGTCCGGTCGATCTCCAGCGTCGGGATGCCGAGCAGCCCCGCCTTGGCGCGGTCGATCGCCACGCGCAGATCGGTGCGGGCCAGGCGCACCGGGTTGGTGACGTACTGTGCGCCCGGCGTGGCCTCGAACAGCGCCTCCATCCGCGCGGCGATGGCGCGGAGGGTGTCGAGGTCCGGCCCCAGGATGCGCAGGGCGATCGGGGCGTCCACGGGCGGGCCGTTCTCGAACTCACGCAGCGCGATCTCCGCGCCGGCGTAGCGCGCCAGCTCCTGGCGGAGCGTGTCGAGCATCGACGTCGTGCGGCGCTGGTCGTAGGCCCGGAGCAACACGAACAGCTGGCCGACGCGGGGATTGTCCACGCGCGGGATGATGTTGTAGTAGATCATCGGGTTGTCGTGCCCGACCGAGGTATACATCGCTTTCACCTCTGGTCGCTGCCCGATCACCCCCTCGGCGAAGCGGGCCGCGGCATCGGTGGCGGCGCTGCTGGCGCCTTCGGGGGCGGTGATGCTCACGTAGAATTGCGGGGTCTCCGCCTTCGGGAACAGCGAGAAGCCCACCACCGGAACTAGCGCGAGGCTGGCGACCACGAACCCCGCCGCCCCGAGGAGGGTGCGGCGCGGCCGGCGCAGCGCCCGGTCCAGCAGCGGCGCGTAGGTTCGGTGAATGGCGCGGTCGAACGCCCGAAGCACGCGATTCCCGTCCGGCGCTTCGTGGTGCGGCAGCAGCAGGCTCGCCAGCCACGGGATGATCGTGAGGGACACGACGAGCGAGGCGAGCACCGTCGCGATCACGGCGGCGGGCATGGAGCGGATGAACCGGCCCGGACCGCCCGGGAGCAGCAGGAGGGGAACGAACGCCACGATGAGCGTGGCCGTGGCGCCGAGCACGGCCACCCAGATCTGCCCTGTCGCGGCGATCGCCGCCTCGATCCGGCCGAAGCCGGTGCGGCGGAAGCGCGCGATGTTCTCCACGACCACGATCGAGTCGTCCACCAGCAGGCCGAGCGCGATCACCATGCCCACGATCGTGAGCTGGTTCAGGGTGAACCCCGTCCAGTACAACGCCGTCAGCCCCATGGCCAGCGACAGCGGAATCGAGATCATCACGATCAGGGAGGCACGCGGGCCGAGCGGCAGGAGGGTCAGGAGCACGAGGCCGATCGCGATCAGGAAGTCCTCCCCCAGGCGGGCCAGGCGGTGGGAGACGTTCTCGGCCTGATCGAAGCCCCGCTCCAGCCGCACGCCCGGCGGCAGCGTGGTGCCGAACCGATCGAGCTCCGCGTAGACGCGGTCGCGGACCGTCTGCACCGTGATCCCCGCCTGCTGGTTCACCGTGACGAACACCGCGCGCCGGCCGTTGAAACGCGCCCGGTAGGTGGAATCGGCGTAGCCCCAGCCCACGTGAGCCACGTCGCCGACGCGGACCAACCGGCCGTCCGCCGCCCGCAGCACGGTCTCGCGGACCTCGTCCAGCGTTTCGTAGCTGCCCGAGCTGCGCACACTGTAGCGCCGCAGGCCGGCCTCGACGCTCCCGCCCGGGATGTCCGCGCTCTCGCTCCCGATGGCCTGGAGGACGAGGCCGACCGGGAGCGTGAGCTCGGCCAGTCGGCCGAGGTCGAGTGCCACGTCCACTTGCCGCCCCGGCGCCCCCCACCGCTCGGCCTCCCGAACCCCGGGCACCGCCGCCAGCCGATCCTCCAGCTCCTCGGCGAGCGAGTCGAGCACGTGGTACGGCGCCGTCGGCGCGACCAGGGCGACCTGCACAATGTTGACGTCGAGCGTCGTAGCTTTCTCGATGTCGAGCCGCGCCAACTCGGCTGGCAGCCTCGGCCGCAGCGCGTTCACCTCGCGCACGACCTCGTCGTACTTCGCGTCGGCGTCCTCCGCCTCGTCGAACTCGATCCGGACGGTCGCGACACCGTCGCGCATCCGGCTGTTGATGCTCTTGACGTCCTCCAGCTGGTCCAGCCGCTCCTCGATTTCGGTGACGACGAGACGCTCGAGGTCCGTGGGGCTCGCCCCCGGATAGACCGCGATCACGGTGAAAGTCGGAAAGTCAAGCGCCGGGTCTTCGAGCCGCGGCACGGCTGCCCACGACGCCAGGCCGAGCGCCGCCAGCATCGCGAACAGGACGACCGTAAACTGCCAGTTGCGGACGGAGAACGCGGTGAGCTTCACGGTTGCACGCTCACGGCCTGGCCGTCGTCGAGATACGCGGCGCCCTCGGTGATCACCTGGCGCACGCCGTCGAGCCCGCCCGCGACCGCCACGCGACTGCCGGCGAGGAACGCGATCGTCACCGGCCGGCGCTCGGCGTGGCGCCCGTCGGCTGAGAGCGCGAACACCGTCCCGCGCGCGCCGTCCGCCTCGAGCAGGGCCTCGATAGGGACCAGCAACACGGCGGGGGCCGCGGCCGGCCGGATCTCCACCCGGCCCACGAGCCCGCGCGCGAGCCCCGCCGCCGCCCCCCCACGCTCCAGGCCCACCTCGACGCGGAAGGTGCCGGTCATCGGATCGGCAGCGGCCCCGATCTCCGTTACGGCGCCCGGAAATACACGATCCGGCAACGCGGCGAAGCGCACCACCGCACGGTCGCCACGCCGCACCCGCACGACGTCGCGATCCGCCAACCCGGCGCGCAGCACCACCCCGCGTGCCCGACTGCCGAGCGTGAGAATCGGGATCCCAGCCTGAACCAGCTCGCCAGGCTCGGCCCGCCGGCGCAGGATGACCCCCGAGGCCGGCGCGAGGATTACTGCGTACCGGCGGTTGAATGCGGCGGACTCGAACTCCGCGCGCGCGAGATCGAAGCCTGTTTCAGCATTCTGTACCTGCTCGAGTGTCGCGACGCTGTCGGCATACAGTCGCCGAGCGCGAGCGAGATCCCGCTCGGCCTTTTCGGCGGCGCTGCGAGCGCGAGTCACGCCGGCGTCGATCTCACTCAATTCGAGCGCGGCGAGCAGGTCGCCCGCTCGCACGGCCTGGCCTTCGTCCACGAGCACGCGGGCGACGACGCCGCCGATTTTGAAGCTCAGGGCCACCTCCTCTTTCGGGCCGAGCGTGCCGGTGGCCATGACCGGAGGCGCGAGACGCTCGACCGTGACGGGAGCGATCCGGACGGCGACGGGCTCCGTGGCCGGCGGCGACTCAGCCCCGCCCCGCGCGCAGGCGGCGAGGATCAGAGTCAGCGGCAGGACGGCGGGAATACGGTGCATGCTCGGTTCCTTTTGGTTATGGCGTGAGGTCGCGCAGCGCAGCGGCCCGCTCGAGCTCGACCCAGCGGATCGCGTAGCGGTATGCCGTGAGGACGCGGTTGAGCTCCGCGCTCGTGTAGGCTGTGCGCGCGTCCACGAACTCGATAGGGCTCGCCACGCCTTCCTCGGAGCGACGGCGGACCAACTCGAACGTCCGGCGGGCGGCCTCCAGCTGAGCGTCCGCCGTCGCGATCGCCGCGTAGGCGACGCGGGCGGCTTCGTACGCGGTGCGTACCTCGAGCTCGATCCGATCGGTGAGGTCCCGGCGCAGCAGGCGGGCGCGATCGGCCTCGTAGCCGGCGGCGGTGCGCCGGGCCACATCGCGTCCGCCGTTGATCAGGTTCCAGGACACGACCAGCGAGGCGATCCAGTAGTTCTCCCCCCCGCGGAACGTGACGTCGGGACCCAGGAACCCGTAGTCCACGGCGACCGCGACGCTCGGCAGGAAGGCGGCGGTCGCGCCCCGCCGCGCGGCCTGCGCCGTGCGCACGCCGGCGTCCACCTGACGGAGCTCCTCGCGTACGGTGAGGGCGTGCGCGACCGCGCTGTCGGCGGTGACATCCAGCGGCGTGGCGAACAGGCTGTCGGGTATCGATTCCGGCGGGGAGTCCAGCGGCCGCTGCAGAACCCGGTTGAGCGCGCGCATCGCGGCGACTTGCCGCTCCTGCGCCTCGGCGAGCCGCTGCTCCACGTCGGCACGCTCTGCCCTGGCGCGGTATACCGCTTCCGGTGTGGCACGCCCCGCAGCGAGCAGCCGCTCGGCCACGCGCTCGTTCTCCACGACCAGCGCCAGCGTCGCGCTGTAGATCGCCACCACGCGACGTGTCGAGGCGTGCTGTAGGTAGGCGATCTGTACCTCAGCGGCGAGCTGCCGGGCCGCCGTCGCGAGCTCCATCTGTTGACCGTCATAGCGCGCGCGGGCTACCCCGTAGTTCGCGCGAATCCCCTCGTTGAAGAGGGGCTGGCTGAGCCGCAGACGCGACTCGTGACGCTGCGGCAACGTGATGTCGATATCGGTCGGGAACCGATTGGTGCCCGTGAGCTGATTGAGCGCCGCGTACGCCGGGTTGAACAGGTCGCCGATGTTCGGGACACCGTGGAGCCGGGAATACCGCGACTCGAGGCCGAGCGTCGGGAAGAAGAGCCCGCGCGCCTCGCGCACCTCGGCCGCCGCGCGCCGCTCCGCCAGGCGCTCCCGGGCGAGTCCGAGGTTGGCCCGGAGAGCCTCGGCCACGAGTGGCCCCAGGGGATCCCCCCGCTGCGCGGGGAGGGGCGCCGGGAGCAGGACGCCGGCCGCGAGCACTACGGCGGCCAGCGTTAGTGAATCCGAGAATCTGAACAGTGTCATTGTGCCTAACGGCGTTAAGTGACGCTGCAAAAAAATCAACCGTTCACCGGCTGCAGCAAGCCATGGAGCATGACCTCATGCAATCGCGTCGCGGTGCTGCCGACCTCACGCCATTCCACCCACTCATCGTGCTCCTTGCTGATATGGAGCGCAACCAGGCCGTGACACCCCGCCCACAGAATCTGCGCCACCTCATGGGGATCCTGCAGCTCACGCCGGAACCGGCCGGCCGCGATAGCCTCCTGGCACGCGTGCAGCAGAAAGGCATAGGCATCCTCACCCGGATCGCCCTGCCGGATTTCGGACGCGCCGGACACATCGGGATGGCGCGTCATGAACATGAGCTGGTAATGCATCGGGTGCATGATTCCGAACTCGATGTACGCCTGACCGATGCGTCGCAGCCGCTCCAGGGGATCGGCCACTTGCCCGATCCGCTGGAACGCCTGCGCCAGGGCGCGAAAGTCGTGGGTGCACAGCTCGGTGAGCAACGCTTCCTTGCTTCGGAAGTGGTGGTAAATAGCCGTTGGGGTGTACTCGATGTGATCGGCGATCGCCCGCATCGTGGTCGCCTCGTAGCCGCGCTGCACGAACATTTCCCGAGCGGCGTCGAGAATCCTCCGCCGGGTATCGACCCGCTCCCGCTCACGGCGCTCCTTAGTGCCCATGCCCGTTCCGTCCCATGACCTATTAGTGATACGTAACATAACAGCGTTATGTTCCATGTCAAGGCATCCGAGAGGACCCGCCCATCGTGCACCACCCACGTCGCCAGGAGTTGTTCCAGGGTCACCGTTCCGAGAGCCGGGTGCAGGCCCCGACGCGTCAGATCGCCGGGGCCGAGGCGCAGCGCATCGAGTGCCTGGAGGCTCTGTGCGCGGCGCTCCGCGAACAGCACGAGCAGCTGATCGACCGACCGCCCCGCCAGGGTGCTGCGAAAGCGCACCCGGTCCACCGGCGGGAACGCTCGCGCATCCCCTTCCTCCATGATCAGCCGGACGCGCACCATCCAGTCCTGCTCCTCCAGGTCGGTCAGGTGCGCCACGACGTCGCGCGGACTCCACGTGTCCGGCCCCTCGGTCGCATTGATCCAGGGCTCGGCGAGCCCGGCGAGCAGCGAGCGGACGACGGTGGGCGTGCGCGCCAGGATCGGCCTGGCTTCGGCGAGACTGAATGTCATTTCAGGCGCTCGCTGCGGGTTCCGGGGCAATGCCGGGCTTGAACTCCCCTTCCCACCGCCGTCATGGCAGGGAAAACCGCCGCACCTCCAAGGTCCAGGGGCCATCGCCGCGCCGCGCAGTCTCCGGGACGCTCCCTTCGATTATCAGCGGTCGGCCCGCCACCGCCCGGAGTTGCATCACTGCCCCATGGGACTCCGGAGCCTCCTTCAGCGCATAGGCGCTGTCCGCTCCGGGGACCTCGAGCACGAACCGGCCCTCCCGCGCGACCACCGTGCCCGTGACCCGCACGTCGGCCGCCTTCGGCGTAAAGCCGTTGATGCGGATGGCGCGGCGCACCTGTTCGATCGTCACGCGGTTGTCGGGCCTGAACCGGATGACCGCGACCCCGCGGTTGAGGCTGACCTCGACGGCCTCCACTCCCTCGATCTTCTTCACGGCCACGCGCACGGCGTGGGCGCACACCGCTCAGTCCATCCCGAAGATGGTCTGTCGCATCTCCTGGAGCTGCGCTCTCGCCGTGCCAGTGATTCCTGCGGCGAGCAATCCGAGTGCGAAGAGCAAGCGCTTCATCCGCATCCTCCTTAGAACCAGAAAGTCGTGTTCACAATCACGCGCACCTTGTCGCCCGGCTGCGACCCGTTCAGTCGCCGGTACACCGGGAACACCGGGCCGCCGGAGATGCCCCACGAACCGTACAGGCCGAGCAGGGTCGGCCCCACGAAGATCTGGTGCCCGCCGGTATTGGCCTGCTCAACGCCGGCGATCGCGTCCCTTGCGCTGTACTCCCCCACAGCCTCGATGAACACTCGCCAATCGGGGTTGGGGAAGTCGCGCTGGAACGGGGGCGGGCGGTAGCCGACGACCAGGCTGTACATCGCCAGATCGCCCAGGTGATCGGCGGTGGGGCCCACGGGGCTCATGTACCGGCGGTAGAGCCCGCCCACCCAGGCGTAAACGGTCCTCGAGGCGTACCCGGTGACCGCGGCGGCGTAGAGCCCTGGGTAGGTGCGCGCGCCGGCGCGGATCGGGTCGGTGGGGTAGTCGAAGCCGAAGTAGGTTGTGGACTCGAACCGCGAACCGATGTCCGTCCCTCGCCGGTGGAACCGCCAGCCGACAAGGATCTCGATGTCGGGATTCGTCGGCATCCGCGCCGTCGAGCGCCCGTGGGGCAGGCCTTGCGGGACGTAGAGCGGCATCGGGAGCGAGACGGAAACCTGGAGGTCCTCCGTGATACCGTAGCTCAGCATCGGCCGCGTCATCGCCATCTGTTTGTCGCCGACCACGCGGTCCATCACGCCCACGTCGAGGCTCCACCCCCCGCGGCCGAGCGTGGGGGTGGAGAGCCCGTAGGCGGGGCCGTGACTCTGGGCCGCGGTATCCGCCGCACCCGCAGCCCGGGCCAGCAGGAGGAAAACCAAAGCGGCACTGTTGCGAGTCATCTTTCGAGCCCTTGCAGGATGGGGCTGAGGAGATAGGCGACGAAGAATCCCGCTGCGTAGATCGCCGCCGACAGCCACAGTACCGCGCGGCTGACGCGGCGTGCCGCGGCGCAGGCAGCCTGCTCGTCCGGCGGGCACGTCGTGACCCGCGCTAGCAGCCAGGGTGCGAGCGAATACACGTAATAGAAGTTCGCTGCGATGAGCAGAGCCGAGCCGGCAAACACCCATGCCTTGTGTCGGGACAGCGCAGCGAGCCACGGCGCCGCCGAGAGCACGGA
>JBOHSN010000102.1:0-12233 GCA_050733215.1 Gemmatimonadales bacterium
CGGGAATCTCCTCTTCGGCGCCGCTGCCCGGGGACTCGGTGGCCGGCTCCACGCGGACCGCGCTGACCTTGAACGTCGCGATCCGCGCGTACGGATCGAGCTTGGGATTGGTGAGAAGGTTCGCGGCGGCCTCGCGGAAGTGCATCGGAATGAAGATCTGACCCACCGCCTGGCGTTCGGAGATGCGGACGTTGATCAGCAGCGAGCCCCGTCGCGACGTGACCCGCACGCTGTCGCCCTCGGCCAGGCCGAGCTCCTCGGCGTCGGCCGGACTGATCTCGACGACGGGTACCGGCTCGCGAGAGTCGAGTCCCTCCGACCGCCGGGTCATGGTCCCGGTATGCCAGTGGTACATCTGGCGGCCGGTGTTGAGAACGAACGGATATTCCTCGTTGGGGAGCTCGTCCGGCGGCAGATACTCGACCGGGACCAGCAGCGCCCGCCCGTCGGGCGTGGGGAATCCGTCGGAAAAGAGGAACGGCGTCCCGGTGGATTCTTCGTCGAGCACGGGATACTGCAGCGCGCCGTTGTGCCGGAAGAGCTTGTCGTAGCTCACGCCACGCCAGGAGGGCGTGACCGCGGCGATCTCCCGCATCACCTCGCCGGCGCTGCCGAAGTCGGTCGCGAGACCGATCCGCCGGCTGAGGTCGAGGAGGATGTCGAGGTCGCGCCGCGACTGTCCCGGCGGGTCGAGCGCGGGCGCCATGTGCTGGATGTGCCGGTCGGTATTGGCCACGGTGCCCTCTTTCTCCGCGAACGACGATCCGGGAAGGACCACGTCGGCCCAGCGCGCTGTCTCGGTCAGGAAGAGGTCCTGCACCGCGAGGAACTCGAGGCCCCGCACCCAGTGCTCGGCGTGGGCCACGTCGGGGTCCGAGAGCACCGGATTTTCGCCCATCACGTACAATCCCCGGACCCCACTGTCGTCCTCGACGATCTGTGTGACCATCAGGCCGTTCTGGAGCGAGAGGGACTGCTCCGGCACCGCCCATGCGGCGGCAAACTCGGCCCGGACCGCCTTGTCAGTCACCGGCCGGTAGTCGGTGTACGCGAAGGGGATCGCGCCCATGTCACTGGCGCCCTGCACGTTGTTCTGGCCCCGGATGGGGATCATCGCGGCGCCCCAGCGGCCGATCATCCCGCAGGCGAGCATCAGGTTGAGCAGGCTCGCCACGATGTCGGTGCCGGTGTTGTGCTGGGTCAGACCCATCGCCCACAGCGTCGACGTGTTGGGGCCCCGGGCATACATCTCCGCGGCCGCGCGGATGCGCGCCGCCGGGATGCCGGTGATCTTCGCCGCCATCTCGGGGGTGTAGGGCTTCACCGCCGCCTTGACCTTGTCGAAGTCCTTCGTGCGCTGGGCGAGAAAGGGGTCGTTGGTAAGGCCGGCGGCGATGATGTGGTGGAGCATCGCGTTGTACAGCACGACGTCGGTGCCCGGCATCATCTGCAGATGGAAGTCGGCCAGCTCGGCCAGCTCGGTGCGGCGCACGTCGGCTACGATCAGGCGCGCGCCCTTGGCCACCGCGCGCTTGATCAATGCGCCGAACACGGGGTGGCTCTCCGTCGTGTTCGCGCCCGCGATGAAGATGACGTCGCATGCCTCCTCGAGCTCGCGCATCGAGCCCGAGGCGGCGGCGGTGTTGAGCGCCCGGTTCATCGCTGCCACCGACGTGGAATGGCAGAGCCGGGTGCAGTGGTCGACGTTGTTCGTGCCGAACCCGGCCCGCACCATCCGCATGAAGACGTAGTTGTCCTCGTTGGTGCACTTGGCCGACGAGAGGGCCGCCAGCGCATCGGCGCCGTGCTCGCGCTTGATGCGAAGGAGCTCCTGGGCGGCGAGGCCGAGCGCCTCGTCCCAGGTTGCCTCGCGGAACGCGCTGTACCAGCCGGGCGGGGTTGCCACCCGGTCACGCACGTCGTACTCGCTGACGACCGGGAGGCCCGTCTGCGGCGGCTTGCCGATGCTGCGGTGCGGGGGGCGGGGCTTCGGCCGCTTGCCGGCCTCCTCGACGGTGCTCCAGAGTCCCTCGCGGTATCGGGGCCACTCGCCGGTCCAGGCCCACTGCCCGTCCTGCAGCACCCATCCCTTCCGGATCAGCGGCCGGGTGAGCCGGTCGCGATGCTGCGGGAAGTCGTACCCGAACCGTCCCTTCACGCAGGTGGAGCCCTGGTTCGGGTTGTACTCCTCGATCGAAGGCGACGTGACCCGCATGATCTGGTCGTCCTTCACCTCGAGGTTGATCCGGCAGCCCACGCCGCAGTAGGGGCACACGGAGCGCGCGACGTTGTCAGGACTCCGAACGCCCTCGGAGCCGAACCGCTGCTTCGGGATGAACTCGAAGATGGCGCCGGTCGGACAGACGCGGACGCACTCGCCGCACCAGGTACAGCCGGCGTGGTCGGGGTCGCCGTCGCCACCGACGATGATCTGGGCGTGCTCGCCGCGCTGGCCTACGTCGAGCACGCCGACCTCCTGGATATCCTCGCAGGCCCGCACGCAGCGGGTGCACAGGATGCAGAGGCTCATGTCGTGCTGGATCATGACGTCGCCCGGGCGCTCGTCGCCGGTGCGGAGGGGCAGGTCGCGGTGGGCGCGGACCGGCACGTCGTAGCGGACGACGTATTGCTCGAACTCGTTCCGCGGGTGGGCTCGTCCGCCGTTCGTCAGGTGCTCGGCGGGATAGCGCTCCAGGAGGAAGCCCAGCACGCTGCGGCGGTTCTCGGCCGCGGCCGGCGTGTCCACGTCCACCACCATGCCGTCGGCGGCGGCGGTATAGCAGGCCGGCGCGAGCTTGTTCTGACCCTGGACGGACACCAGGCACACCCGGCAGTTGGCCGGGCTCGGCAGCTTGGGATACCAGCACAGCGTCGGGATCTCGATCCCGGTCTGCCGGGCGGCGTCGAGGATGGTGGCGCCGGGCTCGAAGGGGATGGTGACGCCGTTGATCGTGAGGCTGGGCATTCGCGTCCGCCGACCGGGGTGAAAGACCCAGTCTAAGGGGCAAACAACCGATCTGGCAAGAGCTTACCGAAGGCTTCGGCGGGGGGTCAGGAGCCGGAGGCGCGGGCGTTGGCGGGGGGGGCGCCGACGGCTGCGAGCTGGCGGGTGAGCACGAGCCCGCGGGTGCGGGCGCCGCGGCGGTGCGGCCGGCCGACTTCCTCCCGGACCCAGCCGTCGTAGAGGCCGAGCAGCGCGTCGGGGGCGAAGCGGGTGGCGCCGGGCAGCAGGACGTGGACGCCGGCGGAGCAGGTGCGGCACTGGATCTCGCGCACCAGCGCCGCCCGCACGGCGGGCTCCAGCTTCCCCAGCGCGCTCACGTCGAGCACCGCCATGGCGCTGCCGTCCTCGAGCGGCGGATGCCAGAGCGCGAAGTCCACGACGTACGCCTCGAAGGCGGAGGCCAGCGCCTCGCTCTCGAACCGCGTTTCCAGGCGGGTGACGCTGCCCAGATCGCCGGCCATGAAGGTGACGCCCATCTCGTGGGCGGCCAGCAGGCACGCGACCGATTCGCCGGCCGGGCCGACGACGACCGCGCGGTCGCCGGACTCGATGCGCCGGAGCAGGCCGCCGATCGGGCCATCGGGCTCGAGGCCCCAGTGGGTGGGCTCGCGCTGCGCGTCGCGCAGCGCCCGGATGTGCTTGGCCCACTGGCGGAACGACTTCAGCTTGAGCCGGCGCTTGATGAGCTCGTCCACCAGGTCCACCATGAGGACCTCGGTGAGCACAAACTGACCCTCGCTGCCGTCGTAGAGCTCGGCGTTGGCCTCGTCGCCGAGGCGCATGAGCTCCTCGCGCGGAAGCGAGTTCTTGTACCCTTCGATGCGCTCGAACGAATATTCGTCGTACTGTTGCCGCAACGAGCGCCGCGGGCGGCGGCGGCGCTCGACGCGGAGTGCATCGGCAGCCGTCAGCATGCTGCGACGGTCATCGCGGGCGAAAGGGCCATCAGCAAATCCTGAAGCGGAGCGCTTGCGACGGAGAGCACCGGACGATTCCCGACTACAAAGTGGGAACGGCAGGTCGGTGCTGTCAACGGTCGAGATAGTGTCGACACTACTCCGCGCGGAGCACCGCGCCCTTGAGATATCCGGTCTCCGGCACGGTCAGAATCTCGGGATGATCCTCACCCTGGCCGAGCACCGACGCGAGCGTCAGCCGGCGCCCGCTGTCGCCGGCGGCTTCGGCGAGCATCGTGAGAAACTCGGGACGGCGGACGTGGAAGGAGCAGGACGCGGTGAGGAGCGTGCCGCCCGGCGCGAGGAGCCGCATCGCCCGCAGGTTGATCTCGCGGTACCCTCGGAGCGCTTGCGGCACGGCGCTCCGCGACTTGGCGAAGGGCGGCGGATCCAGCACGACGGTGTCGAACCGCTCGCGCGCGCGCTCGAAGGCGCGCAGCGTCTCGAACGCATCGGCCTCGCGCCACTCGATGTTGCTGAAACCGTTCAAGGCGGCGTTCTCGGCGCCCCGCGCGAGCGCCTCCGCGCTCGCGTCGAGGGCGAGCACCTGCGCCGCGCGGGTGGCGAGGTGCAGCGCGAACGAGCCGTGATAGGCGAAGCAGTCCAGCGCCCGGCCGCCCGGCGTGGTGAGCGCGGCGGCCAGCAGGCGGTTGGGGCGCTGATCCAGAAAGGCGCCGGTCTTCTGGCCGGTCCAGGGCGCGGCGAGGTAGCGCACGGCGCCTTCGCGCACCTCCACGCGATCGGGCACGTCACCCCGCACCGCGCCGGTGTCATCCGGGAGCCCTTCGCGGCGGCGGACCGGCGTGTCGTGCCGGAGGAGGATGCCGTCGGGTCGGAGCACGTCGGCCACGGCCGCAAGCACGTCCGCCCGGAGCGTCTCCAGGCCGGCCGAGAGGAGCTGCACCACCGCCCAACGGTCGTAGCGATCGACCACCAGCGAGGGGAGCGCGTCGCCTTCGCCGTGGACCACGCGGAAGGCGGTGGCGTCGATGCCGCGCCGGCGCGCGAGGGCGGCCTCGAGCCGCTCGCGCCACCAGGATCGGTCCACCGCGCGGTCGGTCCGCTCCAGCAGCCGGAGGCGGATCTCCGAGCGCGGCGAGCAGAGCGCCTGGCCGATGAACCGGCCGCGCGGGTCGAGCACCCGGACGAGCCCGGCCTCGTCGGGCTCGTCGCGCACGTCGCTCCGATAGATCCAGGGGTGGCCGCGCACCCACCGCTCGGCGCCCCGGGCGGTGACGCGCACGTCGGTCACGCGCGGTCGGGGCGGAGCACCGTCGCCCCGCGCAGGTAGCAGTGCCGGAGCTCGGCGCGGGAGCGCATCGTATAGGCGTGCACGAGCAGGCGGATGCAGCGGGGCAGAGAGCCGGGGACCGGGATCTCGGTGGCGTGGAGGAGCGCGACGATGTTCCAGCCGAAGTCCTCCGCGGCACGCGCGGGGAACGCGGCGTCGATGTCCCGGGTCACCGTGAAGAACGCGCTGACGATGTCGTCGGGCCGAAGTTCGTTGGCTTCGATGATCGCGCGCAGCAGCTCGTCGGTGGCGCCGAGGATCTCGGTGGCGTCGTTGCGCTCCACGGTGGTGGCGCCGCGAATGCCGTGAACCCGCGGCTCGGGGGTGTCGGACATGGCGGATAATCTAGCGGCGGCCCTCCGGCTGATGCTGGTGACGGACGACGCGCTCGTCACCGGGCGGGATCTCGTCGCGCTCGCGCGCGCGGCGGAGCGGGGCGGGGTGACGGCGGTGCAGCTCCGGCTCAAGCGTGCGTCCCCGCGCGAGCTGGCCGGCGCCGCACGCGCCCTCGTCGCGGCGCTCCGGGTTCCGGTGCTGGTGAACGATCGGCCGGACGTCGCGATCGTCGCGGGTGCCGCGGGGGTCCATGTGGGTCCCGACGATCTGCCGGTGGCGCTGGTGCGGCGGATCGCGCCGCCGGGGTTCATCGTGGGGGCGTCGGTCGGGACGGTGGAGGAAGCGCCGGGTGCCGCAGGCGCGGATTACTGGGGAGTCGGTCCCTGGCGGGGAACGCCGACCAAAGCCGATGCCGGCGCGGCGCTGGGCCCCGAAGGCTTCGCCCGCATGGTCGCGCTCGCGGCCGGCGTGCCGTGCGTCGCGGTGGGCGGCGTCCGGCCGGAGGACGTGCCCGCGGTGCGACGCGCGGGCGGCGCTGGGGTGGCGGTGGTGAGCGGGATCCTGGGGGCCGAGGATGCAGAGAGAGCCGCGGCGGACTACCGGAACGCCCTCCTTGATGCTGCGACGTTGCGCAGGTGCTCGTCGTAGGTTGCCGCGAAGCGGTGCCGGCCGTCCGGCATGGCGACGAAATAGAGATACGGCACCTTCGCCGGATAGAGTGACGCTTCGATGCTCCGGCGCCCCGGCGAGTTCACCGGCCCGGGCGGCAGCCCTGGATGGAGGTACGTGTTGTACGGCGAGGCGAATCGGTAGTCCTTGGTGTAGAGCCGGGGTTTCCGGCTGCCGGTCGCGAGCAGGATCGCGTACTGCACCGTAGGATCGGCCTGGAGGGCCATCCCGATGCGGAGCCGGTTGTGGTACACGCCGGCGATGACCTCGCGCTCCTCGTCGGCGCGAGCTTCGCCCTCCACGATCGATGCGAGTGCCACGACCTGGAGCTGGGAGAGCCGGAGGCTGTCGAGCCGCGGGTTCCACTCCGGCCGCCAGGCCGCCTTGAAGTTCCGGGCCATCGCGCGGACCACGTCCCTGGCGGTGGCGCCGAGCGGCAGCGCGTAGGTCTCGGGGAAGAGGAAGCCCTCGAGCGAGGTGCCCGGCAGGTCCAGCGCGGCGACCTCCGCGGGATCCCGCGCGGCGGCCACAACCGAGTCCGCCGGCACCGCGAGCTGCCGCGCGGCCAACGCCGCGATCTCCGGGATGGTGAGGCCTTCGGGCGCCGTGAATCGCGCGCTGGCGGTGCGGCCCTCGGCCAGGCGCGCGAGGAGGTCGGTCATCGACGCCCCCCGCGGGAAGTCGTACACCCCCGCCTGGACCGCGCGATCCAGCCCCTTCACCCGCGCCACCACACGGAAGACGAGCTTGTTCCGGATCAGCCGGTGCGCAAAGAGCGTGTCGGTGACGGCCCGGAAGCTGGCCTGCGGCGGCACGGTGATCCGCTCCGGCGGCCCGGCGGGCGGCGCGCCACAGCCTACCGCGGATAGCAGGAGAAGGCCGCGAATGGACGCGAATGGACCCGAATACTGCACCCGACTGTTATTCGGGTTCATTCGCGTTGATTCGCGGCTTCATTGCTGTAGGTGGCGCTCTGGTTTCGGCGGGCGTCCAGGTAGTGCTGGAGCAGCACCGCCGCGGCCAGGGCGTCCACGTCCTGTTTCCGGCCCCGGGTGCGCCCGTCCTGTTCGCGCACGGCCCGGAGCGCGCGCGCCGTGCTCATGCGCTCGTCCCACAGGTCCACGGGCAGGCCGGTGCGCTTCGCGATCGTCGCCGCCAGGTCGCGCGCCTCGACGGCGCTGGGGCCCTCGTCGCCGTCGAGGGTGAGCGGCAGGCCGACCACCGCCCCGACGGCGGCGTGATGGGTGGCAAGCGCGAGCAGGCGCGGCATCGGGAGGCGCTTGCCGCGACGGCGGGTGAGGGCCTCGAGCGGCGAGGCGAGCGTCTGGGTCTCATCGCTCAGGGCGAGGCCGATCCGCACCTCGCCCCAGTCCACGCCGAGGATCCGGCCCTGGGTTGGGATCATCGCAAGAAGGTAAGCAGTGAGCGGTGAGCGGTGAGCAGTGAAAGGTGAGCGGTAAGCGGTAAGCGGGCCAAAGAAGCGGGGCCCCGTCCGCATCGGAGCCCCCGCTCGCCGCTCACCGCTCACCGTCATTGTGCCATTGTGGCAAAGAACTCCTTGTTGTTCTTCGTCCGCTTCATGCGCTCCAGCAGGAACTCCAGCGCCTCCACCGGCGGCATGTCGGCCAGGAAATTCCGGAGCAGGTACACCCGGTTGAGCTCGTCCTTGTCCATGAGGAGCTCTTCCTTGCGGGTGCTGGTGCGCTGGATGTCGATGGCGGGGTAGATCCGGCGGTCGGCGAGGCGGCGGTCGAGCACCAGTTCCATGTTGCCGGTGCCCTTGAACTCCTCGAAGATCACTTCGTCCATACGGCTGCCGGTGTCGATCAGCGCGGTGGCGATGATCGTGAGCGAGCCCCCCTTGTCGATGTTCCGCGCGGCGCCGAAGAAGCGCTTGGGCTTCTGGAGCGCGTTGGCGTCCACGCCGCCCGACAGGATCTTGCCCGAGTGCGGGACGACCACGTTGTGCGCGCGCGCGAGCCGGGTGATGGAGTCCAGGAGGATCACCACGTCACGGCCGTGCTCCACCAGGCGCTTGGCCTTCTCGATCACCATGTCGGCTACTTGCACGTGGCGGTCGGCCGGCTCGTCGAAGGTGGAGGAGATGACCTCCGCCTTGACGACGTTCTCCTCCATGTCCGTCACTTCCTCCGGCCGCTCGTCGATGAGCAGGACGATGAGGATGATCTCGGGGTGATTCTCGCTGATCGAGTTGGCGATCTTCTGCATCAGGATCGTCTTGCCGGCCTTGGGCGGGGAGACGATGAGCCCGCGCTGCCCCTTGCCGATGGGGGACAGCAGGTCCACGACCCGCATGGAGAGGTCGCTGAGCTTGCGCTCGAGCCGGATCTTGGAGTCGGGATACCGCGGCTTCAGGTTGTCGAAGGCGATCCGGTGCTTCGTGCGGTCCGGCTCCTCGAAGTTGACGTTCTCCACCTTGAGGAGCGCGAGGTACCGCTCGCCTTCCTTGGGCGGGCGAACCTGCCCATTCACCGTGTCGCCGGTACGCAGATCGAACCGCTTGATCTGACTCGGGCTGACGTAGATGTCGTCGGGCCCGTAGAGGTAGTTCCAGTCCTGGCTGCGCAGGAAGCCGTACCCCTCCGGGAGAATCTCGAGCACGCCTTCGCCGCGGATGACCGTGTCCTGCTCGAGCAGCGACTGCTCGATCCGGAAGATCAGATCCTGCTTGCGGAGCCCCGAGTAGTTCGAGATGTTCAGTTGCTCGGCCAGCTGGTGCAGTTCCGCGACGGACTTCTGCTTTAGCTCAGCGATATCCACGGACAGAACTCCAGACAGGGGAGCCCGGACGACGGGACGACAGGCGCGACGAATGGACGCGATGCAAAGCTGGATGCGTTGGGATGGTGTCGGTGTTCGCGGCGCGCTCCACGGCGGCGGAGCGTATGACACGGGGTGCGTTGGGGAGAAGCCGGTGTTCCTCGAAGCGACTTATCATAGACCGCCCCGAAGGGAGCGTCAAGAGGCCGCTTGAACCAGCTGACCGAAACCTTCGACGTCTGGCGCGTCGTCCGGCTGGGCGGCCGGGAGTTTACCGACGCCGTCGTGGCGGCGGCGCACCGCGCCCCCTCGGCGCCCCTGGCCGACGCCCTGGCCGCCTGGCCGGGGCGGTGGTATTGGGCCGATCGCGAGCAGGGCCACCTCGTTCTGGTGCGACCGCTGGCGCCGGACCGACGGGAGCGCTGGTGGGTGCATGCGCTTCTCTTCGCGCTCACGGTGCTGTGCGCCCTGGGCGCGGGGGTGGCGCTGGTCGGGGAGCCGTTGCCCACCACCGGGCCGCTCGGAGGGGCGGTGCGATTCGTCGAGGAAGTGATCCAGGGCGGGTGGCGCTTCCTGGCCGCCGGCTGGTCGTTCGCCGCGCCGCTCCTCGGCATCCTGCTCGTTCACGAGCTGGGGCATTACATCGCCGCCCGCCGCTACGCCATCGACGCGTCGCTCCCCTACTTCCTGCCGGTGCCACCGACGCTCTCCCCGATCGGAAGCCTGGGCGCGTTCCTCCGCCTCCGGTCGCCGGTGCTCGACCGCCGCCAGCTGCTCGATGTGGGCGCGGCGGGGCCGCTCGCGGGCTTCGTCCTGACGCTGCTCGTGCTGGCGTGGGGCTACGCGGCCTCCGAGCGGATGGAGCCGGGGCTGGAACCGATTCGGACGTTCGTGATCCTTGCCGGTGAGCCCGTCCCCCTGGGCGACTCCTTGCTCACCCTCGTCTTTCGCGACCTCTTTCATCCGGGCGCGGCGAGCCTGCAGCTCAGCTTGCCGGCGTTCGCCGGCTGGGTCGGGGCGTTCGTGACCGGGCTCAACCTGCTGCCGCTGAGCCAGCTGGACGGCGGACACGTGGTGTACGCCCTGTTCGGCCGCCGCCAGGCGACCGCCGGCCTGGTCACTCTCGTCGTCCTGCTGGTGCTCGCGCAGTACTCCTGGAACTGGTACGTGTGGGTGGCGTTTGCGCTTCTCGTCGGGGGCGGCGGGTGGACCCACCCCTCAGTGATCGACCCGAGCCGTGCCATCGAGAAGAGTCGCCGCCGCATCGGATGGCTGGCGATCGGGGTGTTCGGGCTGACGTTCGTGCCGATTCCATTCGGGACTGGACGGTAGGGGCGGTACCGGAACCTTGTCTAACTGCCAGCATTATCTATCTTTACCAAAACCATTCAGGACGCCCCCTGATGGCGTTGCAGACCGTCCGTCCGGTCACCCGGGATCCCCGGGAGCCCACCCAGCACTCCCTCGACCCCGTCCGCGTGGCGGGTCAGACGATCAACCTGTTTCTTACGATCCGTTGCGACGACGACGGAGCCTGGCGCGGGCGACTGCGCTTCCTCGACGAGGCCGACCCGCACCGCGAGCGCCGCACCGCCGAAATTTTCTGCGGGGCTTCCGAGCAGGACCTCTGGATGGCCGTGCGCCAGCTGGGGGATCACCACATCCGCGACCTGTACCGGTCCCTCGACAGCAGGGATCCATGACCGACGCCGAGCGCCTCAGCAAGCTGCGTCACGACATCTCGAACCCGTTGTCCGCCCTGCTGGCGGAGGCGCAGCTGCTGCTGCTCAACGAGGGACAGTACAGCCCCGAGACCGCCACGAGCCTGCGTGAGATCGAGGCGTTGGCGATCCGCATGCGGACCATGCTCCGCGAGATCTGAGCTCGCTCACCCCGCCGCGCGTACCTTCCCCCCTCGCTGCACGAGGGGCTGGGCATCGTGGTGTAGGAGGCGATGTACGCGGGGCTGCCCATCGTCGCGACCGACGAGGGCGGGCAGGTGGATCTGATCCGGCCGGAACGCAACGGCCTGCTGGTGCAGCCGGGTTCGCCCGAGCAGCTCGCCGACGCAATCGGCCGGTTGTACCGCGACCGCGAGCTCGGCCGCACGATGGGTCGCCACAACCGCGACGACATCGAGGCCTACTTCGCCGGCCCCAACAGCGAGCTGTACCTGGCGGTGTTCCGCGGACTCATCGCGGACCGGGCGGCGCCGGCGACCCGGCTCGCGTCCCGTTGAGCAGGTAGAGCGCGAGGAATCCCAGGCTCCCCACCGCCGCCGCGGCGCGGGGCGCGACCCCGCCACCGGCCACGGAGAGGAATCCCTCGATCAGCCCCGCGATCGCGAGCAGGACGACCGTCATGCCGATCATCCGCACGGCGACGCGGCCGCGGAGCACCAGCGCATCGCCGCGGCTCAGGTCGCCCGGGACGACGATGGCGAGCCCGAGCAGAAGCCCAGCCGCGGCCGCGATCCAGATGGCCGTCAGCTCCAGCACGCCGTGGCCCACCACAAACTCGACCAGATACCAGAGCAGCCCCTGATTGGCGAAGTGCCCCGCGAAGCTGCCCAGCATCAGCCCGTTGAACCCGAGCACCACCAGAGACCCCACGCCGGCGAACATGCCGCCCGCGAGGCAGCCGATCGCCACGCGCACGTTGTTCGCGATGATGAACGACGCGACGAGCGGCCGTTCCGACGCCTCCACCTCGCCGTACTTGCGTCCCTCGGCGGTGCGGGTGTGCCCCGCGTCGGCGCGCCGGAGCATCGCCTCGGGCAGCAACTCCTCGGCGAGCGCGGGACGATCCCGGATGATCCGGTAGCCGATGCTGGCGGTGGCCGCGAAGATGAGGAACGCGAGCAGCACCGTGCGGTGCGCCTGGAGGACCGCCGCGGGGAACTCTTGCGCCACCGTGCGCCACAGGGAGCGCCAGCTCGATCGCTCGTCCCGGTAGAGCGCATTGTGCCCCGCGGCGACCAGCCGCTCCAGCTCCGCGATGGTCGCGCGGTCCGCGCGGTAAGTGCGGGCGCGGGCGAGATCAGCGGCGGCCTCACGGTAGCGGGCGGCGAAGTGAGGCAGCTCGTCCGGCCGGAAGCTGTCGAGGCCATCGCGCGTCGCCCGCTCGGCCAGGCGGCGGAACTCCTGCCAGCGCGGCGCCTGCCGGGCAGCGAAGCGGGCGCGGGCGCCCTCCGGCC
>JBOHSN010000103.1:0-12154 GCA_050733215.1 Gemmatimonadales bacterium
GGCCGGCGCGGCGCGAGGGGCCGCCGGCGCCCGGGCCGATTCGGCCGTCGCGAGCGCGCTCCGGTTGATCGCCACCCGATGCGAGGCCAGCGCCTGCTGCAGCATCGTCTTGGTGAGCGGCGCCGCCGTCAGCCCGCCGTAGTACTCGCCCTTGGGGTCCTCGATCTTCACGATCACCACGAGCTGAGGGTCGTCGGCCGGGAAGAGCGCCGCGAACGATGCGGTGTGCTCGTTGACGTAGCGACCACCCACGAACCGCCGGGCCGTCCCGGTCTTGCCCAGCAAGGGGAAGTTGGCGAGCTGCGCCCGCTCGCCGGTCCCGCCCTCGCCGACGGCACGGCCGAGGAACTCGCGGAGGCGGGCCGCGATCTCGGGGCTCACCGCGCGGCGCACCGGCTCGGGTTCCCGGCGGTACGCCAGCGTGCCATCGGCGCGCCGCACCTCGCGCAACAGCGTGGGGGTGAGCAGCACGCCGTCGTTCGCGATGGCGCCGTACGCCGCGGCGAGCTGCACCGGGGTCACCCCGATCTCGTATCCCATCGCGAGGCTCGCGCGGGTGTACATCGGCTGCCAGCGGTCCGGGCGGGCCAGGCGCCCCCGGGATTCCGAGGGAAACTCCACGCCGGTGGGGCTGCCGAAGCCGAAGTCGCGGAGCACGTCGTATTGTTCCGACGGGGCGAGCCGCTGCGCGAACTTGGCCATCGCGATGTTGCTGGAGACGCCGATCGCGTCGGACAGGGTGAGGTTGCCGCGCTCGCGATGCGTATCGCTGATGCGCCGGGTCGCGCCGCCTCCCGTCGGCATGATCCATTCGCCGCCCTCCCCGCTCACCGCGTCGTCGGCGTCCACCTTGGCCGCGCGCAGCAGTGCCGCGGCGGTGAACAGCTTGGCGGTGGAGCCCGGCTCGAACGGGTCGGTGAGCGTGGACGGGCGCGTGGGCGCCGCCCCCGCCTGCTGCGACGCGATGGCGAGGAGCTCACCCGTGCGCGGATCGAGCAGGACGACGTCGCCCGATTCCGCCTTGAGCGTGAGCATCGCGTCCGCCAGCGCGCGCTCCGCGATCTCCTGGAGCGCCGCGTCGAGCGAGAGATAGACGTCGTGGCCGGGCACCGGCTCGCGGACCCGCCGGGACGGCGAGTCGTAGCGGCGCCCGGAGCGATCCTTGAGCAGCACCGCCTCGCCCGGCACGCCGGTGAGCACCGAATCGAGTGCAAGCTCGATGCCCGACGCGCCCCGGCCCGTCTCCGGCACGAGATCCCCGACCACCGCGCGCGCGAGCCCGCGCGTGGGGTCGAAGCGGCGGTAATTGCCGTCGAGATGGATGCCAGTGGCGCCGCGCAGCGGCTGCACCTGCGTGGCGGTGTACGGACCGTGCCAGTAGGCCCAGCGTTTCCGGGTGATCTCGCGCTCCACCGCGCCCACGGGCAGGGCGAGCTGCGCGGCCAGGAGCCGCACCGCGCGGCCCCGGTCGGCGAGCTCGTTGGCCGCCACGCCGACGTGATAGAACTCCTGGGTGACCGCGAGCGGCACGCCGTGGCGGTCGTAGATCGCGCCGCGCCGGGCCGGCAATACCGACCGCTCGGTCCGCTGGTTCTCCGCCTCGGCCGACCAGCGGCCGCCCTGCACCAGCTGGAGCTGCGCCGCGCGAACCACGAGGGCGGCGATGCCCAGCGCGAAGCAGAACTGCACGGCGGCGATGCGCGCGGCGGAACGGGTCATTGGGGTGGCTCGCCCTCAGGAGCTGCGGGCACGACGAACAGGGTGAACTCGTGGTCGGCCGGGTAGTGAAGGCCGAGATCGCGCTCGGCCTTGGCCTCGAGCACGCGCCGACCGGAGCCCTCGCGGATCCGCCGCTCGAGATCGGCGCGTTGCGCTTCCAGCGCGGTGCGCTGTTCCCGCAGGTCACGGACCCGCCGTGCGGCGTGGAAGGCGGACGTCTGCCGACCGATTACCGCGGCCGCGGTCAGCAGAAAGACCGCCAGCCAGACCAGCACCCAGTGCCGGCCCTTAAGCCGCATCACCCACCCGGAAGACGCGGAGCTTCGCGCTCCGTGCGCGCGGGTTGGCGTCGATCTCCGCGGGATCGGGGAGGATCGGCTTGCGCGGCTCAGCGCGGCCGAGCGGCCGCCCCCGGCAGGTACAGACCGGATGCGCCGGAGGGCAGATGCAGCGGCGGCTCCAATCCTGAAAGGCATGCTTCACCAGGCGGTCTTCGCCGGAATGATAGCTGATCACGGCGAGCCGACCTCCGCGGGGGAGGGCGTCCCGAAACGCCGGCAGTGCGGTCGCGAGCCCGTCAAGCTCCTCGTTCACCGCGATCCGCACGGCCTGGAACAGCCGCGCGAACTCGGCTGGGCCGGCCTTCGGCCCGAGCACCGCGCGGATCGCGTTGACCAAATCGTCGCTCACCAGGAACGGCTTGCGCTCGCGCCGGCGCGCCACCTCCCGCGCCAATCGGCGCGCACGGGGCTCGTCACCGTAGTCGCGGAACGCGGCGATCAGCGCCGCCTCGTCCGCGCGGTTCAGAAAGTCGGCCGCGCTCCGTCCGGTGCTGCTCATGCGCATGTCGAGCCGCGCGCCGGGACGGAAGCTGAACCCGCGAGCGTCGTCGTCGAGCTGGCGTGAGGAGACGCCCAGATCGAGCAGCACCAGCTCGGGCGCGAACCGGGCGACCGCCTCGAGCGCAGCATCGGATGCGTAGGGCGCCTCGAGATAGCGGATCCGGGCGTCGCCCAGCCGGCGTCGCGCGATGGCGATGGCGTCGGGATCGCGATCGATCCCAAGCACCTCCGCGCCCAGGCCGAGCAACGCCTCCGCATGCCCGCCGTCGCCGAGCGTCCCGTCCACCGCGCGCGCCGGTCGCCCGATGGCGGCGAGCAGTGGATCCAGCAGCACGGGACGATGGTACGTCATAAGCAAAACACCCCGTCCGCGGGGACGGGGTGTGGTATAGAGCGGGGCTGACGGGGCTCGAACCCGCGACCTCCGCAGTGACAGTGCGGCACTCTAACCAAGCTGAGCTACAGCCCCCCTGCGGCAGGGCGTCAATATAGGCAGGGGGCTCCCACCGAGGAAGCCCCGGCGAGCGTCATCACTTGCAGTAGGCTTTGACCATCGACGACGTGCGCGGCTTGTATTTCTTGATGATGTCGAGGTTGCGCGTGGCGACCTCGGGATTCGCCGTCTGGCCGGCCGTGAACGCCTGCTCGGATTCGAGGAGCAGCGTCTCTTCCTGGCGCGCGAGATCGCACGACTTCGTCCTCTCGGCTTCGGGATCGATCTTCGGCACCTGGAGCAGCGTGGCGAGACCGAGCAGGTAGTTGGCCGCCGGATACACCTTCCCCTGCGGGTTGGCAGCCTTGGTCGCGGCGCGGAGCAGCTCGGCCGCCCCGGCGTAGTCCTGTACCGGCTCCTGCAGGAGCGGCGCCGCGGACTGGTACAGCAGCGCCGCGGCGTTCTCCTTGGCCGTTGCGTCGCCCTTGTCGGCGGCGAGCTGGATGAGCGGCAGTGCTTCCTTGGCCCGCTTGGCGTTGATCAGCGTATTCGCCGCACCCAGCAGCGGGGTCACATCCTGCGGGTTCGCGGCGAAGAGCCGCTGCGCCACCGCGATCGTGCTGTCCACCTGCCCTGTCATGGCGTACGCCTTCGAGAGCGCCTGGAGCGCCGGCACGCTGGTGGGGTACTTCCGCGCGCCGAACTGCGCCCACTTCACGTAGCGCGCGGTATCCGCCGCCGTGGCCCGGGGGGCGGTGTCCGCGAGCCGCTGCTCCGAGAAGGCAAGGATCTTGGTCACGAACAGCGTGTCAGCCTTGGTGCTGTCGACCGAGTACGACTGCTCCAGCGCGTCGACCGAGCACTTGAAGTCGCTGAGGAACGCGCAGGCGTTGCTCTTCAGGTCGTAGAAGTCCGGGTTGTACGGATCGATCTTGATGCCCGAGTCGGCGACGTCGCGCGCAATCTGGGGCTTCTCGGCGTTCAGGAAGTAGCGGAACGCCTGCTCGCGGAGCTTCTGGTTGGTCGGCGCGATCCGCAGCATCTGAACGAACGCCGCGATCACGTTGTTGGTGTCGTTGACCGACTGATACTGCTCGGCGAGGTTGGACCACGCCGCGAGGCTCATCGGGTCGGCCTTGGTCGCCGCCTGGAAGTGCTGCACCGCCTCCTTGCGGTCCTTCTTGGCCAGCGCGATCTGCGCGAGGCAGTACGAGGCGAGCCCGTTGTTGGGGTACTGCTTGAGCGCCTTCCGCGCCGCTTCGGCCGCCTTGTTGGGATTGCTCTGGATCTGGCTGGCGCACTCGCGGGCGTCTTCCAGCGACTTGAACGCCGGCTGGAGCTGCTCCGCCACCCGGCCGCCGAAGTCGTTGAGCGCCTGCCCGGCGCCCTGCGTCACGCTCACCACGCTGCCGGCTTCATCGTTGGAGCCGACCAGCCGCGCCGTGACCGCGTAGTTCGTCCCGGCCTTGTTCATCTGGGAGGACACCAGCACCCGCGCCTGGACGCTCTTGGCCAGGGTGGTGGCGAGCGCCGGGCTGAGGATGGCGTTGGCCGGATAGCCGTACTGTTTCAGCGCCTCATTCATCTGGTCCGACGTGAGGACGTTGAAATCGCCGCTGGCGATCTTCGCCATCCGGTCGCGGATGCCGTTGCCGACCTGTACCGCCGGGGCGGAGTCAGCGCCGGCCGACACATAGGGAGTGGCAACCAGCAGCCTCGGAAGATTGACCACCTGCTGCTCGCGTGGACGGCGCGGAACCTGCGCGTCGAGCGGCGCGGCGAGCCCGGCGCCGAAAGCGAGGATGGCGGCAACACGAACCAGTGACATTCACGACCTCCGCTACGGATTCACACGCCTGATCGGGATGGGCGAAGAGGGATTCGAACCCCCGACTTCCTGCGTGTAAGGCAGGCGCTCTGAACCGGCTGAGCTATTCGCCCGCTGGAGTCACGCGCGACGCTCCCCGCAGATAGCAGATCCGCATGGAGCGTGCCGTGCCCAGCATCACGAGACGCTACAGCGCGATGCCAACGGGAAAGAGCACGCAGTAGCCGATCACCAGCAGAACGGCGGCGAGGCTGGGGCTGCCCGCCTGGAGAAGCGCGTAGCCCGCCGCGATCGTGACCACCGCCGCGCCGAGGATAACGAGGTTGCGCCGCTCGAGCGGCGCACGCCTTCCATCGAAGCGGCCCCCGTCGCGGATCTGCGGATCGGACATTGACCTTGAGCCTATCACGGCCCGGGATTGCGGTCAAGCACCGGTGGCTCCTGCTCCAGGTCGTCCTCCTCGGGCAGCGGCCACCCCTCATCGAGGGCGGCCCGGCGCCCTCGGTCGTAGCGCCGCCGCCAGGCCCCCAGGGCCAGCACTCCTGCCGCTACCAGCCCCCAGGCGCCCCCCGCCACCAGCCAGGTGGCGATCGTGTAGCGGCTTCGCACGGAGCGGCGCCAGGCGTCCTCGAACCGGGGCAGCGGAAGGCCGGTGGTCGCGCGGACGGCAGTGTCGAACGCCTCGCCGGCAGCGAGCCGGCCGAGCAGCGGCTCGAGGCTCCCATTGGGATGGCGTCGGGCCAGCTCCAGCACCGCCGACATGGCCAGCGCGTAGGCCGGACCGACGCTGCCGGGCGAACGCCGGAGCTCGCCGTCGAGCGCGCTCAGCTCCGGGACCGCGCCGCGCGCCACGGCGAGGTTGAGCTCCAGCCCGCCCAACCGGGTCCACTCGCCCGCTGCCCAGCCAGCGTAGCCCTCGTCGAACCACAGCGGGATCCGGACCCGTACGCGGTCGTGGAGCGCGAGGTGCGCGAGCTCATGGCGAAGGGTCCGGTGGATGTCGGGGGCGTCGGCTCGAAGGAGGATGGTGCGCGAGCCGGGGTCGGCGAACCCGACGCCCCACGCGGGCGCCTGTCCGCGGGTGAGCGAATCGACGGCCGCCGCATCCCGCGCCACGATGAGGGTGAGCGGGCCGGGCGCCGAGCGGCCGAGTCCGGGCCAGTCGGCCGGCCGCGCGGCCACCGCCGCGAGGCTGCGGGCCAACTCCACCTGCGCCGGCCAGGCCACTGCCGTGACCGGCCCGGCACGCAGCACGGCCGGCTCCGCAGTCTGAGCCGAGGTTTGCGAGACCGTGGCCGCAAGAAACAACCAGCCGCGAATGCACGCGAATGCACGCGAATGAGCCGACTGGAACCGCACCCCATCTGGGCTATCTGCGTTCATCTGCGGCTGAAAACAAGCGTGGCCGAAGGGTACGCAGAGGGACGCGGATCAGGCCCGATTCGCGTGCATTCGCGGCCACGCAGTGTTGCGGTGTCAGGCGCCGGCGGTTGGCCCGCGCGGGATCTCCTGTCCCGCCGCGGCCAGGTCGAGCAGTTCCTTACACCGCTTGGCCCAGGGGTTGAATTTGTTCGCCTTGATGCCGTCGGCCCACGCCTGTCTCGCGCCGTCGCGGTCGCCGCCGAACCAGAGGACCCGGCCCAGCTCGAACCAGGCCTCGACCAGTGCGGGGCCGAGCGCCAACGTCTTGCGGAGGAAGGTCTGCGCGTCCTCGTACATCTCGCGCTCGAGGTACACCAGGCCAAGATAATAGTGGGCGTAGAGCGTGGCTTTCCGGTCGTTGTCGAGCCGGATGGCCTTCGAGAGATGCTCGATGGCCTCGCCGAAGATCCGTTTCTTGAGACAGATGTATCCCACGTTGATGCGGGCGAGCGAGTTCGCCGGCTCCTTCATCAGCACTTTGGAGAAGGTACCCAGCGCCTCGTCGTAGTTCTCGCTGAGCATCTGCGCCCAGCCGAGCAGCGAGAGCGCCTGGGTGGCGCCGGGCGAGAGCGCGAGCGCCTTCTCGAGCGACTGGATCGCGCCGGCGTAATCGCCCAGTGAAATGAGGCTCCATCCCTTTTCGATGAAGCTCGACGCGTTCAGGTGGTCGGCCTGCACCGCCGGCCGGGCTCCGGTGAACTGCGGTGCCTGCGGACCCTCGGCGGCGTTGCCGAGCTGCTTGTACCGGTCCACCAGCACGCGGATCTCTTCCTTGATCTGCCCCAGCTCCCCGAGCGCGCCGTCCACCCTCTTGAAGAAGTCGATGATGTCCCGCTTGAGCGCGTCGCGGTCCGCGCCCGACGGGGCGCCGTCGAGTCGCTGCTCCAGCTCGCGGTAGCGCTCGCGGAATCCCGCCACGCCGGTCTCGGTCATTCCGCGATGCTCGCGTCGGAGAGCGCGAGACGCTCGGTGGAGCTGAGGAGCTTGGCGGCCTGGAGCAGCACCAGGGTGCGCTCGCCGCGGGTGACCAGCCCGGCGATGTAGGGCGCCGCCAGCCCGCGCACGATCGGAGGTGGCGCGACGATCGTCGTACTGTCCACCCGAAGCACCTCGCGCACTTCGTCCACGATCACCGCCACCCGCTGATCGTCCAGCGCGAGCACCATGAGCCGCGTCTGATCGTCGATCGGGGCGGGCACCTCCAGCCGCTTTCGCAGGTCCACGACCGGCACCGGGATTCCGTCGTAGGTGACCACGCCCTCGAGGAAGTCCGGCGACTTGGGGAGCGGCGCGGGCCGCTCGTACCGGAGGATGCGCTCGACCTGCAGGATCTCGAGCGCGAACTCCTGGGTCCCGACGCGGAACGCCACGAGCTGGATCTGGTCTTCGAGATTCACGCGGCGGAACCTCCTTCCACCAGGCGGCTGCCCACGGCCGCGACGTCCAGGATCGGCACCAGCCCGCCGTCGGCGCGCACCACGCCGAGCGCCCACGGCAGCGCCTCGCCGGCGGGCACCGGCACCACGTCGCCGCGGGTCACCTCGTCCACGGCCTCCACCTCGAGGCAGAGCGCGCGCCCATTCACCGAGATCACGACGGCAGCATCGCCCGGCGTCGAGGGGCAGGTTCCGCCATCGAGCAACGCGCCGAGGTGGATCAGCGGGATCAACCGGCCTCGCAGGCTCGCCAGCCCGCGGAGCGCCGGCTCCCGCGCGGGCACCGACACTGCCGGGCCCGGGTTGATCACTTCCACGAGATGCTCCAGCGGCAGCGCCACCCTTCGCGCGCCCGCGCGGGCGAGCAGCACCGCGAACGCGGTCATGCGCGGCCGAGCCGGCCGAGCTCGTGGCCCAGCCGCTCGGCGATGCGGTCCACCGGCAGCACGTGGTCGGTGCCGCCCGCCTGAAGCGCAGCATTGGGCATGCCGTACACGGTGGAGCTGCCGCGGTCCTGCGCGATGCCGAGGCCACCCGCGTCGTGGATCAGGCGAAGCCCGTCGGCGCCGTCTCGGCCCAGGCCGGTGAGCACGACGCCGATGGCTCGGGGGCCGAAGAGCTCGGCGACAGAGCGGAAGAGCGGATCGGCCGCGGGCCGGACGCCCCACACCGCCGGCTCGCGGCCGAGTCGGAGGTGCGGGCCGCCGGGCCCGTCGGCGACCCGCATATGATAATCGCCCGGCGCTACATAGGCCGTGTCCACCAGGAGCGGCGTGCCCTCCTCCGCCTCGACCACCGCGACCTGGCTCTGCGATGCCAGCCGCTCGGCGAGGCTGCGGGTGAATTTGGGCGGCATGTGCTGCACGATGACGTAGGCCGCGTGCTGGCCGCACGGCAGATGCGGCACGATCTCGGCGAGCGCGCGGGGCCCACCGGTGGACGCCGCGATGGCGACGCAGAACCGCGCGCGGCCCGGGAGCGCCAGGAGCGGCGCCGCCGGCGTGGCAAGCCGGGGCCGTGCGAGCACGGGGAGGCGGTGAATGTCGGCCGCGCGCGCGGCGCGGAGCGCGTCCAGCAGCCGGTCCCCGAAGCGCTGGAGGGCGGACTCGCTCCGCTCGTCCTCCTTCGGCACGAGATCCACCGCGCCGAGCTCGAGCGCGCGAATCGCGCCGGCGGTGCCGGGCCCCGCGTACGCGCTCACGACGACGATCGGCCGGGGCGCCTCCGACATGATGTAGCCGATGGCGGCGAGGCCGTCGAGCTCCGGCATTTCGAGATCCATGAGCACCAGGTCGGGTTGCCGCTCGTGCAGCTTTCGGAGCGCGTCCATGCCGTTCCGCGCGGTGGCCGCGACCCGGAACTCGCCGCTGGCCGACACGACCTCGCTGATCAGCCGGCGAAAGAACGGGCTGTCGTCCACGACCAGCACGGTGGGCGGCTCAGAGGACGCGGATCCCATGCATCACCGAGCTGATCTCCATCCGCCCGTCGGCAACCCGGAAGCGGACCGTGCGTCCGTAATCGGCGCCGACGTCCTCGCCGACGAGCGGCAGCCCCACCGCCCGCAGCGTCTCGCGCGAAGCCACCACATTCCGTTCGCCCATGTGCACGGTGCCCGGCGGCGTGAGCGCCGCGAACATGCTGGCGCCTCCGGCGATGCGCGCGGTGATCCGGCGGGGACTTGCCCCGCGCTGCGCCATGCGCTCGAGCAGCACGGGCACGGCGGTCTGGGGACACTTGGCCGGGTTCTCCTGCCGCCCCGACAGATTGGGGGAGGGAAGCAGGACGTGTGCCATGCCCCCGACGCGCACCGTCGCGTCGTGGAGCACGATCACGACGCAGCTCCCCAACCCCACGGTGACGAGCGCGTCGCCCTCGCTGCCCACGTTGAGGTCGGCCACCCGCACCAGCACGTCGCGGTCGCTCATGCCGGCCGCCGGTAGATGCGCTCGCGCGGGTCGGCAAGCAGCAGCCGCTCGCGCGCGGGGCCGAACAGGGTCTCGACTTTGCCCAGGACCAGCAGCCCGTCGGGCAGCAGCGCGTCCACGAACGCGTCGAAGAGCCGCTCCTGCGTCGGTCGTTCGAAGTAGATCACCACGTTGCGGCAGACGATCAGATGGAACGTCCCCGGGGGCGGCTCGCGGCCGAGATCGTGCCGCCGGACCCGCACGCGCCGCCGCACCGCGGCGGCCACGCGCCAACCATCGGCTTCGGGCTCGAAGTAGCGCGCCACGGTGCCGGGCGGCGTCTCGGCCAGCGCATCGGGGCCGTAGCGCGCCTCGGCGGCGCGCTCGAGGCTGCGGCGATCGATGTCGGTGGCGTCGACGTGCACTCGCTCGAGGCCGCGCGCGTCACCCGCCGCGACCGCGGCGTCGGCGACCAGGATCGCAAGCCCGTAGGCCTCTTCGCCGGACGAGCAGCCCGCGCTCCACACCCGGATGGCGCCGGGCACCCGCGCGAGCAGCGCCGGGAGAAAGCCGGTCGCGAGGCGGTCCCACGTCTCCGCGTTCCGGAAGAACCGCGTGACGTTGATCGTGAGCGCGTCCTTCAGATGCTCGTACTCCCCCGGGGTGCGGGACAGCACGGCCTGGTACTCGCCGTAGGTGTGGACCCCGCAGGCGCGCATCCGGACGGCGATACGCCGGCGCAGACACTTGTCCTTGTAGACGTCCAGGGAGAGCCCCGCGGTGCGCGAGATCTCCCGCGTGAGGGCGTCGAAGCCGGCCTGGTCGGCGGTCACGCCGTACGGCCGAGCATGTCGAGGTTGGCGCGGGCGAGCTGGTGGCCGGGATTGAGCTCGGTGGCCCGCCCCCAGCTCGCCCGCGCCCGCGCGTGATCTCCCCGCTTGAACGCCAGGTTGCCCAGCTTGAAGTAGAGGTCGTCGCCCAGCTCGGGATCGAGCTTGGCGGCGCGCTCGTACGCCTCGAAGGCGTCGTCGTACCGGCCCGCGCGGTAGAAGAGATCGGCGAGATTCTTCGAGATCTGCGGGAGCGAGGGATCCTCGGCCAGACCCGCGCGGAGCTCCGCCTCGGCAGCGGGGAGATCGCCGCTCGCCTCGAGCAGCACGGCCAGGTTGTTTCGCAGCACGGCGTTCGCCGGATGCGCCGTCACGCCGGCCCGCGCCGTGGCGAGCGCGGCCTCGCCGTCCTCGGCGCCCGCGTGCGCGAGCGCGGCGGCCCAGAACCAGACCGGCGGCGGCGGCTTCTCGCCCAGCAGCTCGCGGGCACGCGCGAGCCGGCCAAGGGCCACGGCGTGGTCGGCCCGCTTGAGCGCGGCTACGCCCCACCCGATGAGGATGCGCACGTCGTCCCGTGCCCGGCCGGCCGCATCGCCGTAGGCTGCCTCGGCGTCGTCGAGGCGGCCCTGCTGCTCGAGGGCGAGTCCGAGATCGTGGAGCGCGGCTGGACGCGGGCCGCCCTTCTCCGCCGCCAGCCGGAGCGCCTGCTCGGCCTCGGCCCAGCGGCCCTGCCGGAGTGCGATGAGCCCGAGGTAAAACGGTGCGCTGCCCTCGGACGGACGCAGGTCGGCCACGCGGCGGAACTCGCGCTGCGCCTCGTCGAGCATGGCCGTCTTGTAGAAGGCGATGCCGAGATTCCGGTGCTCCTCGATCCGGGTCTCGTTCACCCGCGGCGTCGCGGCCGAGGCGGAGGTGCCCGTGCGATGCGCGAACCCCGCGGTGATCAGGCCGTACAGCGCCTGGCCGACGTCGAACTCGACGAGCCCGGCGTCCTCGACGACCTGCTGCACGTCGCGGGTCCCATCCAGCAGGGACAGGATCTGCTGCTGTGTGGTGGACAAGGTCACGTCCGAGTGGCCGACGTGCGCCATGTCCACCGTGAAGACGAGATCGAAGGTGGGGATCTTCTTCTGGATGACGCTCCACTCGTCCACCCGGCGTGCCCCCTCGAGCAGGAGGTACTCCGGATTGATGCGAAGGCCGGACTCGCCGCCTTCCGGCAGGACGTTGGACTCGAAGTTGAACGTGCCCGAGGTCCAGGTGAACAGGAAGTAGACCGCCTCCTCCACCTGCAGCCGCACGTAGTCGGCCAGCTCCTCGCGGCTGATGGCTCCCTGCTCCACCAGGATCACGCCGAGCCGCCGCTCGCGCGCCCGACCCTGGGCGTCGACCGCTTGCCGGAGTTGCTCGGCCGTGATCCGGTTGTTGCGCACCAGCATATCGCCCAGCCGGTCGCGCCGGTTGACGATCGACGCCGAGACGATCTGCCCCTCGTGGAAGTAGATCGTGCCGAAGTTCTGTCCGTCCGCGACGGCAAGGCATCCCGTCCGCCGGCCCAGGAACAGGAGCTGGATGACGTCCGGAAGACTCGCCTCCTTGAGGCTGCCCTTGATGGCCATCAGCGCCAATCCTCATGGAGACGGTCGGCGATGGCGGGCCAGTTCCAGACCATCTTCTCCCGGCTCCGCAGGCCGCCGGCTCCGGGCGCGACGATGCCGGAGGCGCGCGCCCCGGCGG
>JBOHSN010000104.1:0-12035 GCA_050733215.1 Gemmatimonadales bacterium
CGGGCCGGCGGGCCGGCGGGCCGGCGGGCCGCGCGCGATCGCCGGCGCTGCCGGTCCAGCGCGCGCTCGAAGCCCCCGACATCCACGGTCACGCCGCGCTCGCCCGCAATGATCTGGGTGAGATCGATCGGAAAGCCGTAGGTGTCGTACAGCTTGAACGCGTCGTCGCCCGGAATGACGGTGGCGCCGGACGCGAAGATCTCCTCCAGCCGCCGAAGCCCACCGTCAATGGTCTCGAGGAAGCGCCGCTCCTCCGCCTCCGTTGTTTCCCGGATGTATTTGGCCCTGGCGACCAGCTCAGGATATACGCCGCCCATGTCGCGCACCACGACGTCGGTGAGCGGCGCCAGTGTCGGGTCCCGCCGTCCGAGCAGCCAGGCGTGCCGGACCGCGCGGCGCAGGATACGCCGAAGCACGTAACCCCGCCCCTCGTTGCCGGGGTAGATGCCGTCGGCGAGGAGGAAGGTGACGGCGCGGGCGTGATCGGCGAGCACCCGATATGACCCGAAGGTGTTGTCGGCGCCCGGATCGTCCGTCTCCGCGTAGTCATACGGCCGGCCGATGAGCTCGCCTGCCCGATCCAGCAGCGGCCGGAAAAGATCCGTGTGGAAGTTGCTGTCCTGCCCCTGCATCACGGCCGCGATGCGCTCGAGCCCCGCGCCGGTGTCCACGGACGGCCGAGGGAGGGGCGTCAGCGTCCCATCCGCCGAACGGTCGTACTGCATGAACACGAGGTTCCAGATTTCGAGGTAGCGGCCCTGCTCGGCGAGGCGCTCGAAGTCGGCTTGCGAGACGACCGCCTCGCGCTCTCTCCCGCCCTCTCCCACCTTCTCCCGCCCAGCCGACCCTTCGAGATCCACGTAAATCTCGGTGCACGGCCCGCACGGACCGGTGTCGCCCATCTGCCAGAAGTTGTCCTTGTCGCCCAGGCCGTAGATCCGATGGTCCGGCAGGCCGGCGACCTCGCGCCAGAGCGCCCGGGCTTCCTTATCGCCGTGGTGCACCGTCACGCGCAGTCGGTCGGCGTCGATCCCGAGGTACTCCTTCGAGGTGACGAACTCCCAGGCGTACGCGATGGCGTCGCGCTTGAAGTAGTCGCCGAACGAGAAGTTGCCGAGCATCTCGAAGAACGTGTGATGCCGGCGGGTGTGGCCGACCTGCTCAAGGTCGTTGTGCTTGCCGCCGGCGCGCACGCACTTCTGGCAGGTGGTGGCGCGCGCGTAGTCCCGGTGCTCCTGGCCCAGGAAGGTGCGCTTGAACTGCACCATTCCCGCGTTCGTGAACAGGAGCGTGGGATCGTCCTTGGGCTCCAGTGACGACGAAGGCACCTCGCGGTGCCCCCGGGCCACGAAGAAATCGAGGAAACGACGTCGAATATCGGCGGAACTCATGGGGGAGAATATAGCTATCCGCTATCCGCTATCCGCTATCCGCTATCCGCTATCCACTATCCGCCCGCTCCGCTACCGCTCGGATCGTCGCGCCGGGGATTCGAGCGGCCGCGGTACGAGCGGATAGCGGATAGCGGATGGCCGATAGCGGAATAGCTACAGAACTTTTCGCACCGCTTCGATGGCCTCCGAACCTTTGAATCCGCGCCGGGCGAGGAACGCGAGGAGCCGGCGCCGCTTGACCGGCCGCGGGAGGTCGCCCATCTGCGCCGCGCGGCGGGCGGCGAGCGCCGCCGGCACCGCGGTGCGGTCTGCCTCCGGGGGCCAGCGCTCGGCCACCGCCCGGTCGATGATCGGGCGGGCGAGACCGAGCGCCAGCAGATCGCGCGTAAGCCGCGCCGGCCCGCGCCCGCGCTCAGAGCGCGTGTGCACGTAATGGGCGGCGAAGGCGGCATCATCCAGGAAGCCGTGTTGCTCGGCCCGCCTGAGCGCCGCATCGACCGCGTCGGCAGCATGGCCCCGCCGTACCATCCGGCGCGCGAGGTCGGCGCGGGCGTGCGACCGCCGGTGCAGGGCGCGGAGGACCGTCCGGTAGGCAGCCTCCTCGTCGGCCGCCCGGCCCAGCGCGTCTGAGAGTGGCGGCTCCAGCACGTGCCCGGCCCCGATGCCCGCTACCGCCGATTCATCCACCGTGCAATACAGCTGCCCGGCGACGAACAGCCTGACCGCGCCCGGGCGGCAGGAGTCGGGCTCGATGGCGGTGATGGCCGGCAGCCGATCCGCCGCCACCTTACTCCTCCTCGTCAGCGTCGTCGGCGTCGGCGCCCGGCGTGACCGGCTTCATGCCGAGCACTTCCTTGACCTTGCCTTCGACCTCGAGGAGGAGCGCGGGATTGTCCCGGAGGAACAGCTTGGCGTTCTCGCGCCCCTGTCCGATGCGCTGGTCGCCATAGGAGTACCACGCGCCCGACTTCTGAATGATGTTGGCCTCGGCGGCGAGGTCGACGAGCAGCGAGGTATGGCTGATGCCTTCGTCGAACATGATGTCGAACTCCGCCTGCCGGAACGGCGGCGCGACCTTGTTCTTGACTACCTTGACCCGCACGTGACTGCCGATGACCGTCTCGCGCTCCTTCACCGGGCCGATGCGCCGGATGTCGAGCCGGAGCGAGGCGTAGAACTTGAGCGCCTTGCCGCCCGTGGTGGTCTCGGGGTTGCCGAACATCACGCCGATCTTCTCGCGGAGCTGGTTGATGAAGACCACCGAGGTGTTCGACCGGTTGATGGCGCCGGCGAGCTTCCGGAGCGCCTGACTCATGAGCCGGGCCTGCACCCCCATCACCGAATCACCCATCTCGCCTTCGATCTCGGCCTTGGGCACAAGCGCGGCGACCGAGTCAATGACGACGAGATCCACCGCGCCCGAGCGGACCAGGATGTCAACGATCTCGAGCGCCTGCTCACCGGTGTCCGGCTGGGAAACGAGGAGGTCCTCGACGTTGACGCCGAGCTTCTTGGCGTACTCGATGTCGAGCGCGTGCTCCGCGTCCACGTACGCGGCCACGCCGCCCGCCTTCTGCACGTTGGCCACGACGTGGAGACAGAGCGTGGTTTTGCCGGACGACTCGGGGCCGTAGATCTCGGTGATGCGGCCGCGGGGCACCCCGCCGATGCCGGTGGCGGCATCGAGGTTGATGGCCCCGGTGGAAATGGCCCCGATTCTGACCCGCGGCGTGTCGGCTCCCATCCGCATGATGGCGCCCTTTCCGATCTGCTTCTCGATCTGGGAGATGGCGAGCCCGAGCGCCTTCCGGCGGTCGGCTTCGAGCCGGGTTGCTTCAGCGGCCATTTGGCAGGTTTCCTCGAGAGTCTTGAAGTGGCTTGTTTTGATCCACTACCTACAGCGTGACCCAATGTATTACCGAACATGATCCGAAGCAATGGTGCCGGAGTGGAGTAAAATCAGTCATTCGTTTTCTTACCGCTCCAGGCGCCAAGCATCCGGCACGTGCTCCACTACTACTGCCCCGTCTGCGCCCACGCAGACCGCCAGGAGGTCAAACCGGTACTGGTCCTGCCGGCGGCCGTACCGCACCCGCCATCGTTCTGCCACCCAGCCGATTGCCCGGCGCTTTTGCCAGCTCACCGCCTCCAGCGGTGCGCCGCAACTGCGCGAACCGCGAGTCTTCACCTCGACGAACGCGACCAGCGAGCCCCGCCGGGCGATCAGGTCCACGTCGTGCCGGCCGAACCGGAAGCGGTGCGCCTCGATGGCCCAGCCGCACGCGGTGAGATACGCCAGCGCCACGCGTTCTCCCCACATGCCTCGGACCTGGCCGGGGTGCGCCCACTCAGTGACGGGCACGAACGCGCGCGGAACCAGAGAGGTCGTGGGCACGCGACGAACATCGCCATGCGCACCGGGACCGCCGTCATCCCGAGTGCGCGACCCGGCGCTCAAAAGAACGCCAACGGCTATCCGCTATCCGCTAACCGCTCTGTACGTCGGGATTCGTCGCCTCGCGCGCCGATCCGAACGGTCGCGGTTCAAGCGGATAGCGGATAGCGGATAGCCGTAGGTCATCGCATCCTTCGGCATGGCCGAGCACGGCACCCCCTGGCTGCTTCCAGTCGTCGGACCGCTCGCGCGGCTCGTGACGCACGCCTACTACCGCGTGACCGTCGCCGGGCCGCCGCCGCCTGAACTGGATCCGCTGCTTCTGGTCGCCAACCACCCGAACATGGTGTTCGACCCGCTGCTCGTCGCCACTGCGGTCCAGCGGCCGGTGCGCTTCGTCGCCAAGGCGCCGCTGTTCCGCATTCCGATCGTGGGCCGCGTGCTCCATCTCGCGGGGTGCCTGCCGGTCTTTCGCCCCCAGGACGACCCGGGGCTCATCGCAGGAAACGAGGTCACGGTCGCCGCGGTCACGGCGGCACTCGCCGGCGGCGCCGCGGTGGCCATCTTCCCCGAAGGCACCAGCCATGACGCCCCGGCGCTCGCGCCCCTCAAGACCGGCGCGGCGCGGGTCGCACTCGGCGCGGCGGCGGGCGGCGTCCCACTCGCCATCATCCCCGTGGGGCTCGTCATGGCGGATCGCGATCGCGCGCGATCGGAAGCTCTGGTCGTGCTTGGTCCGCCGGTGGGGTGGGACGATCTGCGGGGCACCACTGCCGACCGCGCGAACGCGGTGCGCGACCTGACCGATCGTATCACCGGCGCCCTTGCGAACGTCACGGTGAACCTCGACGACTGGGCGGACGAGCCGCTCGTCACCACAGCGGAAGGGATCTACGCCGCGACGCGCACCGCGTCCGCCGATCCCGCCGATCGGGTGCGCCGGCTGTGGCTCGCCACCGGCTGGCTCAGGATGCTGCGGCAGACCGGCGACGAGCGGTATCCGCCGCTCGCCGCCGCGGTCACCGCGCACGGACGCCGGCTCGCGCAGCTCGGCCTGACGCCGGCCGATCTCGAGGAGCCCGCCGACCTGGAGCGCGCGATCCGGTGGACGGGTCGCCGGCTCCCACTGGTCGCCGCGGCCGGCATGGCGATGCTCGGGCTGCTGCTGGTCTCCGGACCCATGATCCTCGCCGACCTGGCCACCCGCCAGGCAGGCGGTGGCCAGGAGATCCAGGCGACCCGTCACCTGTTCATCGGAGCGGCGCTCGTGATCGGCTGGTGGGCGACGCTGGCCACGCTGGGCGGCATGACCTGGGGCTGGCCGGCGGGCCTGGGACTCGCGGTAGCGCTCCCGCTTGCAGGGCTCAGCGGGCTCGGCGTACAGCAGGCCTGGGCGGCGCGGCTTCATCAGGCGCGCCGATGGCTGCTCCTGCGCTTCGGTGCGGAGCGGCGGCGGCGGCTGGCGGAGGAGCAAGCGGCGATCGCCGCGCGGCTCGACGAGATCGTAGCCCGGCCGCCGGTCGCGGCGGCGGCTCGCGCTTCGTGAGCCGCGCGGACATCACGGCCCTGCTTCCTGACCTGCCTCGGTGGGTGGAGCTGAGGAGTTCGCTGCTCGCCGGGCGCGCCGAGGTGCTGGGCCTGTCGCTTCACCCGTTCGCCTGTGCGGTGGCCGATCCGTCGTTCCGCTCGGCATGCGTCGCCGGGCGGCCGCCGTACGAGGCGATCGGCGAAGCCGCGGCCCTGGCCGGTCCAGGCGGCTCTGTCATCGCGCCACCGGAGAGCCGTGACTGGGTCGCGGGCGCGCTGCCCGAGCTCCGGGTCGAGCGCGCCGTGCTGCACGTACTGGGCAGCGAGCCGCGGTTGCCGGAGCTGGCGCGCGGCCAGGTGCGCCACCTCGCGGCCGAGGAGGTCGCCGCACTCGAGCACGTGCCCGCCGCATTGCGGGAAGAGCTGCTAGGTGTGGCGGCGGTGGGAATCAGGATCGCCGCAGCGATCGCCGATGGGACGGCGGTGGCGTTCTGCTATGCGGGGGCCGAAACCGAATCGCTGTGGGACGTCTCGATCGATACGCTCGAGCCGTGGCGCGGCCGAGGGTTCGCGGCGCGGGCGGTGGCGTTCGAGGTTGAGCGGTTCCGCGGCCTCGGCCAGCGGCCAGTGTGGGGCGCGGCGGAGTCCAACGCCGCCTCCCGCGCTCTCGCCCAGAAGCTCGGCTTCGTCCCGACAGGCGAGATCTGGCTCTTCACCGAGCCGGACGGTTCCGCTCTTCCTTTGATCCAGGCGTCCCAGTCCACTACGCCGCGGCGACGAAGAACTCCTGCGTGAGGTCCTCGGCATCAGCCGGCTCGCGCGCCCACCGCACCCGCAGGTGGAAGTAGACGGGCCGCCAGTACACCGCAACCAGCGCGGCGAAGGCGGCCCGGCGGGCGTCGGGGTCGGGGCTGGTCATCGCCTCGACCATCGAGCCGTGCGTGGTCGGAAACGCGCGCGGGGTCACCCGCAATACTCGTCGATCTGGTCGATCCCGACGCGCACGTCGCGCGGCTTGCTGGCGTTGGCCGGCCCCAGGATCCCCGCATCCTCGAGCTGATCCATGATGCGCGCCGCCCGGCCGTAGCCGATGCCCAGCTTCCGCTGGAGCAGCGAGGTCGAGCCGCCCATGTTCTGCACGCAGGCGATGGCCGCTTCCTTGAAGAGCGGATCGCGCTGCGTGGGATCGGAGGATTCGGCGCCGGCCTCGGCGCCTTCGGCCTCGGGCACCTCGTCGAGGATGTTGGTCTCGACCAGATCCGCGACGCCACGCTGCTCCCGCACATCGCGCCAGGCGCGATAGCGGGCCATGATCCGCTCGCTCTCCTCGGTGCTGATGTACGCGCCCTGGAGCCGCATCGGCTCGCTCTTACCGGGCTCGAGGAAGAGCATGTCGCCCTTGCCCAGCAGGGCCTCCGCGCCATTCTGATCCAGGATCGTGCGGCTGTCCACCTTCTGGGCGACGCGGAACGCCGCGCGGCAGGGGAAGTTCGCCTTGATCAGGCCGGTGATGACGTTGACCGACGGTCGCTGCGTCGCGACGATGAGGTGGAGGCCCACGGCGCGGGCCTTCTGCGCCAGCCGGGCAAGCGGCGCCTCGACCTCCGCCTGCACCGTCATCATGAGATCGGCGAGCTCATCCACGACGATCACGATCAGCGGCAGCTTGCCCTGGGTGTACTGCTCGTCGGCGGGGGGCGGCGGCGGCGTGTGGGGAGCCTCGGCGGCGATGTCGGTCAGCGTGATTTTCTTCGCGCCCGGGTTCCGGAGCGACTTGCCGTCGAGCACCTTGCGGTTGAAGTCCGTCACGTTACGGGCGCCGTTCGCCTCCAGCAGCGTGTAGCGCCGCTCCATCTCCGCCACCGCCCACTTGAGAACCCGCGCGGCCTCCTTGTTGTTCGTCACTACCGGGTGGCGGAGGTGCGGCAGGTCCTTGTACATCGACAGCTCGACCATCTTCGGGTCGATCATCAGGAAGCGCAGGTCCTCCTTGTGCTGGTACTGATGGATCAATGAGGTGATGACTGCGTTGATCCCCACCGACTTGCCCGTCCCGGTGGCGCCCGCGATGAGGAGGTGCGGCATCCTGGCGAGATCGGCGATGACGGGACGACCCTCGAGGTCGAGGCCGAGCGCGACCGGCAGCAGCCGATCCTCGGCGCTCCACTGCTCGTCGTCGAGCAGCTCGCGTAGCATGACGATCCGCGACTTCGGGTTGGGGACCTCGACGCCCACCATGTCCTTCCCCGGGATCCGTGCGACGCGGACGGAGCGGGCGCTCATCTTGAGGGCGAGGTCGTCGGCCAGCGTGACCAGCCGGTTCATCTTGACTCCCGGCCGCAGCCGGACGCCATACTGAGTCACCACGGGCCCCGTGGTCCGGCCCGCGACATCGCCCTCGACCTTGAACTCGGCGAGGGTTTCCTCGAGGCGGGTTTGGAGCGCGCTGAGCTCGGCTTCACCGGCGTCGATCGCGCGGGTCGGCGGCGGCTCGAGCAGCTCGACCTCCCACACGCGGCCTTGCTCCTGCGGAGCCGCCCGGGCGAGCGTGCGCTTGCCCCCAGATTTCTGGCCAGGCTTGACCGTCGACGCGCGCTCGCCGGCGAGCAGAGGAGCAGAAGAGCCGATGAGCGGCGGTGATTTCCCGCGGGCAGGCGCCGTCCCCGGGTCGCTGCTCTTCGGCTCCTCTGCTCTGCTCTTCTCTAACCGCTGCAGCGGATGCCACGCGAACGTGGCGAGCGTGAGCCCCGAGAGCGCGAGGAATCCGAGCAGAAGTCCGCCGGCCGTGCCGACGGCCTGCACCGCGCCGCGGCTCAGCAGCGCCGGCAGGAGGCCGACCGCCCGTGCGGGCCAGCTCATCTCGGCAAGCGGCGGATCGAACGCCCCGGCAGGCGGCGCGAGGATCACGCCGAGCACGAACGGCACGAGCACGGTGAATCCGCCCATGAGCAGGGCGGCGCGTTTCATGTCGAGCCGCGGGAGGCGGTCGAAGCCCGCCAGCGCAATGGCGAAGCCAAGCAGCGGGATGCCGGCCGCACCGACGCCGAGCGCACGCCAGAGCGCGTCGCCGAGGACGGTCCCGACCCAGCCGGTCTGCGCGTGCGGCACCAGCGCGAGGGTGACGAAGAGGCCGGCGATCAGCGCCGCTAGCGCGCCGAACCGCCGGCGGGATTCGGGGTTCATGACGGCTGAAGCTGAGGAGCGATCGTGACCCGGCGTTCGTGGAAGTGCGGGAGCACTGGATAGGCGTCGAGGCGCCCGGCATCGGCGACGTCGTCCTGGAAGCCGAGGCGGATGAGTTCGCGACCGGCGCGGCTGTAGCGGAGCGGACGCGTCCAGGTATCGCCGTAGCGCCGCACCAGATCGAAGCTCGCGAGCGCGGCGTCGTTGAGTCCCCTGCGCGGCTTGCGGCTGCCGAGCGCGGCGACCGCGAGGCGCCCGGCGCAGTACGCGTCGTCGAGCGCGAACGACGATTCCCGCCCGGCGCACAGGATCAGCACGTCACGCCGGCGCTCGAGCGACTCGCGCGCCCGCTCGCCCGCGGCGGTGAGATTCCCCGCGCAGGCGGCGTAGACCGCGGCCGCACCCTGCGCGGCGAGCAGCGCCTTGGTGCCGTTCGTGGTGGTGACGACGATCGTCTTCCCCTTCACGGCGGATTCGCTCATCTCGAGCGGGCTGTTGCCGAGCGCGAAGCCGGGTATCCGCAGGCAGTTCTTCTCGCCGGCGAGCAGCACATCCGCGCTGCCGATGGTTTGCGCGAGACGCAGCGCCTCCTCGGTCGAGGCCACGGGGATGAGCGCCTTGGCTCCGTGGTGCAAAGCCGCGCACATCGTGGTGGTGGCACGCAGGATGTCGATGACGAACACCGCGCGACCCTGCACGTCGGCCGGACTCAGGCCCGTGGGCGAGAACGCGACGTGGAGTCTCATCCGGGGGGCAGGAGCAGGTGCGACTCCCGCTCGAGAAAGCGGGTGTCCACGTTGCCCGCGACGAAGTCGGGATGGCGGATGACGCGAGCGAGGAACGGGATGGTGGTCGTGATGCCCTCGAGAATGAAGCTGTCGAGCGCCTGCCCCATCCGGGCCAGCGCTTCCGCCCGGTCGTTGCCGTGCACGATCACCTTGGCGAGCAGCGAGTCGTAGTACGGGGGCACGGTATAGCCCGCGTACACATGGGTGTCCACCCGCACGCCGGGCCCGCCGGCGGGATGGTAGGCGGTGATGAGCCCCGGCGAAGGCTGGAAGCCGCGGTATGGGTCTTCCGCGTTGATCCGACATTCGATGGCATGGCCCCGGAGCCGGGTGCCGTCACCCTTGTACGAGATCGGCTCGCCCGAGGCGACCCGGATCTGCTCTTTCACCAGGTCGAAGCTGGTGACCATTTCGGTGACGGGGTGCTCGACCTGGATCCGGGTGTTCATCTCCATGAAATAGAAGCTGCCGTCCTGGTCGAGCAGGAACTCGACCGTGCCCGCGCCCTGGTAATCGATCCGCGATGCCAGGGCGACCGCCGACTCACCCATGCGGCGCCGAAGATCGGGGGTGAGCGCCGGGCTCGGGCTCTCCTCGATGAGCTTTTGATGTCGCCGCTGCACCGAGCAGTCCCGCTCCCCCAGGTGCACCACCCTGCCGTGGTTGTCGCCGAGCACCTGAATCTCCACGTGGCGCGGATGCTCGAGGTACTTCTCGACGTACACGGCGCCGTTCCCGAACGCCGCGAGCGCCTCGTTCTGCGCAAGCCCGAACAGCTGGGTGAACTGCTCGGCGTCGTGCGCGATCCGCATGCCCTTCCCGCCCCCACCGGCCGTCGCCTTGATGATGGCGGGAAACCCGATGCGATCGGCGAACGCGAGCGCCTCGTCGGGATCGTCGATCGTGCCGGGTGACCCGGGCACCGTGGGCACGCCCGCCTCGCCGGCCAGCCGCCGGGCGGTGGCCTTGTCGCCCATCTGGCGGATCTGCTCGCCGGTGGGGCCGATGAACGTGATGTTGGAAGCGCGGCAGGTGTCCGCGAACTCGGCGTTCTCGGCAAGAAAGCCGTAGCCAGGGTGGATCGCGTCGGCGCCGGTGATCTCCGCCGCCGCGATCAGTGCGGGGATCTTGAGATACGAGGACCGCCCCGGCGGCGGCCCGATGCACACGTCATCGTGCGCGAACCGCACATGGAGCGACTCGCGGTCGGCTTCGCTGTACACCGCGACCGTCTCGAGCCCGAGTTCCCGGCAGGCGCGGATGACCCGCAGGGCGATCTCCCCGCGGTTCGCGACGAGCACCTTCCTGACCATACTACGGCGTCAGATCCAGCGACCGCGAGGCGTCCTTCTCTCCGGTGACTTCGCTGAACGTCCGATCAGACGCGGAGTCCACACCCGAGACGCGCAGCGCGAACTCGCTCGGGTTGGTCGAGAAGAAGAGCGCGCTCTCGTACGTGACCAGCCCTTCCTTGTACCACTTCATGAGCGACTGGTCGAACGACTGCATGCCGTACGACACGGTGCCCTCGGCAATCAGGTCGGGGATGTTCAGCGCCTTCTCGATGTCCCGGATGTTCTCCGCCACCGCCGCGGTGTTGATCAGGACCTCGGACGCGGGCACCCGGCCCCGGCCGTCCTTCCGCGGCACCAGCCGGAGACACACGACCGCGGCGAGCGCCGTCGAGAGCAGCGAACGGATCTCCTGGTGCTGATAGGGCGGATAGAACGAGATGACGCGGTTGATGGTCTGCGTCGCGTCGGTCGTGTGCAGCGTGGAGAAGACGAGGTGGCCGGTGTCGGCCGCCTTGAGCGCCGTGTCGAGCGTCTCCGCGTCGCGGATCTCGCCGATCAAGATCACGTCGGGGTCCTGCCGCAACACGTGCCGGAGCGCCGAGCCGAACGACAGCGTATCACTCCCCACCTCGCGCTGCGAGATGTTCGCCTGGACGTCGCGGTGCAGGAACTCGATGGGATCCTCGATCGTGATCACGTTCACCCGGCGGTGCTGGTTCACGTGATTGATCATCGAGGCGAGCGCGGTGGACTTCCCCGAGCCCGTGATGCCGGTGACGAGCACGAGCCCGCGCGGCTTCATCGAGATCTCCTCAAGGATCGGCGGCAGATGAAGCTCGCGGACCGTCTTCACCTCGTAGGGGATGGCACGGAAGGCGAAGGCGAGCGTGCCGCGCTGCTGATAGATGTTGGTGCGGAACCGGCCGACGCCGGGTACGCCGATGGCGAAGTCCGCCTCCTTCTTTTCCGCGAACTCCTTCACCTGGCGGGGCGTCATGACCTGCTCGGCGAGCAGCTTCAGGTCTTCGGGTTTGAGCGGCGCCATTTCGAGCGTGGCGAGCTCGCCGTTCACCCGCACCGTGGGCGGCCGGCCGACCTTGAGCAGCAGATCCGAGCCGTTCCGCTGGATCATCTGCGCAATCGCCTGCTTGAAGTTGAAGGGCGGCGGCCCGCCGGCCCCGGTCGGCTCAGCCATTCGGATCCACCCTGTAGAGCACCTGACCGAACTCGACCGGCTGGGCGTCCTCGACGCACACTTCGCGGACCACGCCGGCGACCTCCGCCTCGATCTCATTCATGATCTTCATTGCCTCGATGATACAGACAGTCTGGCCCGGCGTGACCCGCGTGCCCATGGTGGCGTATGGCTCCGCCCCGGGCTCCGGCGCGCGGTAGAACGTGCCCACCATGGGCGAGCGGATCTCCTTGAGGCCCGACACCGACGCAGTGGCCG
>JBOHSN010000105.1:0-11925 GCA_050733215.1 Gemmatimonadales bacterium
CATTGTGCGGAGCGTCTGAAGGAATCCCATCGGCTAGCTCCAGGTCGACCCTGACTACGGCCCGTACATGCCCTCACACACTCACTATCTCTGGTTCGAAACGGCGCGGCGGCAGGAGATCATCGACTACATACCGGCGGAGTGCATCAGAGGGTAAGGCGTTGCCCCAGCGTGCAGTCGTGTCGAACGGCAGAGCACAAAGGGGCAGGAGAGAGGCCCCGCGTTGTCCTAACAATGTCCTGCTGCGCCAAATTGCTGCCGGAACTCCTCTCTCGGGCTTCTATGCGGGCGAGTCAGGCTGCGCCATAAGAGCCCATCCCCGATGGGACGGCCCGTGCTATTCCGGTCGCTCGGCGAGCTGGCGAACAACCGTGTCGCCGCGATCGCCTCTGCAGACAATCGTATACCGATCAGGAGCCTTCCTCAGCAAGTCCATTACACGCTGTGAGTTCAGAAGCGACACGAGGTCGGTTTCGGAGAGATCCTCGAGCACGGACTGACTGATCCGAAGCGTTAGTGACCGCGACCCCACAGGCTCGTGACGCCAGCTGAACACGTCGCGGTCAAAATCTTCGTGCGTCGTGGTAACCGGCACACCGTTATCCCTGAACCACTTGCGAATTGCTGCATCAGCTTCTGCATGTGCCTGGATGCTCATGACCAGCTCCTCATCACTGTTCCATGCCGCGCCTCCGTTCGGGCACATTCCTGCGCCCTAGCGCATTCGCCCTAGCGCAATTCCACTTTAAGACGAACTTAATCAATTCAGCCCAGCGAGTTGCGGGTAGCGAGGTTCAGGTATGGACCAATCCCCACGACTGACACCCCGCCCCGCTTAAATGTGAGCGGCTTGCACTAGGAATTCTATTCCAATGGCGGGGTCCTGTGTACGAGAATGCACAAGCCGAAATCGACCGAATTCTGACACTCGTTAAGACATGCCCGCAAGATCTTCAAGCCAGGTGTTTCGAAATCCTGCTTGGGGGTTATGTCGAGAGCCAACTCCCCCGCGCCCCGGAGGCCCGGCCCCTGGAGCGCGGCGTTCAAACGGGTCAGCCACGGCAGGGCGATGAAGCCGGGAGCGGGGAAGGGGCCATACCACCGGAGATTCGGGGGCGTCTGAGCTCGTTAGCGAAGCGTTCAGGCGTAACAGTGAATCACGTTGTGGGGTTATTCGACTTTACGATCGATCCCTTCACGTTTGGCGCCTTCGCGTTGGAGGGAAAGAACCAACAGAAGGCCCGAAAGGCTGCTCTGCTGGTTGCAGCCAAGAACTATTTGGTCACTGGGAAATGGTCTGCCGACTGGGACGAGATCAAGGCGGTCTGCAGTGACCATGGGTGCTACGACGTTGGCAACTTTTCAAAGACGATGCGGGAAGCCAAGCCCAGCCACTTCAAAGCGGTGAACGTGGGCGACTCCGTGGACCTGTCTACCTCCGGAATCACCAAAACCCACGAGCTAGTAGCAGAGATGACGAAGAATGCTGCCAAGCAGTGACGATCTAGAGCGGCTGCTTTCACGAGCGCGGAGCGCTAGCAAGGCTCTGGGGAAGTTGGGAAATAGCCAGCGGATTGGGCCCAGTCTAAAAACGGAAGTTGGTGACATCGCCCGAGAGTGGCTACGCCTGTCACCGGCTGTTCGTGATGCCGCCATCTGTGATGCCGCCAAGCTCAATACGTACGACACGGGGATGCAAGGCGTGCTCGCAAGTGCCACTACTCAGCCGCGAGCGTCGGCTCTAAGAAAAAAATTCAAGCTGTTCCTAGATAGTGCGTCGGACGCTGTGGTTGTCCCGCTCATTCGTCATGCAGGTAGTCCCAGGCAAGTCCTCGCGCGCCAGGTACAGTCGGCTTTTAAGGGAACCCTGACGAATGACGAGACGGCGTACGTTGACGAGGCCGCCCGCTGTGTGACGGTGCAAGCGTATCGGGCCGCGATCATCATGATGTGGGCGGCTGGTGTTGCCCGCTTGCACGCCGCGATTGAGGCACGCGGGTTTACTGCCTTCAACACGGCGGTCGATGCGACAGTCGCCAAGAAGAAGGTCCACCCTTTTAATATCGTGAAGGCCGATGCTAAGGTGTCGAGCGCGCCGGAGCTCCAGCGCACAGCTGATGCCGTGCTGCTGGTTGTCGGTATGGATCTCTTTGCCTACGACCTGCAGGTCTATCAGGAGCTGGCCCGGCTGCTCGGTCAACGGAACGACTCTGCCCATCCGGGTGAGGCACAGCCCACGGGGCTGGACGTGCAGCAATTCGCTACGAAGCTGAACGACTACCTATTCGCGCGGGTGAAGTAGCTGGGGGGAGGTAAAGCGGTCGAGGCGTCCAGCTTGTTGAAGCGGACCGTTTGCACGAGCTATTGCAATGCGAACGTGTTACAGTGATTCGCGCGCCCGGCGCGTCCATTCGAGGACCTGTTTGTAGTGGGCGACGCCACCCAATAGTGCTTTCGGGCTGTGGTGCGGCACTGGGACGAGCTAGGAACTCTCTGCCACGAAACTCAGAAATTGGCGTCCCAGCCAGGTTGTCCTGTCGATCCGAAACGCGTCCGGTGGGAGGAGGTGCTGGCCGCCCCGCAAGCCGCCGAATGGGAGGTCGGCCTCTTCGCTAAGGAGACCACGGTTGTAGAGATCTTGTAAGAGCTGGGCGTAGAACCGCTGGCGGCCTGCTAACTCAGGATACTCTCCCTCGATGACCGTGCTCATTGTGCCGTTGGTAAGCCGACCGATGAATCGTTCGTATAAAGCCGCGAGTCTCGTCGGGTTCCCAAGGAGAGATAGCAAGCGGAGATGCCAGGCCGTGAGTTCATCAACGAAGTTGACGAAGATATGCTGCAGCGCGTCCTCTGGAGCCCCGGGCCGAGCAGAATTGACCAAGGCGTTAGAAAGAGCTCTCCGCTTCTCGGCCTGATGTGTGCGCAGGGCTGCTTGCGTCGCATGAAGGACGGTAGAAACGAAGCTCTCGTTGTCCTGTAGCGTCTCAATCGTGATCCCTTCTCGCTCCAGTTTTCTCAAACCGTCAGCAACTTCGGCCATCCATTCGTCCCGCCGCATTTCGATCGGCCGACTGAAGAGACTGTTGAGGATTTCTAAGGCTGGGCCACTCACGACGGGCACCAGCGAGGCGACCGCCCGAATCCCCGTGACGATCTGGTCGTCACGGTCAGGCTTCGGTACCTCGTACGGCTCACGCTCAGCTGACATACAGCGCTCGGGATGAACAGACGGAGAGCAGCTTCACCTCTCAGAATGTAATTACTCCGCCGTCGGAGCCGCCGAACGTCGCGTACTCCTCGGCGGCCACGGCCAGCACGACCGCGTCGAGCCACGTCACGTTCCGCAGCTCCGCCGCAAGATTCTTCCAACGGCCAACCGAGTTGCTAATGAACAGCCCCTCGAAAAGGACGTGACCGACGTGCGCGTACTCGCGCACCACACGCTCGATCTCCTCGTCGTTCATGCCCTCGGCGCCACCGCAGGCACGCCGGTAGTCGCCGACCACCCGAAGGCAGGGCCCATCCGTCGTATCGCCGCGCGCCGGGGCGCTCGATCGGTATCGCTGGTCCGTGACGTTCCATCAGTTGGCGAACCAGCGTCGTCTTTCCGGCGCCGGAGCAGCCTCTGATGTTGATCACTCGAAGAGGCACGTTCATGCAGCGTCCCTCCGATGCACGGCCACGAGAATTCGCTGCGGGTACGTGAACGACCATTGCCACTTGAGCGCCGCTCCGCGTCGCCGCTGGTTGTACAGCGTGGTCGGCGAGCAGCGGAGCTTCCTCGCGGCCTCTCGGACAGGGAGATAGCGCTCGCGCACCAAGGGCCAGATCTCAGGCGGAGTCATGCGGCGGCCCTCCAGCGGTTGCCCTCGGCCAACAAGCCATTGGCGTAGACGTAGGCGTCCGGGCAAGAAGCGAAGACCGCGAGAGTGTTCGCCTCAGTATCCAGGCCACCGTGCGGCTCATTCCACGGTTGGACCTCCGAGACGTCGAGCAGCAGCGAACCGTCCGCGCGCTCGAACGCGAGCAGCGGCGTGTACTCGTAGGTGTAGTCGGCTCCCTCACAGAGGTAGCCGAGCTGCGCAATGGCGACGTACTGCTCGGGATTGTCGCTGTCACCTGCAGTGGCAGCAAATACGGCAAACTTGCCGGTATGCTCGCCCCGGCGCGGGGTCGAGGGACTGCCGGCCTCCTTCGGCTTCTTCGACTTCGTACACATACAGGCTCCTAGCTCAGGTTTGGTGTGTCGGGAAATCGAGGTCGAAGCTAGGAGTTGCCCGCGGTGAGCGCAGAAACGGTTCTGTTTTTCTAGGGGAGGAAAGGCCAAGGGCCGCGCCCCATCTTTCGGGAAACGCGGCCCCTCGGTCCTACCGCCTTCGGCGGTCTTTCCGTGGGCTACCGTGGTCCGTGCCGTTGCCCAGATCGAGCATCAGCAGTCTGGCGTGCTCGCGTACCATGCGCGGCGCGGCCTTGAAGGTCTGGTTGGCCCCAGCGACGCGCGGATGATCCACGGCCTTGCCATCGAGCAGCTCAGCGATGGTGCGCAGCTGAACGCAGGGGTGCTTGCTCCAGGGGGAGTCAAAGAATCTGTGACTGGCCGCTTCGGCCTGCATCGCTCGGGTCGGCTCCTCGAAGCTGATGAACACCCCGACGGCAGCTTTCTCGCGGCCCACGACACCGGCTAGGTTGCGCACCTAGGTCGCGGTTTTCGGCGGGCACAGCCGCAATATGCCGACAGGAACACCTTACACTAAGAGGACCCTAATCTGAGAGGTCTATGAGCGTTGCAGACCCCAAGATGCTGGCGAGTGTGGAGGCCTTCCTCGCCCGTCAGAAGCTCGACTATGAACCTGCTGAGGAGCAGTATGGCGAAAAGCTGACTGTGCGGAGCGGGGCGCAAACTGTCCCGGTAAGCGTTTTCAACAGCGGCCGGATCGTAGTCGGCGGCAAGGAGTCAGCGCTCAAGCAACTTCTTGAGCAAATGAGGATAGCCCTTGAAGCAGGGGACGCCCTACCTGGTCAGGCGCTACCGTTTGAGATCGAACGTTTCCCCGAGGTGATACGCGAGCGCGTCCTGGACGTGGACCCGGTTATCGTTCGCTTCATCGAGGAGGCAATTGCCTGTCTTAAGGCCAATGCGCTTTTGGCGACTGCGTTTATGCTCGGCGCCGCCTCAGAGCGTGCGATCAACCTGATGATTCAGACGTACTTGGAGAGCGTTAAGGACCCTACCAACAAGGAGAGGCTCGCCTCGCGGCTCAACGGCCGCGCCATTTCAAGGCGGTATGAAGAGTTTGAGAGGTCGTACGGAGGGTGCAAGAGTAAGCCCACGGACCCCGCGCTAGCCAATGACCTGACCGTCGTGCTCGGGTCGGTATTTCAATTCTGTCGCATCACTCGCAACGAGGTCGGGCACCCGCAGATCGTGCCGGACCTGGATCGAGGTGTCCTGCTAGCCAACCTCGCCCACTTCGTCACATACATCGAGCGAGTCTGCGGCCTTATGAACCACTTCAAGACTCAAGGCGTGGAACTCTAGGCGGTGAATGCGCGGCGGCTGGACGCGGATCATCAGAAGGCGCTACCAGGCGGCGAATCAGCTTGCGGAGGTCGCCGGGAGAGGGCGATTCTGTGAAGGTTCGTTGTCCTCAGATTGTCCGGCCGGCCGGCGCCTCCGATCCGAGTGCTTTATGCCCAGTCATACCCACTACATATGGTTCGAGACGAAGCGCCGGCAGGAGATCATCGACATCACCGGCGCCGTCGCGGAGCAGGTCGCCGCGAGCGGCATCCGCGAAGGGCTGGTGCTCGTGAGCGCCATGCACATCAGCGCTTCGGTGTTCGTGAATGACCACGAGTCCGGCCTCTGGCACGACATCCTGCACTGGCTGGAGCACACGATCGCACCGTGGGATCCCGAGCGTTACCGGCACAACGAGACGGGCGAGGACAACGCCGCCGCCCATCTCCGGAGCCTCACCATCGGCCACGAAGTGATCGTGCCGGTCACGGCCGGCCAGCTGGACCTGGGCCCCTGGCAGCGGATCTTTTACGGCGAATGGGACGGCCAACGCCGGAAGCGGGTGGTCGTCAAGGTCCTCGGCGATCGCTGAGCGACAGCGGCGCCGCTACAGCACGCCGGCCTGCTCGAAGAACCCCCGGACCCGCGGGTCGGCGAGCAGCCCGCGGTGGACCTGGTAGATGTCCACGTCGGTCGAGCCGCTCGCCTCGCCGATGATCACCTGACCGGTCGCGTCCACGAAGACGTCCCAGCCGACGTAGCAGTTCATCGGCATGCTGCGTGCGGCCCGGAGGACCGTGGAGACGATCTCCGGCCAGCACGGCAGCGTCACCCCTTCGATCGGCGCGCCGGTCTCGGGGTGATGAGTCACCGGCTCCGCGTCGGCCCGCTTCCGCCGCCCGATGCCGAGGCGGCCGGTTTCTACATCGATCTCGGCCGCGACGCCCCCTCCCGCGAAGTTGTCGCATGGGATGGTCACGGTGGCGCCGATACGTTGCATTGCCCGGGCGAGGAACGGCCCCTCGGCGCTGCGAGGCCACAGTGTGAGCGCGCGGATCGTGTTGAGCGTGTGCGGGAACAGGGCGCTCCACGCCTCCGCCTGCTCCACCCGCCGCTCGATCAGCGTGAGCCGTCCCGCGTAGTCGCCTGGCCGGAACGGCTTGCTCTCCGCTCCACGCCGGCACACCAGACTCCCGTTCGCGTTCTCCAGCAGGTACGTCGCGGCGCCTCGCCCGCCGTCCTCCGGCTTGACCACGAAGCTGCCGCCGTCCTGGAGCAGCCAGTCCACCAGGAGATCGGCCGTCACCGGTTGCTCCCGCCCGGTGAAGGGGTGTAGAACGATCCGGCCGTTCCAGAGCGCCGCCACGGTCGGAGTCTGGGGAATGCCCGCGGCGAGCAGCAAGGCCCGCTGCGCCAGCTTGTGCTGGTAGAAGGCCAGCGACGCGTTGATCGGCTTGATCAGATGGGTCGCGTGAAAGTCGGGAAGGAAATCGCGCGGATCCGTCTCGGGAAACCGGTACAGCTCGCCCGAGAGCACGGTAAACCCCTGCCGCCACAGCGACAGCTTGCGCAGGAGGGGCGCGCGGCTCCGCCGGTCGAGCTGCCACATCCAGTAGAGCCTGCGAGCAGCCCCGAGCCCGCCGGCATCCCGTGGGCGCGTCGCGGACCCATTCCTGGGGAACGTCATCGGCAGCAATCCTCCTTGCACGAGGCCGGAAACTAGCCGGCTGTCGTGCAGATCGTCATCACGGCGGCGGGATGGAGTCCCAGGACGCCACCGACCCGCCGAGTACCCGGCGGGCCACGGCCCAGGCGGCCGCGTCCCCCGAGCTGCGAGCCGAGTCGATCGGAGTCACCACATGCCCGGGCCCGCGTACCTCCGTGGGGCGATAGGCGAACCGTGAAACCACCGTCCCCCCGCCATGTTTGATCAGCTCGACGTCGAGCACCGCGCCGACCGCGGTCTCGGGGCGTGTGGTCCGCGCCAGGAAATTCCCGAGCGAGTACGCGACCAGCTTGCCCCGGTACACCTCGGCCGGGACGAGCACGTGACTGTGCGTACCGATGACGAGGTCGAAACCGGCGTCCACCAGATCGTGCGCCGCGCGGCGCTGATCGGCGCTGGGCGCGAGGTAGTATTCCCTGCCCCAGTGCACCATCGCGATGACGAGATCGGCGCCCTCCGCGCGCGCCTGTGCCACCTGCTCTCGGAAGAGCGCCTGCCCGTGCGCGCGGTCGTCGTCGCGCCAATGCGCGAAGTCCAGTGCATCGATCGGCAGGTCGCGCGGCGCCCACCCCGGCCTTCCCGCGGAGTCGAGATACGTATTGGGCGGCATCGAGTAAGCACGAAAGGCGAGACGCACGTCCTTCACGTCCAGCAGCACGGGGTCGCCGCGAAGCCGTTCCACCGTCGCGGCCGTTCCCACCGGCTTGAGACCGCGCCCGCGCACCGCCTCTAGCGTGCGAAGGAGTCCATCGCGCCCCCGATCGTGCGCGTGGTTGTTGGCGGTCTGGACCACGTCGAATCCCGCGTCCGCGATCGCGTCCAGATGCGCGGTGGACCCGTTGAACCGCACGGTACCGGAGTCGGGGCCCACGGGCAGAGTCGAGTCCACCGGGAACTCCAGGTTACCCACGGCGAGATCGAGCGACCGAAGGTGCGGCGCCACGAGCGCGTAGGAACGGCGGAAGTCGTCGTTCCGCTGCTCGCGATGCTGCATGAGATCGCCCACGAAGCCGATACGAATGCGGGTGCCCTGCGCCAATGCGGGCGGCAGATCGGCCGCCGACGCCGGTGTAGGGATCGAGTCGGCGAACAGCGGCGCCCGGTACGGCGGCGCTCGGCGCAACCCCACCACGCCCCAGAACGCGACGACGACGGCTGCCAGTGACGCGCCGAGCGTAGGCGCGACCCGGTTGCGACGCTCAGGGCCGGACACGCCGCGGCTCCGCGAGAGTGTACACGACGTAGCGATCGTTCCGGAACGCCTCGGTGACACGAGAGTCGGCCGGCCGATTCACCGGAAGGTACGGCGGGATCGCGAGCCCGCGCGCATCCCACACGAGATAGTCGGCGCCGAGCTGGGAGAGCAGCTCCGCCGCGCGTGCGGGAGTGTTGGCGATGGCGAAGCTCCGGTCCATGGCGTACGGGCGCCGCCAAACCGGCACGGTGCCGACCCGGGCATCCGGGCGCGCCACGCGATCGAGGCGCTCGCGCCACATGAGCATCGCGCGTGGGCTGGCCGGGGGAACGAGGTCGTAGTCCACGTAGACTCCGCGACGCGTGTAGTAGCGGAAGCCACGCGCCGTCGGCGGCACGATGAACGCGGCCCGTTTGTGCGTCGATCGCGCCCACTCGTACAGCTCCGCATCGGCCCGCTCGAGCGGCGCGCGGGAGCGGTCGCGGCGAGCATACGAGGCGACCGCGACGAGCGCGGCCGCCGCGAGGACGGCCGCGGCGAGCCGGTGTGCGCGACCGGTCTTCACCACGGCGAGCGCCACCAGACCGAGTGCCGCCGCCAGCAGGTCTCGCTCGGACCACGTCATCGTCACGAGGAGTGTACCCGCGGCGGCCCACAACGCGAAGCGAAGCAGCGGCGGGTCCGCGATGCCGTCACACCCGCGCGTCAGGTCCGCCTCGATGGCGGCCATGATCGCGATGCCGCTCACGAGCGGCAGCAGCGGCGATGTCAGCGTGAGATCCAGCGCGTACGCCGTCACGGACTGGTGCCAGGGCCCGGGAAACCGTCGCGTGTAGCAGAGCACGGCGAGCCCCGTGAGCGCGGCATGTCCGGCGATCAGCCCCGCGACCGCGCGCGCGGCGGCCTCGCGGCCCGCGCGCATCAGCGACATGGCGCCGCCGAGGCCGGCCAGGGCCAACAGGATCTGGCCGATGCCGTCTTCCCACAACAGCCCCCGGAGCGTGTAGGCGTTGGGGTAGCGGAAGAGATAGCCGTCCTGGATCACCCGGGCTGTGGCTGCGCCGTCCATCCCGGCGATGTCGGCGGTCGCGATCGCCAACTGAACGACAGCCGGCGCCCCCGCCGCCAGGGCCACGGCCGTCGTCACGCCAAGGCCACGCCAGCGCCCATCTGCCGTGAACGGCGTCGCGATCGCCACGGTGATCAGCCCGTGCGGGAGAATGAGCGGATGCGCGAGACTCGCCGCGCCGAGCAGCACTCCCGCGCGCGCGGGGTGATTGCGTACGAAGGCGTCGTAGCACCAGATGAGCACGCAGAGCGCCAGCGGCTCCATCCCGAACCCTACCCCCGACGGGCCATCGGCGCTGCGTACCGCCAGCGCGCCAACCACGCCGGTCGAGCCCATCGTCATCGCCACCGGCACCAAGGCGCCCTCGACGCCGAGCGCCCGCATCAGGCGGAACGCGCCGATCGCCGATGCGACGGCGACGCCGATCGAGACCCACCACCAGGCAGCCGGCGCGTCCCCGAGACCCTGGACGGTGGGGAACGCTTCGTTCCGGCCGCCCAGGTGGAGAACGAGTGCGGCGCTGATCGGAAGCAGCCAGATCCATCGGTGCATCAGAGAATGCCCGCGTCTTCGAAGAAGCGACGGACGGCGGGGTCGGAGAGCAGGCCGCGGTGAATCTGGTAGATGCCGGTGCCGGTTGACCCGCTCGCCTCACCGATGATCACCTGTCCCGAAGGATCCACGAACAGATCCCAGCCCACGTAGCAGTTGATCGGCATGCTGCGCGCCGCCCGGAGCGCGGTCTCCCGGATCACATCCCACAACGGGAGCACCGCCCCCTCGATGGGCGCGCCGGAGTCGGGGTGGTGGGTGAGCCGCCGGGCGCTGTCGCGGCTGCGGCGACCGGGCCCCAGACGTCCGGTTTCCAGCTCGACCTCCGCGCTGATCCCCCCCGCCGAAGCATTGTCGCACGGGATCGTGTCCGCCGCCCCGATCCGCTGGCACGCGCGAGCCACGAACGGATGTCCGCCGGCCGGCCAGAGCGTCAGCACGCGCACGGTGTTGAGCGTCCCGGGAAACAGCGTCCGCCAGAAGTCGCCCTGCTCCATGTGACGCTCGACCAGCGTCAGCCGTTCGGCGAGCTCCGTCGGTGGAAACGACTCCTCGCGCCGGTGTCGCCGGCAGACCAGCGCGCCGTCCCGCGACTCGAGCAGCCAGATGGCCGAGCCACGCCCGCCATCCTCGGGCTTCACGACGAATCGGCCGCCGTCCTCGAGGAGCCACTGGCGAAGTCGCTCGAGGCTGACCGGATTCTCTCGTCCGGTTAAGGGGTGCAATACCACGCGGCCCTCCCACAGCACCGCAACGGTCGGCGTCTGGGGGAACCCCGCCGCGAGCAGCAGCGCCCGCTGTGCGAGCTTGTGCTGATAGAAGACGAGCGAGCTGTTGAGCCCCTTGATTCGATGCGTGGCGTGGTAGTCGCTGAAGTAGTCCCGTTCATCCGCCCGGGGGAACCCGTACATCTCGGCGGACGCGACGCGAAAGCCCTGCCACCAGTGCGGCAGCTTGCGCAACAGCGACCCGGGCGTATGGCCGTCCTCGCGCCACATCCAGTACAACCGGCGTGCGAGCTGAAGGGATCGGGAAGGGACCTTTGCGAAGGCTGAGCGGAGACCGGGGAGCAACCGCCACCTCAGGTAAAGGGAGCGTGGCGAAGATAGCCCAAACTAGCCCTTTGTGGTGGCCTTGCGGGCGACGACGGTGGCCGTGTCACGGAGTGCCGCCCCCACCACCGCGGCCTCGAGCATCTGCTCGCCCGGCTTGGCCCCGAGCGTCCAGCGCGTCTCGGCTCGGCCGCGGGCGTCGGTCATGACACGTTCCGGGGCCACCCGACCCGCGCGGGTCGAGAACCGCACCGCCCGGTCAGCCACGGGATTGCCATAGGCATCGGTGACGACCACGGCCAGCGGTTTGGCGAGCTTTCGTGCGGCGGCCCCGGACTGGGACGCCGCCTCGAACACGAGATTCGCCGGTGCGAGCGGGCGGGCACGCGCGGCGAGGTCGATGGTCGTGTCGGCATCCTCGAGCCGAAGCATGATGCGCTGCGTGCCGGCGGTGCGGCCCAGGGTCCAGCGAACGCTCGCCCGCCCAGCGGAGTCGGTGGCGACGATGGTATCGCCGACGCTGCCCGTCACCGGACGCACCAGGAGCGCCGCGCCGGGCACCGGATTGCCGGCCTGGTCGGCGATGCGCACCACGATTGGCTTCGCGAGCTCCGCGCCGACCGTTCCGCTCTGTCCGGCCCCGCTCATGACCCGCGCGACCGCAGGAGCCCCGGCGTGCGCCACCGCCGTGACCACGAACGCCGGCACCGTGCGTGGGTTGCCCACGAGGGCGCGCGCAGCCTGGAGTCCCGCGCGCTTCCCCAGCCGCCAGCGCGCCCGCGCCTGGCCGAGCGAGTCGGTCCGCGCGCC
>JBOHSN010000106.1:0-11776 GCA_050733215.1 Gemmatimonadales bacterium
CCACTGTGGCGCCGACGGCGCCCGAACGGTGCCTGGCGCAGGGCGCAGCCTGACCAGCGCCTGCAGCTGGCGGGCGCTTCTGTGGCGAGCGCCCGGCCGCGTCGAGCGCCGGCCGGCGGTAGACCATAGAGTTCGTGTATGCGGGCATGTCGCCCGCAGCTGATGCGCGATCCGTTAGGCTGCACCGGTACGACGCGTGGTTAGATGACCCCCAAGGATGCGCTCGCCTTCGTCCAGAACCATGGGGTGGTTCTGGAGTCAGCGCGCGGCCCAGTCCCGAATTTGGCAGCCGCGGTCGTGGGTGCGCCGATCCGAGGAAGTTGGTGGGGCCATCGAAAGGGCCCAGAGATTTTCGGCCTCACTCGATTCCTCCGGGAGCCGCCCGACGTGCTCGTCTGTCGGCTGGTCAACGGCAAGATCACCTACGTGCACCGTCGCCTGTGGCCAGCCCTCGTCCGCCTCGCGCACCGCTTCCCGGCGGCACAGCTCGCCGCCCTGCGCGAGATCCACACCGGGCGGGGACACCACGAACTCCATCGGGTACCATTGCCAGACTGGGTGTCGACCGACATCCAGCGGGCCGCCGAGGGCATGACGGAGGCCGAGGCTGCGGCCGCGTTGGGGCCGTGGCTCGGCCCGGTCGACCGGTCCGGGGGTGCAGCCTAACCAGCGCATGCAGCTGCCGGGCGCTCGTGTGGCAAGCGCCCCTGCGGGCCGGAGCGCCGACGCGGGGTGGACCGTAGAATTCGTATGTGCTGAGGCTGCGGCCCGCAGCTGATGCGCGATCCGTTCGGCACCACCCGAGAGGCAGCTTGGTAACAAAGGGCTACGTGCATGATCGACTGCGCAGGTCGAGGGAACCTGCCAGGACAGGGAGAGATCGACCCGTGGACATTCTCCACGCTATTGGAAACACATCGATGGTTCGACTTCGCAAGGTCGTACCACCCAAGTGTGCGGGCGTCTTCGTGAAGCTCGAGTGGGAGAACCCCACCGGCAGCGTCAAGGACCGGATGGCGCATGCCGTGATTTCGCGGGCGGAGGAGGACGGTCGACTGAAACCCGGAGACACCGTCGTCGAGTACACCGGTGGCAGCACGGGGGCATCGCTCGCATTGGTCTGCGCCGCCAAAGGCTACCGTCTCCAGATCGTTAGCTCCGATGCGTTCAGCCAGGAGAAGCTGGATCAAATGGCGGCGCTGGGTGCGGAGCTCACGCTCGTCCCAAGCGAGGGAGGTCTCACCACCAGGAAGCTGATCCTGGACATGATCGAGGCCGCCCGCAGGCTGAGCCAGGAGCCGCACACCTACTGGACCGATCAGCTCAACAACTATGACAGCATCGCGGGCTACTACTCGCTGGGCGAGGAGATCTGGACTCAAACGAAGGGAGAGATCGACGCCTTCGTTCACTGCGTGGGTACGGCGGCTTCTTCGCGTGGGGTCGCCACCGTGCTGAAGCGCTACAAACCGAGTATCAGGATCGTCGTCGTCGAACCCGCCGAATCGTCAGTGTTGCTGGGGGGTCAGGCAGGGCCTCACAAGATCGAAGGTGTCGGGATTGGCTACACGCCTCCACTCTGGGACCCGACTCTCGTGGACGACGTCTTGCCGGTCAAAACGGACGACGCGAAGGCCATGGCGAGGCGCATCGCGCGGGAGGAGGCCCTCTTCGCAGGGACGTCTTCCGGAGCAAACGTCGTCGCCGCGATTCAAGTAGCAGAGCAGCTGGGGCCAGAGGCCAAGGTGGTCACGCTGATGGCCGACTCTGGCCTGAAGTACCTAAACACTGATGTGTATCGGAACAGCTAAGCCATGGTCTCAGTCACAAAGGCTGGCTTGTTCTCGCAACCCAATCGGCTGCCACGGGGCAAGTACAGGCTGAGCGTGACGATCTACTCCGAGAACTGTGACACCTTGAGGCAGGATTTCATGCTGGCATGGTCCCGCCAGTGGCGCGATACCGAAGGGGCCATGCTCGCCGAGAGCCGCGCCGCCTCGCAGGTCGGATAGCGGTGGTGGTACACGCACTCGGTTTTGAAGCTGTGGAAGAAGCTCTCGGCCCCGGCATTGTCCAGGCAGGCGCCGGGGTGGCTCGAGCTCGCAACGAGGCCGTGGGCATCGAGCAGTTCCTGCACGCTGGCCGAGAGATACTGGCCACCGCGATCAGAGTGAAAGAGAAGCCCCGGCGCCGGTCGCCGCTCGGTGAGGGCCATCGTGAGCGCCTCCCGCACCAGGTCCTGCGAGAGCGTAGCGTGCATGGCCCAGCCCACGACGCGGCGCGAGAAGAGGTCCAGGACGATGGCCAGATGGAGCCAGCCCTGGCCGGTGCGCACCGAGGTGATGTCGGAGACCCACCGGCAGTTGGGCGCCGGTGGCCAGAGACGCGCCGGAGCCGATCGGGGGCGGCGGGGAGTTCGGTGCGCGGCGTGGCGGTCCAGCGAAAGTGCCGCTCGGTGCAGGCCACAATGCCTTCGCGGCGCCTGAGCCGGGCGACCCGGTGCCGGCCACAGACGATGCCTTGGTGGACCAGCTCCTGCTGGACCCGCAACGCGCCGTAGGCGTGGCGCCCCGGCTGATAGGCGGCACGGATGTGGACCAGCAGGGCGTCGTTGCGCTCCTCGCGGCGCGGGGTGGGCCGCCGGCACCAGGCATAGTACCCACTTCGCGAGACGCCCAGCACCGGGCAGAGGCTCCGGAGGCGGAACTCGGCCTGATGGGCCGCGATGAAGTGGAACTTCACTTCTGGTCGTCCGCGAAGTAAGCCAAGGTTTTTTAGGATCGTGGGCGACCTCGGTGACGCTCCGACCGTCGCGGACGAGCGCGACCGCCTCCTTCTTGAACTGTGGGGTGAAGGTCCGGCGGACCCGGGGGCGCTTCTTGGCCATGGGACACTCCTGCGGAGCCATGATATTGACTCCTCTGCGCGTGTCCACTTTCCGGGGCAACTTCAGACGGGTGCTCCCGAGCCGGTCTCATCGTGGCAAGCAAGCTGAGTCGCGCGGGTAGACCATAGAATTCGTATCGGCGGGCTTTGCGCCCGCAGCTGATGCGCGATGCGTTAGGTGGCGCCGGACATTCATTGAGACGCGCTGAGGCCCAGACTCCGTGACCGATCAGGGCATCGTCGTCCTTGGCATCCCCATCCCGTCGTCCTCGCCGGTATTCCTAAGCATCGTGGCTGTGCATGTCACCGCGGGGCTGAGTTGCACCGCCGCGGGGATCGTGGCCATGTTGGCTCCCAAACGTGCCGGCCGGCATCCGTCTGCCGGCACCGTCTACTACTGGAGTCTGGTGGTGGTCTTCCTGTCCATGGCCGCCCTTTCCATCCTCCGCTGGCCAGCCAACACGCACCTCTTCGCTCTCGGCATCCTCTCCTTTAGCGCCGGGGTGGTCGGCCGAAGGGCGCGACGGCGCCTCTGGCCAAGGTGGCTTCCCGTGCACGTGACTGGCATGGCCTTATCGTACATCCTGCTACTCACGGCGTTCTACGTGGACAACGGACCGCACCTGCCGCTTTGGCGCTCGATGCCGCCCCTGGCCCATTGGCTCCTGCCGAGCCTCGTTGGCCTTCCCATTCTGATATGGGCGCTGAAACGCCATCCACTCATTCGGCGGGCTCGCACCGATCCCTCCCAGGCCGCCACCTAACCAGCGCATGCAGCTGATGCGCAGTTCGTTAGCAACTGTCTCGTCAAGTAATGGCGCGCTGCGCCTGCCAGCGCGTGTTCGTGCGCACCATCGCATTGAGGATCGTGAGCAGCTTCCGCATGCAGGCGACGAGCGCCACCTTGGCGGGTTTGCCGGCGGCGCGCAGCCGCTGGTAGAACTGGCGGAGCACGGGGTTCCACCGGGTGGCCACCAGCGCGCCCATGTAGAGCACCGCGCGCACGGGTGCCCGGCCGCCCCAGACGAGCCGTTTCCCGCGCAGCGTGCCGCTGTCGCGGGCGAGGGGGGCGACGCCCACGAGGGAACACGGGATCGGACATAGGAGCCTCGGTGCGAGAGACCGCGCGTCCTGGCCCCGCCTTGCGTGATGCGGGCTCCCGGTCCCGCGCAACTGTTCGGGCTCGTGACGGGCGACGGGTGACGCCCCGGCTAACGACCGGTCTTGAAGACCCTAGGCAGATCGAGCTGTCACCCGCCATAGTCTGGCTCCTGTTCTAGCGCGAAGCTAGATACAAGGCAGTGACAACGGAGCGGAGCGCGATGACGACGTGTCGAACCGAGCTACTTCGGCAGGGTGCTGAGATTCTCGTTGCGTCGCCGTCGCTGCCTCACGAGCGGCGAGAGGAGCCTGGTCGCGCTGTCCTGTTCATCCCGGCGGCTACGCCGGCCGGTTTTGACGTGACCCTCGCCGCAAGTGGGGGGCACATCGAGCTAACGGCTGGACGCTTTCACTCGCCCTTCGACGACAACCCGGATCCGGAGGCCTTTATCCGGCATGCTCTTGGGTTTGTGCGTGTCTGCTCTTCTGGCCGTACTGGGCGCGACGGTCCGAGCGGATCTTTGTCAATCTTCATCTGCCGCCCCGGCAGTAAGCCGTCCACGGCCGTCGCGGCCCGGACACTCGGCGGGACGTCGAATCGTTGAGGCTGCCGCCCGCAGCTGATGCGCGGTTCGTTAGGCCGCTGCACGATTGGTTGATGCCTGAGGGAGGCAGAGTCATGGCACTGAGTCTTCCACGCATCCTGCTGTGGCTGTTCGTCATCAATCTCGGCATCGCGTTTGGGGCGGGACTCTATGAAGGCCGGATTGAATTCCCGCGCTGGCTGAGCCGGTCGGCAGCGTCCGGGTATCAGTGGAACGCGGCGGCCGCGCGCGAGGCGAACACCGGTCTCCGTTTTTGGGTTTACGTGACCACCGTGCCGCTCACGGTGCTCACGCTAGCCAACCTGGTGGCCGCCTGGCTGACGCACGGCCCCGTCCGCAGCTGGTGGCTGGCGGCCGGCTTCAGCGCGTTAGTAGACCGGCTCCTGACGTTCGCCTACTTCATTCCGACTATGGTCAAGCTCCAGGCATCGAGCCTGGGCGCGGCGGAGGCGGTGGCCCTGGCACGTCAGTGGGGCCAGCTAAACTACGTGCGGCATGCGTTGATTCTGGTTGCCTGGCTAGCCGCCCTGAGAGCGTTCGCACGGCTCTAGCCGCCGCCGAGATCCGCATGAGAGTGGGCTGGACGTTTCAGCGCGGGGGCAGCGGCCTAACCAGCGCATGCAGCTGGCGGGCGCTCGCGCAAGCGAGCGCCCGTGCGGGCCGGCCCGCCGTGGACCATCGACGTCGTATGCGTTCAGGCTGCTGCCCGCAGCCGATGCGCGATCCGTTAGGCCGACCGCCATCGATCGCGGCGATGCAAGGATTCTTGTGGAGCTGAATTCAGTCGGCCCGTATACAGAGGCGCAGTGGCGCGAAGATCGGTGCGCGGAAGCGGCCGGGCGACATCTTCTCTGTCCTAACTGCGAACGTGGGGAATGGTTCCACGCGGTCGGGATCCCACCGGGCGACGGTGCACAGCGTAAGTATCGCGCTTGCAAGGTCTGTGGGTTTTGGCAGGAGGCGGACGGAAGCGCAGCGTATCGGTACGTGATGACCGCTCACGTTTGCCTCGCACGCATTCCACATGGTAGGCGATGTCAGTACTGCGGCATTTGGGGGCCGCACGACTGGCACCCGGGATGCTGGCGGATTCTTCCGCCAGGAGAGATCGGACATTCTGACTGCCAGAACTGCGGTACGGTGCTGACTGAGGCCTACGTGATTCCCTGGCCAGTCAACGCAACGTAATCGGCGCTGTTCCAGCTGCTGCGGCCTAACAGGCGCACGCAGCTGATGCGCGATGCGTTGGGCGGAGGCGCGGCCTCGCCGACCTGCAGCCGGGCGCGCTGCTGTTCCCCGTGACCCGGGCCGTCGCCGGGCCAGCTCGCGCTCGCCGCGAAGCGCGACGCGTACCACCACCTGCCGGAAGGGTCCTATGCGCACCACCTTCGAGCGACCTCAGCCGCCTCCGGTTCCTCCTTGGTCGCCGACCGCACCTACGCCACCTCAGGTCGACGTTCGACCTCCCTTCGTTTTCATCCAGCCGGTTTGGGAGTACCAACATCTCGTCTGGGCACCGGCCGGAGACCCGACCATCGAGGCGGGCCAGCTGAATCAGCTTGGCGCGGAGGGATGGGAGCTCGTCAACGTGATATTCGATGGGCAGGCCCAGCACCTCTATTTAAAGCGACAGATCCGTTAGGTCCTCGGATGGGCGGACCGCGCCCCGCCTGACCAGCGCATGCAGCTGCCGGGCGCTTCTAGGCGAAGCGCCCGGCGACGCCTGGCGGCGTCGAGTGAGCCACGCGATCGCCGTCACGCACGCGTTGACGTACCCTCAAGTCGGCGAGACTATTCGTGACTGGCGTCCATGTCAGCCTCGGTGATGACAACTCAGCTGCGGAAAGTGAGAGGGCGTCATGTCGGCTGCTGCCGCACCTTACTGACCCCGTACCGCAAGACGCTGTCCCGGCTCTTACGCGCTGGCCTCCTAACGGGCGTCGCCGACGGACTCTTCTCGAGCGCTCTGAATGTCGCGTTCTACCATTCAACGGTGGAGCGCCTCTTTCAGGGTGTCGCGGGTACTCTACTCGGCCCAGAGGCATTCAACGGCGGTACCCGAACGGCCGTCGTCGGCGTCCTCATGCATTTCGGCGTCGCCTTCGCATGGTCCGCCGTTTTTCTGTTCTTCGTTGCGCGTTCGCGGTGGATCCGTGGCGTCCTCGCCACTCCGTATGGAATGGTCAAGATCACTTCGCTGTATGGTCCCTTTGTATGGGTGATGATGTCGCTGGCGGTCATTCCACTCCTGTTGCATCGCCCACCGACGATCACCGTCCGCTGGTGGATCCAGCTGCTCGGGCACATTCCGTTCGTCGGGATACCAATTGTGGCATCGATCGGCAGAACGTCTCCTCGCCAATCCGGCAACGAATGACCTCGGCGTCGGCTTCACCATTACCGTGCGGCCTAACCCGATAGGGACTTGGACAGAAGCACCTCATGCTCATCGGCATTCGCCAGATCCGCCGTCGTGCCCTTCTCCTGCTCGGGCTGGTCTCGCTAGTCGTGGCCGCGAGGCTGCGCGCACAGAAATCCGATGCGGGCTCGATGCTCCCCCCGGATAAGTGCCCTCGCGGCGGCTGTGGTGGACTCGCTGGCCCGCACGCTCCAGGCCAGATACATCTTCCCCGACCTGGCACGGACAATCGCGAATTCGCTCCCGGCAAGGAGTGGCCGCGGTGAGCTCGGGCGCGCCAGTTCATTGGAGTCCTGGGCCGACAGCCTGACGGCCGCCATGCGCGCCGTGAGTCACGACAAGCACCTCCACATCTGGCTCCAGCCGGACCGCGACTCGCTCGACGAGCGCCGGCGCAGGCAGTTGGAAAGGGCCGAGCAGGCGCTGGAAGGGCGGCGGACCAACTACGGCTTCCAACGAGTCGAGCGGCTCCGCGGCAACGTGGGATATCTCGACGTCCGCGCGTTCTGGGACCCTGCGGAAGCGAAGGCCCGCGACGCGGCGACGACGGCCATGCAGTTCCTGGCGAACACCGATGCACTCATCATCGACCTGCGTGAGAACCACGGCGGCCACCCCAACATGGTCGCCTATCTCGCGAGCTACCTCCTGGGTGAGCAGCCGGTCCACATCAACTCGTTCGTCTGGCGCGAGGCAAACCGGATGCGCACTGTCGAGTCGTGGACCCGCCGGCGGGTGCCTGGTCGGCGGTACGGCACTGAGAAGCCGCTCTGGGTGCTCACCAGCGGGGACACCTTCTCCGGGGGCGAGGAGTTCGCCTACGACCTGCAGACGCAGCGGCGTGGCACACTGGTGGGCGAGCCTACCGGCGGGGGCGCTAACCCGGGCGATCCCTTTCCGCTCGGGCATGGCTTCATGGCGTTCATCCCGACCGGCCGCGCGGTGAACCGATCACCGGAACCAACTGGGAGGGGGTGGGTGTGAAGCCGGACCTGGCCGTCCCCGCCGACCGGGCGCTCTCGGTTGCCTACCTTGCCGCGGTGCGTACCCTAGCCGCGTCGACCCCGAGTGGCGCCGGTTCCTGGAGCAGGAGCTGCTTCCCTCACTCGAGCGTGGGGCGGCCGACTCGACCCCATCAAGGGGACGGTCACCTTCGCGGAAGTCATACTCCGTCCACGGACTTTGGGAGCCGCGGCGCCGCCTAACCCGATCTTATGAAGAGGAAGGCCTCCGAGGGAGGCGCACATTTGAGGTCGGGCAGACTCTCGCGAGTCGCACATCAATGCGCGTGCTACCACCCTACGGAGGCGCTATGTATTACGCCGGCCTCGGGACTAGACCCCCGAAGCTTCCACGGGGCGCCGGAGCATCACGCTCGGAGCGGCTCGGCAACGGCGGCCGGCGCATGGATCAGCCGGACGATCTCGTCGCCCAGCTCGCGTGACGTGGCCGTCCGCTGACCCGGCTGCGCGATGTCGCGGGTGCGCCAGCCAGCGTCGAGCGCGCCCTTGATGGCTGCGTCGATGAGGTCGGCGGGCTCCGGCAGCTCCAGCCCGTGGCGGAGCAGCAGTGCCGCCGAGAGAATCGCGCCGATCGGGTTGGCAACGCCCTTCCCCGCGATGTCGGGCGCGGAGCCGTGCACCGGCTCGAAGAGACCGGGCCCGTCGCCCAGCGAGGCCGACGGCAGCAGTCCGAGCGACCCCGCCAGCACCGCCGCCTCGTCGCTGAGGATGTCGCCGAACAGATTTTCGGTGACGAGCACGTCGACAGCCGCGGGATTGGTGACCAGCCGCATCGCCGCGAAGTCCACGTACAGGTGCTCCAGCGTCACGTCGGAATACTCCGCGCCGACCCGGGTCACGGTGTCGCGCCACAGCTGCGAGACCTCCAGCACGTTGGCCTTGTCCACCGACAGCACCCGCTTCCTCCGGGTCGAGGCAGCCTCGAACGCCACCCGCGCCACCCGCTCGATCTCCTTGGCGCTGTAGCGCATCGTGTTGCCGGCCTCGGTCGTGCTCCTCCACCGGGGTTCGCCGTAGTAGATCCCCCCGGTCAGCTCGCGCACGATCAGGACATCCACACCCTCGAGCCGTTCGGGCCGGAGCGGCGACACATGCACCAGGGCGGGGTGGACCGACACCGGCCGCAGGTTGGCATACGCCCCGAGCAGCTTTCGGAGGGCGAGAAGCCCCGCCTCGGGCCGGTGGCGGCGCGGGGCCTTGTCCATGGACGGATCTCCGACGGCACCCAGGAGCACGGCGTCCGCGGCCCTTACCGCGTCTCGGGTTGCCTCCGGAAACGGCTCGCCGTGCGCACGGTACGCCTTCGCCCCGATGGGATATTCGGTGAGCGCGAACGAATGGCCGCCTGCCTCGCCCGCGGCGCGGAGCGCCCGCACCGCCTCCGCCGTCACTTCCGGCCCGATCCCGTCCCCCGGCAGCACCGCGATCGTGAAGTGGCTCATCCGACGCCTCCTGCCCTCTCCCGCCTTCTCCCGCCCTCTTCCGCCTTCTCGAACGCTGCGATCCTCGCTTCCTCGAGCAGGGTGCGCCCAATCTCGTCGAGCCCGAGCAGCAGCATCTCGCGCCGGTACGCATCGATCGCAAAGCCGGCGCTGAATCCGCCCGCATCGCTCACGCGCTGCGACTCGAGATCAACAGTCAGCTCGTAGCCGCCGCCGGCCGCCTCGTAGCGCCGGATCAGTTCCTCGACCCGTTCCCCGCCGAGCCGCACCGGCAGGAGCCCGTTCTGGCAGCAGTTGCTGAAGAAGATGTCGGCAAAGGATGGCGCGACGATGGCGCGGAAGCCGTATTCGCCGAGTGCCCACGGCGCGTGCTCGCGCGACGAGCCGCAGCCGAAATTGGCGCCCGCCACCAGGATCGTCGCGCCCGCGGCCTTCGGCTGGTTCAGCTCGAACCGCGGGTTCAGGGTCCCGTCCGGCAGGTAGCGCCAGTCGTGGAACAGGTGGCGCCCGAATCCGGTCCGCTCGATCCGCTTCAGGAACTGCTTGGGGATGATCTGGTCCGTGTCCACGTTGACACGAAGCAGCGCGCCGACCCGGCCGGTGTGGCGGGTAAAAGGGATCATTCGTCTCCTAGTTTGCGTGTTCGGTGCACGCGTGTGCGTGGCTTGGAATGCGTGAGCGGTGAGCGGTAAGCGGTAAGCGGTAAGCGGGGGTGAGAGACAGTCGGCGTCGCACGGGCCGGGGAGGAGGTTCCGGTCACCGTGTTTCTCCGCTGCCTCTCAACATCCACCCCCCGCTTACTGCTCACCGCTCACCGTTCCTGCCATCGGCTCATCGCTCACAACATTCCCCGCACATCCACGAGTCGGCCCGTCACGGCGGCCGCGGCCGCCATCGCGGGACTCACCAGATGCGTGCGCCCACCCTTGCCCTGCCGGCCCTCGAAGTTCCGGTTGGAAGTCGACGCGCATCGCTCGCCGCTCCCGAGCACATCTTCGTTCATCCCGAGGCACATCGAGCAGCCGGCGTTGCGCCACTCGAACCCTGCGTCGCTGAAGATCCGGTCCAGGCCTTCGGCCTCGGCCGCCGCCTTCACGCGCATGGACCCGGGGACCACCATCGCCCGCACTCCGCTCGCGACCCGCCGGCCACGCACCAGCCCCGCCGCGACCCGCAGGTCCTCGATCCGAGCGTTCGTGCAGGAGCCGAGGAAGACGCGGTCCACGGGAATGCCCTCGAGCGGCGTGCGCGGGGCAAGCCCCATGTACTCCAGCGCCCGCGCGACGGCCTGCCGGTCGGCCTCGGTCTCGTAGTCGGCCGGATCGGGCACCGCGCCCGTGATGTCGCCCACCATGCCGGGGTTGGTGCCCCACGTAACCTGCGGCGCCAGCCGGCTGGTGTCGAGCGTGAGCTCGCGGTCGTAGCGGGCGCCGGGGTCGCCGGCCAGCGTGCGCCAGTCCGCCACCGCCGCGTCCCATGCGGCGCCCTGCGGCGCGCGCGGCCGATTCTCGAGATACCCGAAGGTCGTATCGTCCGGGGCAATCATGCCCGCGCGGGCCCCCGCCTCGATCGACATGTTGCAGATCGTCATGCGCCCCTCCATCGAGAGGGCGCGAATCGCCTCGCCGGCATACTCCAGTACGTGTCCGGTGGCCCCACCGGTTCCGATGCGGCCGATCAGCGCGAGCACGAAATCCTTCGCGCCCACGCCCGCGGGCGGCCGTCCCTCGAACCGCACGATCATCGTCTTCGGCCGGGACTGAACGAGGCACTGGGTCGCGAGCACATGCTCCACCTCGGTGGTGCCGATGCCGAACGCCAGCGCGCCGAACGCGCCGTGGGTCGAGGTGTGCGAATCGCCGCAGACGATGGTCATCCCGGGCCGCGTGGCGCCGAGCTCGGGGCCGATCACGTGCACGATCCCCTGGCCCGGCGATCCGAGGCCGAAGAGCTCCACGTCGAACTCCCGCGCGTTCCGCTCCAGCGTGCCGACCTGGGCCGCCGAGATCGGATCGGCGATGGGGAGTGCGCGATCGCCGGTGGGCACGTTGTGATCCACCGTGGCCAGCGTCCGCTCCGGCCGCCGGATGCGCCGCCCGGCGAGTCGCAACCCCTCGAATGCCTGCGGGGACGTGACCTCGTGCACGAGGTGCAGGTCCACATAGAGCAGTGCCGGGCCGCCGGCCGGCTGATGCACGACGTGGGCGTCCCAGACCTTCTCGAAGAGTGTGCGCGCCATTCCTACCTTGCTGCCGGGGCGGGAGAGGGCGGGAGAGGGCGGGTGGCGGAGGAAGCCTCCGC
>JBOHSN010000107.1:0-11490 GCA_050733215.1 Gemmatimonadales bacterium
GCGTGGTGGTGAACCGCCGGTCCGGCGCCGCCGGCCGCGCGACGGTCACCGCGTCGGCCACCGGCGCGCGACTCGCCGGCGCGGAAACCCAGACGACCGAGCTGGAGCGGGGGCGGGGGCGAGAGGTCCGGTTCGACTTCCACGGCCTTCCGGGTGACAGCGCCTCCTTCCGCTTCGACGCGCGGAGCGGCGCCGACGCCGATGCGGTGCGGATCCTGTTGCCGGTGCGGCCGCCGTACCGGCCGCGCGCCTACACCGTCGCCGGAGTCCTCCAAGACACCGCCGGGGTCGAGATCCTCCTGCCGGCGGGCATCGATCCCGCGCGCTCGGAGCTGGTGGTGAGCCTGGGGACGTCGCCGCTGACGGTCATCCGCGGCGCCGAGCGGTGGCTTCGGGTCTATCCCTACTTGTGCAGCGAGCAGCTCTCGAGCGGCGCCCAGCCGCTGATCGCGCTGCTCAGGGCCGCCCGCCGCCTGAAGAACGACTCGCTCGCCGGCCCCCGCGCTCGCGCCGATCTCGAGCGGATCGTGGCGACCCTCCTCCGCCGGCAGCGCGAGGATGGAGGCATCGGCATCTGGAGCAGCACGGACTGGACCACCCCCTGGCTCTCGAGCTACGCCGGGCAGGTGCTGCTCGACGCGCGCGAGCTCGGCCTGCCCGTCGGTGATTCGGCGCTCGCGAAGCTGGGCCGCTACCTGAAGGCATCGCTCTCCGAGCGCACCGTAGCCGTGGTGCCGGTGGCTCGCTGGTGGGCGGACACCACCGCGGCCCAGCTCAGCGAGCGGGTGCAGGCGGTGGATTACCTCAGCCGGTCGGGTCGGCGCGACCGGGCGGCCGAGAACGAGCTGCTTCGGCAGGTGCCCCAGCTCTTCTGGGAGGATCGGGTGCGCCTGGCGGCCGTGTTCGCGCGCGGGGGCGACCGCACCGTGGCGCGCCGCCTGCTGGAGCCGGCGTGGGCCTCGGTCACCATCGAAGGGCGGCGCGCCACGCTCCCCGCCGCGAGCCGCCGCGATTTCTACTTTCCGTCATTCACGCGCCCGTCGGCGTGGCTCCTCAGCGCCACGCTCGCCGTCGAGCCGACCCACCGGCTCGTGGGGCCGCTGGTCGAAACGCTTATCGATCAGAGCCGCGGCGCGGGGTGGCGCTGGAACACCCAGGACTGGGGCACGGCCGTGTCGGCCCTCTCCGAGTTCTGGGCGCGCCAGCGCCAGGCCGCGACCCGGGGTGTACGCGTCCGGTCGGGCGCCACGCCGCTCTTCACCTTCACCGCCGCGCCGGACGGCGGCCGTGATTCGGCGGTCACGTTGGCGAAGCTGCCGGGAGATCGGGTCCGGCTCTCGTTCGAGGCGATGGCGCCGGGCGAGCCGGTGTACTGGTACGCCACGCTCCGGGAGGTGCCGAAGGAGGCACCCGTCAGGCCCGACGATGCGGGCATCCAGGTGGAGCGGTGGTACGAGCGCCTCGAGGACGGGAAGCCGGTGACGAGCGTGGCCGAAGGCGAGCTCGTGCGCGTCCGCCTTCGCATCTCCGTCCCCGCCGAACGGAACTTCGTGATTCTCGACGACGCGCTGCCGGCGGGACTCGAGGCGGTGGATCTCAGCCTTCGCACCGTCGGCGGCGTGCCCGGCCCGGGCGCCGCGGATTCGGCCGCGCAGGAGCCCACGGAGGAGCAGGGGAGCGAGGCCTGGCCATTCCGCTGGGCCTACGGCGGGTGGGACGCGGGCTGGTGGACCCCGTTCGATCACAAGGAGATCCGGGACGATCGCGTGGTGTTCGTCGCGACCACGCTCTGGAAAGGCTCGTACACCGCGACCTACGTGGCGCGCGCCACGACGCCCGGCACGTTCGTGCGCCCGCCCGCGCATGCGGAGGAGATGTACAACCCGGCGGTGTTCGGGCGGAGTGATGGCGGAGTGTTCGAGATCAGAAGAGCCGAGGAGCAGAAGAGCAGATGAGCAGGCGCCTTCTCGTCTTGATCCTGCTTCCGGCGGTGGCCGCGGCCACGATCGGCGGATGGATTCTGCTGCCGCTGCCGGCCGGCCTCACTGAACCGTTGTCGCGTCCGGCCGTCGAGATCACCGACCGCCACGGCCTGCCGCTCCGCACCGCCCGCGCGGGGGACGGCAGCCTCGCGCGATGGGTGCCGCTCGCGGAGATGGATCCGGATCTGATCGCCGCGTTCCTCGCGCTGGAAGACCGCAGATTCCACCGTCACGCCGGCGTGGATCTGCGCGCGGTGGCGCGCGCGACGCGCACCAACCTGGCCGCCGGTCGGGTGGTGTCGGGCGCGTCCACCATCACGATGCAGCTCGCGCGGGTCCTCCGGCCGCTTCCCCGAAGCTGGCCGGGAAAGCTGCGGCAGGCGCTCTGGGCGATCCGGCTCGAGCGTCATCTCGACAAGGCGACGATCCTCGAGCAGTATCTGAACCGGGTGCCGCTGGGGCAGTCGGCCATCGGGGTGGATGCCGGCGCCGCCCTCTACTTCGGCACCCGAGCGGCGGGCGTGAGCCTCGGCGAGGCGGCCCTGCTCGCCGGTCTCGCGCGGGCACCCTCCGGCGACAACCCGCTGGTCTCCCCCGGCCGTGCCAGGGCGCGGCGGCGGGCCGCGCTCGACCGGCTGGTCGCGCAGGGCTACGCGAGCCGCGCGGACGCCGAACGCGCTGCCCTGGAGCCCGTGCTCGGGACGGGGGGCCGGGTTGGGTTCCTCGCGCCGCACTTCACCACCCGCCTGCTGGGCCGCGCCGACGCGCCGGCCTCCGGCACGTGGCGCACGTCGCTCGATCTCGCGCTCCAGGAGGAACTCGAGGCCGAGGTGCGTCACACCGTGGAGTCGCTCCAGGACCGGGGCGCCCGGCACGCGGCGGTCGTGGTGCTGGACAATGCCTCGGGCGAGATCCTCGGCTGGGTCGGCTCGCCGGATTTCTGGGCCGACACCGCGGGGCAGGTGGACATGGTCGCCTCACCAAGGCAGCCGGGCTCCACGCTCAAGCCGTTCCTGTACGGGCTCGCGTTCGACCGCGGGTGGACGCCCGCGTCGCTCCTCGCGGACGTCCCGCGCACCTACCGCACCGCTACCGGCGCCTACGCACCGCGCAACTACGATCGCCGGTTTCGCGGTCCCACCCGGCTCCGCGAGGCGCTCGCCAGCTCGTACAACCTTCCCGCCGTCGAGCTGACGAACCGGCTCGGTCCGGGCAGCCTGCATGCGACGCTCCTCCGGGCCGGGTTCGCGTCGCTCCACCGCAGTGCGGAGCACTACGGCCTCGGCCTGGCGCTCGGCAACGGTGATGTCACGCTCCTCGAGCTGGCGAACGCATATCGTGCGCTGGCGAATGACGGCGTGTGGCGGCCGGTGCGCTGGCGTCCCCGCGCGGCGGATGAGGCCGAGGGTCCGGGTCGCCGAGTGATGAGCCGCACCGCGGCCGCACTCGTGCTCGACGTCCTCGCCGATCCCGTCGCGCGGGTGCCCGGCTTCGGGCTCGGGACACCGCTCGACCTGCCGTTCCCCGCCGCCGCCAAGACCGGCACCAGCCGGCACTTCACCGACAACTGGGCGCTGGCGGTCACCGGCGGCTTCACCGTGGCCACATGGGTCGGCGACTTCAGCGGCCGCGCCATGGAGGGCGTGAGCGGTGTGACCGGCGCGGCGCCGCTCATGCACCGGGTCGCACTGCGGGTGTCGCGCCGGTATCCGCCCGGCACGCTCCGAGCACCGCGCGACGTCGGCGCGGTACCGCTACGGATCTGCCGCCTCTCCGGACTCGTCGCGACCGACCGGTGCCCGCCGATGACGGAGTGGGTGCAGCCCGACCGCGTGCCCACGGCGCGCTGCGACTGGCACCAGGCCGACGGTGTGCGGCTGCCGGCCGAGTATGCCGAGTGGGCGGACGGACAGGCGGTCGGGCGGACCGGCGGACCGATGCTCGTTCGGGCCTCGGGTGCCGCGACCGTCGGGCCGCCTGCCGGTGCGTCCGCTTTGGGCATCCTCTCGCCGCGGGACGGTGACCGCTACCGCGTCCCACCCGGGGTGCCGGCGCGCTACGCCACGCTGCCGCTCCGCGCGAGCCTGCAGGGACGCGTGCGGTGGTATGTGGATGGTCGTGAGGTCACCGGCAGCCGGTGGACGCTTGCCGCGGGCGCCCACCTGGTCGAAGCGCGGATCGACACTCAGCGAGCGGAGGTGCGCATCTACGTAGACTAAGCAGGTCGGTGTCACCGCTTGCGAGGCACAATTCCTGCCGATCCCGTCCGCGTTCGTCCTGGCTACATCGGTTCCACCCCAGCAGTCCGGCCAGAGGCTTGCGAAATGCCTCTCTTCCGTGGCAGCGTGGATTCTGTGAGCCGTTGCGTTCCCGTTCAGCGCCCGACTCCCCTATCACGTTTTGCCCGAAAGGATCTGTGAGATGCGCCCGCTTCGGCGCCCGCCCGTGTGGCGCGTACTCGTGCTCCTGCTCGCAGGCGCAGGGCTCATCGGTGCTCGCCTGCACAAACGGTACGCGTGGGAGTACCGGTGGCTCATCGCGCCCAGAGTGCTGGACGAAGTCGGCCTCCTCGACAAGGAGGCGCGCGTATGGCACGAACGCCAGCTCGAGCTGAGCAGTCACGAGTCCGGCGTCGATGTCCGTTACTTGCTGGTCGCGACTACGGCGCCGGAAGCGATCGAGGCGTTTTCGGTCCGGCGCGCGCGAGAGCTCGGCATGGGTCGAGAAAGTGATCGCGCGGGCGTGCTGATCGTGTACGACACGCTCGCCCGGCGGATGCGCATCGAGGTGGGCCCGATGCTTCAAGGCAGCCTGCCTGACGGGTTCGTGGGATACATCGTTCGTGAGCACAATCGCAGCTTCTTCGGTCATCGCCAGCCGGAGCTTGGCCTCCGATTGACGCTCTTCATGCTGGACTGGCGGTTGCGGGAGGCCCGTCTAGGGGAGGAATACGATCCCGCGTTCGAGCGGTACATCGAGGACGTCCGGCGACTCGCGAACGGCGGCGGGGCGTCGGGCAGCTTCGAGGCCGCCTCGAGGGATAGCGCGTTCATCAATCGCCCGGCCGATTCCGTGGCTCGCCGGCGATTCGCCCCGCAACCGACCGTCGAGGGGACCTACCGGCGCTACCTGGAGTGGATGGCGCTTGGCGGCGGCGAGACCGACGTGCCGCTCTTCACGGCCGCCTCACAACGACACTTGGCCGCGCTCCCGCTTACCCGCGCGTTCAACAGCGCGATGCTGGCGCTCGAGTACGGTAAGGCGTACGCGATCGATGTCCGCGGCGACCTGGCGATGCTCTACTACACCGGGACGCCGTTCAGGTCACCGCTGTTCCTCCGGCGGACTTCGGCGGGTTGGGAGATGGACCTGATCGCGGAGATCGCCAACACCCAGGAAATCGTGGGGAACTGGTACAGCTGGACGCTGGTCGACTCGGGCGACGAGTACAGCCGCACATTCGCGGACCGCTATTTCCCGATTCACGGCACCGGCTTCGAGGAGTTCTATCGCGTCGCCGGTGGAGACAATCGGTGGATGATGGTGCGAAGCACCCGGCGAGACAGGCCGCGGAGCCAGGGCTCGTTAGGATCGGCGCCGGACGCGGTGGTGCCGAGCGTGGGACAGCTCACGGTTCACGAAGTGGCTCACCGTCTCGCGGCCGCGGCCGATCGCCCAGTGGTGCTGCTGCTGTACGATACCGGGCTGGCGCACATACGGCAGCAGTTCGGCGACATCGTGGGCCTCGCGAACCTTGCGCGCGAGCTCGACGTAGCGTTCCTGGCATTCAGCACCGATAACTACGGGGCCGTACTGGATCAGCTGCCTTCCTTTCTCGAGGCGCATGCCGCGCCCTTTCCTCCGGTTCACATTTACAGCTGGAAGCCTGGCGTACTCGATGCGATGATGGCCAGGTTTGGCATCTCGGTCGGCCACAGCTGGAGGCCTCCGCTGGTGGTGGTGAGGGACCGCGCTGGGCGGATCGTGGCCCAAGGACAGGGGGTGACCGACTGGCATGGCGTCCGGTCGGCTGTGCGGAGCGTCGCCCACTAGCGCCGCCCAGGATAGCTTGCGCTTGAGCCAACGCCGGATCCCGGAATGCCGAGCCACTATCGCGGTAGCCCGCGCGAGGTCCTCGCGCTCACGACCTACATCAAGCTCGTACGCGCCGCCGATTCGGTCACCGCGCGCGTCGCGCCACGAATCACCGCCGCCGGCCTGTCGGCGAGCCAGTTCGGCGTGCTCGAAGCGCTGTATCACCTGGGCCCCATGCACCAGCGCGACCTCGCGCAGCGCATCCTCAAGACCAGCGGCAACATGACCGTCGTCATCGGCAACCTCGAGCGTCGCGGGCTGGTGCGCCGGATCCGCTCGACCACCGATCGCCGCTTCATCCTGGTGCGGCTCACCCCGAAGGGCGAGCGGCTCATCCGGCGGATCTTTCCCGGGCACGCCACCGCAGTCACGAAGCAGATCAGCGTTCTGTCCGCAGCGGAGCAGCGGACCCTGGGACGGCTCTGCCGGCGGGTCGGCCTGGGCGCCGCCGGCTGAGCGGAACCTTGGCCCCCGCTCGATAGTTGAAGTTTTAACTATTCGATCCGAGGCCGCATGTCCGCCACGCTCTTCTCACCCCGGCGGCTCGGGCCGCTCACGCTGCCGAACCGCCTGGTGATGGCTCCGATGACGCGCAACCGCGCCGGCGCCGGCGCGGTCCCCACCCCGCTCACCGTGGAGTACTACGTCCAGCGGGCCAGCGCCGGCCTCATCGTGACCGAGGCAACCCAGGTGTCGGCGCAGGGCGCGGGGTATCTGAACACCCCCGGGATTCACACCGCCGCCCAGGAGCGGGCGTGGCGCCGGGTGACCGAGGCCGTGCACGCTCACGGAGGCCGCATCTTCCTCCAGCTCTGGCACGTCGGCCGCATCTCACACCCATCGTTCCAGCCCGATGGCGCGCGTCCGGTCGCGCCCTCCGCGATCACGCCCATCGGATTCGCTTTGACCGCGGGCGGCCGCGAGCGGTTCGTCACGCCCCGCGCCCTCGATCTGGATGAGATTCCCGGGGTCGTGGCCGACTTCCGCCGGGCGGCGGAACGGGCCGGCGCCGCGGGCTTCGACGGGGTGGAGATCCATGGCGCCAACGGCTATCTCCCGCAACAGTTCCTGGAGGACGGTACCAACCGGCGCACGGACGCCTACGGCGGCTCGATCGAGAACCGAGCGCGGTTCCTGCTCGAGATCACGGACGTGGTCGCAGCGGTGTGGGGCCCGGAACGGGTGGGTGTGCGGGTGTCCCCGGCAACCACCTTCAACGGCATGAGCGGCTCCGATCCGGCCGGCACGTACGGCTACGTGGCTGAGCAGCTCGAGCAGCGAGGCATCGGCTATCTGCACCTGGTGGAGCCCGTCGAGCCCATCATCCACGACGGCAAGCCGGTCTCGGCGCTGGCGCACCTGCGCGAGCGGTTCCGCGGCGCGATCCTCGCCAACAACGGACTCGACGCCGAGCGCGCGGCCAAGCTGCTGGCGGACGGAGCCGCCGATCTGGTGGCCTTCGGGCGACTCTTCCTCGCCAACCCGGATCTGCCGGCCCGGCTGCGTGCCGGATCACCGCTCAACCCGCCCGATCCCGCCACCTTCTACGGCGGCGACGAGCATGGCTACACCGATTATCCGGTGCTGGCCGCGAGCTGACGCCAAGGAGAGCCTCACATGCGACCGATCGGCGGCATCCACCACGTCACGGCCATCGCCGGGGACGCGCAGGAGAACCTGGACTTCTATACCGGCGTACTCGGACTCCGGTTGGTGAAGCGAAGCGTCAACCAGGACGTGACCGACACGTATCACCTGTTCTACGCCGACGCGGACGGCCACCCCGGCTCGGCCCTGACGTTCTTCCCGTGGCCCGATCTCCCGCCCGGCCGGCCCGGCTCGGGCCTGGCCAATGAGGTCTCGCTGGCGGTTCAGCCGGACACGCTCGCCTGGTGGGCGGAGCGGCTCGGGCGGGGTCGGGTGACCGTGGCCCAGCCGGAGGTCCGATTCGGTGAGCGGACGCTCCGGTTCAGCGATCCCCACGGACTCCCGCTCGCGCTGGTCGAGACGGCCGATCCGCGGGAGTTCACCGCCTGGCGCGGGAGCCCAGTTCCCGCGGCGGACCAGATCCGCGGGATTCACGGCGTCCGGCTGCACGAGCGGCAGCTCGCCTCGACCGGAGCGTTTCTCGAAGATGGCATGGGATTCACACTGCTCGGCGACGAGGGCGGATGGCACCGGTTCGCCGCGGCGGGCGGCGGGTCGGGCCGCATCGTGGACGTGCGCGAGACTCCGGGCGAGCCGCGTGGAGAGTGGGGCGTGGGCGCCGTGCACCACGTGGCCTGGCGCGTGGCGGACGAAGCCGCGCAGCAGCGGGCGCGGGGCGACGTGATCACCGCTGGCGCCCGGCCCACCGGGACGATCGACCGGTTCTGGTTCCGGTCGGTGTACTTCAAGGAACCCGGCGGCGCGCTCTTCGAGCTGGCCACCGATGGGCCCGGGTTCGCCGTGGACGAGAGCGCTGAGGCGCTCGGCGAGCACCTGGTGCTGCCGCCGTGGCTGGAAAACGAGCGCGCGGCGATCGAGCGCGCGCTTCCGCCGCTCAGGTTCGGGATTTCTTCTCTAGCCGAGCCGACCGGCGCATCACATAGGTAGGAAGTTCGTGAGTGCGGGAGACCGGCGGGCGGCGCCGCCGGTCTTGTTCTACTTCCGCTGGCATCGCGCCGCCCTGCGCCAGCGTACCGGATGAGGATATATGTGATGGCAACCGTAGCCCTCGAGCAGGAGCGGCTCCACCTTGCCGAGCTGCTCCTCACGCAGATCCAGCGCCGACATGGCCTGCCCGACACCCACCAGTTTCAGCTCAACCCCATCATCGTTGATCGTTTCCTCGCGGCGTATCTGCCCGAGACCCGTGCGGGGGAGCGCGCCCCGCGGGCGGTCGAGTACGCGTTCACCCCGACGCTGAAGGATGCGATCGCGCTCCTCGACGGCGTGGTCACCGAGACCCCGGCCGGGCGAGGCGCCGCCCTCTACGTGCACGACCTCGATACCGCGGTTCCCCACGAGGACAACAGCTAGCGCTCGGACGGCTGCTGCATCCGGACGCTTGGCCCGCCGCTTGCGCCCGCGGTCTGCATATTGCATAGTTATGCACTATGCAGACTCGCGGCGCCCTGGCCCTCGCCTTTTCTGGCGGGCTCGATACCAGCTTCTGCGTCGCCCGCCTCGCCGAGGACGGGTGGCTGGTGCACACCGTCTACGTCGAGACCGGCGGAGCGTCGGCCGCGGAGCGCGCGGCCATCGCCGCGCAGGCGCGTGCGGTCGGTGCCGCGGAGCACCATGAGATCGACGCGCGGCTCGAGGTGTACGACCGGTTCGTCCGCTATCTGATCCAGGGCAACGTGCTCCGCGGGGACGTGTACCCGCTGAGCGTTGCGGCCGAGCGCACGCAGCAGGCGGTGTCGGTGGTGGTGGCGGCCCGGCGGATCGGCGCGCGTGCCGTCGCCCACGGCTCCACCGGCGCCGGCAACGACCAGGTCCGCTTCGACGTCGCGCTCCGCGTGCTCGCGCCCGATCTCGAAATCGTCACACCCATCCGTGAGCTCGGACTCTCCCGCGACCAGGCCATCGCCTTCCTTCAGGCGCGGGGCCTGCCGGTACCGCCGCAGGCCGGTGCCTATTCGATCAACCGCGGGCTCTGGGGCACCACGTGGGGCGGTGGCTGGACCCACGATACCTGGGCTGGACCCCCCGACGAGCTGCTCGAGCCGCCAGGTGGCGCGCCGGCGCCGCGCGAGATCGTGATCCGGTGGGAGGGCGGACTGCCGGTGGGGCTGGACGGGTCGGCGCTCCCCGGACCCGAGCTGGTGGACGGCCTCGGCCAGCTGGCGCGCGGCTATGGAATCGGCCGCGGCATCCACGTGGGCGAGACCGCGCTTGGGATCAAGGGACGGATCGGCTTCGAGGCGGGTGCCGCCCTGGTCCTGATCGCGGCCCACCGCGAGCTCGAGAAGCTGGTGCTCACCAAGTGGCAGGCGTTCTGGAAGGACCAGCTCGCCCGCTTCTACGGCGACCGCCTCCATGAGGGCCAGTACTTCGATCCGGCGCTCCGGGACATCGAGGCCCTGATCGCGAGCTCGCAGCAGCGGGTGACCGGCGACACCCGCGTGCGACTTGCGCCGGGCCGCTTTCACGTGGTCGGCACCCGGAGTCCCTACTCGATGATGGACCGCGCCGTCGCCACGTATGGCGAGGAGAACCGGCTCTGGACCGGCGACGAGGCGAAGGCGTACGCCCGCATCGCGGCGGTGCCCTCGCTCCTCGCCGCGCGGGCTGCCGGAAAGGACTGAACCACAGATGTTGTCGTTCTCCGTGTTCTCTGTGTCCTCTGTGGTTGAGGAAAAGCTGGAGGAGCCCACATGGTCGTGACCACGCGTGTGAAGCTGGACCGGATCTCGTCATCCACCCGGAACGCCCACCTCACCAGCGAGGTGATCGTCGGGGACCGGATCACGGCCGCGGAGGGGTACGTGCTCGCGGTGCGCATCCTCGAGGACAAGAGCGCCTACAACACCGTCGAGGACGTCACCGGCCGCATGGTGGCGCTTCGCGCGGGCGACGTGCTCGCGGGGACCTTGGGCACCCGGCGCGCGCTCCGTGGGTATGCGGGGGTCGTGCCGCCGACGATTGCCACCGGCGACACCATCGAGGTGCTGAACCTGGGGGGCATTCTCGGTCGCTGCACTTCGGTCAATCCCGACATCGGAGCGCCGTTCAAGGCGTCGGTGCTCGGCGCCATCCTCACCTTCCCCGAGCTTGGCGACCGGATCGGCCGGCCGGCGCACATCCGCGATCTGGCCGTGCCTCCGGCCGACCGGCTGGAGAGCGAGGTGCCGGTGGTGTACGTGGCGGGCACCTGCATGAACGCGGGCAAGACGGTCGCGGCCACGGAGCTGGTGCGCGGGCTCGCCCGCTCCGGACTCCGGGTCGCCGCCGCGAAGCTCACCGGCGTCTCGCTGATGCGCGACGCGCTGGCGATGCAGGATGCCGGCGCGGTCGTCGCCCTCACCTTCAACGACGTCGGAATCGCGTCGACGCACGCCGGCGTGACCGTCGGGACCGCGAAGGGAATCTTCAACCGGCTCGCGCAGTCCAAGCCGGACGTGATCGTGGCCGAGTTGGGCGACGGCATCCTGGGCGAGTACGGGGTGCAGGACATCCTGCACGACGCGGAGCTGATGCGGGTCGGCGCGGCGTACGTGATGGCGGCGCCCGATCCGGTCGCCTGCTGGGGCGCGGCGGAGCTGATGCAGCGGGAGTACGGCCTGCCGATCACCGCGGTCACCGGCCCCGCCACCGACAACGAGGTGGGCATCACCTATGTCCAGGCGGAGCTCCGCCTCGCGGCCCATAACGCGCGGCGCGATGCCGATGGCCTGGTGGGCGCGGTCCGGGCCGCGCTGGAGGAGTG
>JBOHSN010000108.1:0-11481 GCA_050733215.1 Gemmatimonadales bacterium
ATACGCGGGACTGCGGAACTCGAAGAAGAGCCGGTCCACACTCCAGAGGTCGAGGACGACCAGCGCCACCAGCGCCACGCTGGCCGCGAGGCCGCGGAGCCGCCCCAGCGCCACGGCGAAGAACACCAGCCCCGTGCCCGCGACGATCGCGAGCAGGCGCGCCGCCCCGCTCCGGAGCGCGTCCGCGTTGGCCACCACCCGCTCCGCCTGCTCCGGCGCGGCGAGCAGCGTGGCGACTGGCTGGAGGCCACCCGCCACGCCCAGCAGCGCCAGGGCGCCGAGCACGCCGATTCCCAGGCCGAGGGCGCGTCGGCCGACGTCGCCGCGCGCGAGCCGGTCGGCGCCGATGCCCGCCCATACCGCCACGAACAGCGCGACGAGGAAGAACGCCATCCCCGGCGCGCGCACCTTCTTCATCATGGGCATGATCTCGTACCACACGCGGTAGAACGGCGTGTGCCCGCCGAAGGAGATCAGGAGGAAGAGGCCGGCGATCACGCCGGTCGCGACCAGCAGCGGCCGCCGGGCGCGATCCCCCCACCCCAGCGCGGCGAGCAGCACCACGCCGGCCCCGAGATACTCCGTGTGCAGCTTGAAGAAGTTGCGGCCCCAGTACCCCTCGAGCACGCCGTTGAACTGCGGCAGCACGGTGGTGAGCAGCTCTTCCGGCGGCATCGAGAACCCCGTGGCGTACTCCCACCCGCCGCTCGGACCGCCCGCGCCGCGGGGCGAGTATGGGATGTACCCGAGGAATGGAATCACCTGGATCGCGGCGATCGCGACCCCGAGCATGACGGCGCCGAGGCCGAGCGCGATCGGGATGACGGGCCGCCGGCTCGGCCGTTCCGGGTCGAGCAGCGCGAGCCACAACGTCCAGAGCCCGGCCGCCACCAGCAGGTAATAGGTCATCTGGTAGTGCGGGCTCAGCATGCACAGACCGACGGTGAGCGCCAGCAGCCCGTATCCCCACGTGCGCCTATGGCGCACCGCCCCGAGCAGCGCCAGAAACGCCAGCGGCGCCAGCGCCGACACGAACAGCTTGCCGTCATGCCCGGGCTTCACGAGCGACGCCACGATGCCGGTCAGCTGATAGGCCACCCCACCCACCACCGCGCCGGTCCAGGCCAGGCGGAGGCAGCGCAGCAGCAGATACATCGCCGTGCCGGCGAGGAACAGGTGCCCCGCGAAGCCGAGGTTCATCGCCGTGTCCACCGGCAGGATCCAGCGGAGCCACGCGGTCGGATAGAACACGTCCCCGTGTTGCGCGGCCACGAACGGCAGGCCGCCGAACAGGTACGGATTCCACTGCGGAATGCGGCCGTGCTCGCGGAAATACTCGGCGCTCCATGCGCGGAACCCGTACCCCGCGACGAACTGGTCGTCGCCCAGGAGGAACTGGCCGCCGAGCATGGGCCAGCAGAGCGTCAGCGTCGCGAGCGCAAAGACGACGAGGGCTACAGCGAGCGGACGGCGGGGCTGCCAGGCCTCCGCGGGGCGATCAGTCGGGGACACGCGCACTCCGGTCGGAGGAGACGAGGAACGGCGCCGCCGCGCCGAGCTCGGCGAGGGTGAGCAGCACGCGGGAGGCGAGGGCGAGGACGGTGGCGGCGGCCAGGCCCAGGGGCGCCTGGAGCAGCAGGATCATCACGCCCTCGCGCACGCCGATGCCGCCGGGCGCGACGAGCGCCAGGAGGCCCGCGAGGTACGAGGCGGTGAATGCGCCCGTCGCGGTGACGAGGTCGAGCCGCACGCCGGGAAGCAGGCCGCGGGCCAGGCAGACGAGTGCAACGCCGTACCCGAGCCAGGCGAGCACGCCGCTCACGATGCCCAGGAGCACGGCGGAGGCGGCGGGCGGACGGGACGACGCGGCATCCACGCCAGCGAGCCCGAGGAGCCGGCGCGCCACCGGCGGCCACAGCACCAGGCCCACGGCCACGGCGCTCGCGAGCACCAGGACCAGCAGCGCGGCCCGGGTGCCCGGATGTGCCGCCTCCAGCGCCACGGCGCCGGCCAGGCCGACGATGGCCGCGCCGGTGCCGATGCTCACCGCCTGGAGCACGACGGCGGACGCCGCGGCTGCCCAGGGCGCCACGCCAGCCCGCTGGGAAAGCACCGTCATCCCGGCCAGCGCCCACACCTTACCCGGGAGATACTTGCCAAGATTCGAAACCGTCCAGATGCGAGCCGCTGTCCGGGGGTCGAGCCGCTGGCCCCAGCTCTCGAGCAGCGCGCGCCACGCCGCGATCAGCACGGCGTACATCGCCCACGTGATCAGGATGCTGGCGAGGAGATAGAGCGGCCGGGGTTGGAGCGCGAGCGGCTGGCTCTTGAGGTCCGCCCAGTTGCGCGCGAGGGCGCGGACCGCGAGCGCGATCACACCGACGCCGACGATCCACTGCAGCGAGCGCCACGCGCGGGTTGAACCCCTAGTCACCGCGCGCCTCGTGGTACCAGCGCTCGCACACCGAGGCGACGTGGTCGGGAGCAAGCCGCGCGCGCCATACCTCGCCCGCGGACCGCGCGATCGTGAACCGCTCCGGATCGGCGAGGATGCCGAGCACCGCGTCGGCGATGGCGTCGGCAAACGGCAGCGTCAGCCGGCCGGGGCCGCGCTCGGGGATCACGTCGAGCAGTCCGCCGCCGTCCCAGCACCCGATCACCGGCACGCCGGCCATGAGCGCCTCCGCGGCCGCGAGCCCGAACCCCTCGGCCTGCGCCGGCAGGAGCATGACCTCCGCGCGGGCGAGTGCGGTGGGGATCTGCTCCGCCGGCACCGTGCCGGCGAAGTGCACGAGGTCGCCCACGCCGCGTCGCGCAGCGAGCGACTCGAGCCCGGAGCGCTCAGGGCCGTCGCCCACGACGGTCAGGCCCATGGGATGCCCGAGGTCGCGGAGGGCGGCGATGGCCTCGATGGCGAGATGCACGCGCTTCTGCGGCACGAGCCGGGCGATCGTGATCGCTCCGCCGTCCCCCTCGGTCCAGGGCCACCCCGCCGTGTCCACCGGCATCGGCTGCACATACTGCTTGGGGATGTGGCGGCCGGTGGCGTTCTGGATCCAGCCGGAGAGCTCCTTCGAGACGGCGGTCACGACGCTCGCGCGCCGGAACGCCGGGCGGGCAAGGGCCCGCGCCAGCGCCGAGCGGCGAAGGAGCGCGGCATCGGTGCCGTGGCTCGTGAGGACCGAGGGCACCCCGCGCGGCAGCGCCAGGCCGGCGGGGATCCACCAGTGGGCGTGGACGACGTCGGCACCCCCGCGAAGCTCCCGGCGGATGGCGCGGCGGAACGCGCGCCAGAGATCGGCGAGGGCGACCAGGCCGCCGGGCGTGCGGGCAGCCTCCTGCATGCGGCCGCTGTAGGCGAGGGTCTCGCGGGCGGGCACGGCATAGCGCACGCGCTGCACCCGTACCCCGCCCTGCTCGTCCTCCCCGCCCTTGCCCGCGTCACTCGGCGCGATGACCCGGACCTCGTGGCCGCGGCGGACGAGCGCGCCCGCCAGGGTGGCGAGAAACGATCCCGAGAGGTCGCCGGCCCAGCGCGGATAGTTGTGGGTCACGAAGACGACCCGCACCGGCTAGTCTCGGCCGTCCCCGAGCCGTGACAGCGTGCGGGCGATCTCGCGGTTCTCCTCCCGCATCCCGGCGATCATCTCGCCGACGAAGCCGAACCCGAACAGGGCGACCCCGCTGATCACCATGGTCTCGACGAGATTGAGGAAGGGGCGGAACCCGATGCCGTAGCCGAAGCGCAGCACCAGCGCGACCACGCCGACGAGGAAGCCGGCGGCGAAGAGCACGGCGCCGGCCACGCCGAAGAAGAGCATCGGCTTCCGGCCGAAGCGGAGCTGGAACCAGACGGAGAGGAGATCGAAGACGCCGATCGGGATGCGCCGCCAGTTGAACTTGGAGACGCCCGCCTTGCGGGCATGGAGCGACACCGGGTGGGAGGTGAGCCGGAACCCGTCCGCGGCGGCGATGACGACCATGTACCGATGCCAGTCGGGCCGAAGCGGCACGCCCGCCAGCACGCCGCGGCGCCAGGCCTTGACCGAGTTGAGATCGGTCACCGCGATGCCGAAGAGCCGACGACAAAGCCAGTTATAGACTCCGGAGACGAACGCCCTCTCGTACCGGCCCTGCTTGGTGCCGGTCACGATGTCGGCCCGGCCCGCGAGGATCGGCTCGACCAGCGGGGGAATGTCCTCCGGCAGATACTGGAGATCCGCGGGATAGAAGACGCAGATCTCGCCCCGCGCCGCATCGCTGGCGGACCGGAGGGCGTCGGCGATACCGCGTTGGCGGCGGTGCGTGACGACGCGGAGGAAGGAGAAGCGGGCCTGGAGCTCGCGCAGCACGCGGTCGGTGCCGTCGCGGGAGCCGTCGTCCACGACGACCACCTCGAACCGGAAGCCGGCGGGCCCGAGCGCGGCGCCGCACCGCTCGACAAACTCGGGAAGGTTCGGCGCCTCGTCCTTCGCCGGCACGAGCACGCTGACGTCCACGACGTCCGCGGGTCCGGCCGGGAGGGTCATACGCGCTTCCGCATCCTCGCGGGGAGAATCCCGAGCTGGTCCCGGTACTTGGCCACGGTGCGGCGGGCGATCTGAATGCCCTGCTCCTGAAAGAGGTGCACGATCTGCTGGTCGGTGAGCGGCTTCGACGGATTCTCCTCGCCCACCATCTTCTCGAGCTTGGCGCGGATCGACCGCGCGCTCGCGTCCTCGCCCGACGCGGTGGAGAGTGCGCTGGAGAAGAAGAACTTGAGCGGGAGCACCCCGCGCGGGGTCTGGACGTACTTCTCGTTGGTCACCCGGCTGACGGTGCTCTCGTGCATGTTGATGACTTCGGCCACCTCCCGCAGCGTGAGCGGCTTGAGGTACTCGATGCCCTTCTCGAAGAAGTCGCGCTGCCGGTCCACGATGAAGTTCATCACCTTGAGCATCGTCTGCCGGCGCTGTTCGATGGCCTGGATCATCCAGTTGGCGCTGTTCAGCTTGGCCGCGATGAACTCGCGGTTCTCCTGGGTGAGCTTCTTCTTGTCCCGCGCCACCTCCTGATACGCGCGGCTGAGCCGGAGCCGCGGCATGCCGGTATCGTTGAGGAACACGTGGTAACGGTCGCCGATCTTCTCGACGATGAGGTCGGGAATGATGTAGCCGTCGCTCCGGTCCGTGTACTTGAGGCCGGGCTTGGGATCGAAGCGGGCGAGCTGGTCCGCCGCGGCCTGCACCGATCCCGGATCCACCGCGAAGCGCTTGGCGAGATCGTTCCAGCGATGCGCCTTGAGGTCGTCGAACGCGTCCGCCACGAGGCGATAGGTGAGGGACCCGGCATCGCCCAGCTCGCGCAGCTGGAGCAGGAGACACTCGCGGAGGTCCCGGGCGCCCACGCCCGGGGGATCGAGCTGCTGGAGGATCGCGAGCATCTGCTCCGCTTCGGCCATCGTGTAGGTGGACGGATGGTCCGGGGAGGTGGCCGGATGGTCGGATGGACCGATGGTCGGGGGCGCTCCGCCCTGGGCCACCGCGCTCGCCGCCGGCTCCGTCGGTGCGTCGGCCCATCGGTCCATCTGAGCATCCGGCTCTTCGGCCTCAGGCGCCTCGAGGTGCGACGCGACCAGCTGGTTCACCGATGCGAGGATCTCCTCCAGCGTCGCCGCGAGGTAGCCCTCCTCCGACAGGTTGCCGAGGAACTCCTCCGCCAGGAGCCGCTGGCGCGGGGACAGCTCCATGAGCTGCAACTGGTCGTGCAGATGGTCGGTGAGGTTCCGGGTCACGACGGTGACCGGCTCGGTGTACTCCTGGACCTCGAACTGCTCGCGGGTGCCGCCGACGTCGAACCCGTTGAGAAGAATCTCCTCCCAGTCCATCTCGTCCTGCTTCTGGGCCTCCTCCTTCTCCGTCTCCGCGGGCTTCTCCGGCTGCTCCGTGGTCTCCTCCTCGGGCTCCAGCAACTCGAGGAACGGGTTGACCAGCAGCTCCTGCTTGAGGTGCTGCTGCAGATCCATCATGGGCATGTAGAGCATGTCCATGGCCTGGTAGAGCCGCGGGTTGACCCGCAGCTCCTGGCGCAGGCTGGTCTGCTGGGAGAGTCCGGTGCGAAGGCTCACGCCGCGTGCTCCAGCCGCGCCCGGAGGCGCGACGTCAGAGTGGGCCCGAGGTAGAGCTGCGCGACGCGGTCGTCGTAGACCAGCTCGCGCACGGTCCCGGCCGCCTGCACCTTCCCCTCGAACATGATGTAGGCGCGATCGACGATATCCAGGGTCTGCTCCACGTTGTGATCGGTGATCAGGACGCCGATGCCGCGGTGGCGAAGTCCGGCGACGATGGTCTGGATGTCATGCACGGCGATCGGGTCCACGCCGGCGAACGGCTCGTCGAGCAGCATGAATCTCGGCTCCGTCACGAGAGCGCGGGTGATCTCCAGGCGGCGGCGCTCGCCGCCGCTGAGTGCGTACGCCTTCACCTTCCGCAGGTGCCGGATGCCGAGCTCGTCGAGCATGCGCTCGAGCTGGCGGTGCCGCTCGTCGCGACGAAGCCGGCGCGTTTCCAGAATCGCCAGAATGTTCTCCTCGACCGTCATTCGGCGGAAGACCGAGGGTTCCTGCGCCAGATAGCCGATGCCGGCCCTTGCGCGCCGGAACATGGGCGCCCGCGTGAGATCGCGCCCGTCGAGCATCACCCGACCCGCTTCGGGACGGATGAGCCCGGTGAGCAGGTAGAAGGTAGTGGTCTTGCCCGCGCCGTTCGGCCCCAGCAACCCGACGATCTCGCCCTGCTCCAGCCGGATGGACACGTGATCCACCACGCGCCGCCCACGATAGCTCTTCCCGAGGTCGCACCCTTCGAGCACGCTGCCGGGCCGGCGGCTCGGATCGGCGGCGCCGGCACCGGCGGCCCGGTCGGCCAGCGCGAGCAGATCGGCGGTGACACCTTCGCGATCCAGCCGCGCGTCCACCCACCAGGTGCCGGCCGCCGCGACGTGGGTCCACCCTTCACCCGCGCCATCCTCGATCCAGCCGTCGGTGGCGAGGCGAGGCAGCACGGAGCTGGCCACGTGGTCGCGCACCGACTCGCTCAGACCCTCCGCCGGCCGGTAGACCCGCAGATACCCTTCGCGGTACGCGAGCAACAGCGGGTCGAGTCCGGCGCGGCCCTCGAGGTCCGCCGCGCGCACCAGGGCGGCCAGCGCGAGCGGCACCGAGGGATCCGCGCCCTCGAGCTTCGGAAGCCAGGCGCGCGCGCTCACGGCGGCAGTGGTGCGGGCTCGGCGCGTACCCCGGGCGCCGAGACCCCGGACGTCGTGTCCGCCCCGGGCTCGATCTGTACGCCGTCCACCTGGCCCCGGATCCGCACCTCGTTCACCTCCTCGGACCCGTCCGGCTTCATCGTCACCACGATCGCGTTGCCGCGCGCGTAGTTGATCGTCGGCTGCTTGGGCCGGGCTTCCTGCGGCTCGATCGTGAGCGAGCGGGCCGCGCCGGTGGCCTCGAGGCGGGTGAGCACCGTGCGGCTCGTGCCCGCCGAGTCGCGCGGCTCGAACCGCGCCACCACCGTGTCGCCGGCCAGCCAGTCGCGCTCGGCGCTCGCGGAGTCGGTCTCGCCGCCGAGCCATGCCTTGCCGAAGGCGCGGGCCTCCTTCAGCTCGCCGCCCGGGCTCTCGAGCGCCAGCGAGTCGGAGCGGATCTCCCGCCGCGGCGAGACCGCGTGCGCCCGGAGGCTGTCTCCCCACGCGAGGGTGAGCTCCACCTCACGCTGGTTGACGTCGAGCGCGACGGTGTCACCGACCAGGGTCCACTCACGTTGCACCGCCCGGGCGCTGTCGGTCGCGACCAGATAGGTGAGATCGCGATCGTCCAGCTTGAAGTCGATCCGCCGCCCCGTGATGTCGAACGTGTCCGCGCCGAGCCCGCGCAGCTCCGGGCGCTGCCCGAGGAGCGTGCCGTCGTCGGCGGAGCCGGTGTCGAGTCGGAGCGAGTCGCCCCGGGCGGCGAAGTCGCTCCGGTCGATCGTCACGGTGCCGCCCGCCCAGAGCTGGTCATCGCCGCGGATGCGCACGCGGTCGGCGACGATCACGTACGGCTCGGCGGCCTGCCCCGCGGAATCCTTCGTCACATACTCGATGCGCGGCCGGCTGATGGCGTACATCTCCGCGGTGTCGCGGACGCCCTTCACCACGCGGAAGTAGTCCAGCGACGGCCCGGCCAGCGTGGAACCGGTGCCGAGATTCTGCGTTTTCACCCGGCCGCGGGCTTCCCATTGCTCCGACGCGCGGTAGTACGTGCCGCGGTCGGCGTCCATCACGAGCGACGAATCCTCGTAGTGCACGCGCCCGATGAAGTGCACGATGTTCCCGGCGTACGCCGCGACGCTGTCGCTCCGCATGCGGATCCTCGTGCCCCGGCAGCTCAGCCGCACGTTGCCGCCGGCGTAGTAGTTCGTGCCCTGCGGCGTCTCGACGGCGATGCCCTGCCGATCCACGTTGTCGATCTGGAGCGTGCACCGATCCTGCGCCGACGCTCCGCTTGCCCGGCCGGCAAGTGCGAGTGCGAGTGCGAGTGCGCGACCGAGGCGTCTCACGTCGAGTCGCGCGGGGGCACCGAGTCCTGTTGGCCCGGCAGCAGGATGCCCTTCCCCGCCACGCCCCTGGGCCGGTCGGTCACCACGTTGGTGAACTCAGGGTCCGACTGCAGGCTGGTACCCTCGATGCGCTCGACCCCGCGCTGGAACCGGAACGCCCGATCGGTCGAGATCCGGTTCTCCTTGTTGTCGAGCTTCAGCACCTCGCTCTGCAGCCGTCCGCCGTCGGGTGCGGTGAGCACCACGTTCCCTTCGGCGTCGAGGGACCCGTCCTGCCAGCGATACTCCGCGCGGCGCGCGGTGAGCTTCGAGCGCTCGGCGCCCTTGGTATCGTAGAACGTGATCCGGACGTTGTGGAGCGTCGCGCTCTGCGTGGCTTCGTAGAACCACGCGGTGTCCGCCTCGATGCGGCTCTTGCGGACCCCGTCGGTCGTGACATGATGCACGAACCCTTCCAGCACCTGGTCGGCGGAGTCGGCCGCCTGCATCGTGGCGGTGGGCTGGACGCCGCCGCGCTCACAGGCGCCGAGCGCCACCAACCCGGCCACTACGGCGCGCCGGAGCGCGCCCGCGGCCGCCGCCATCAGCGCGGGGCCGCGGCCAGCTCCTCGGCCGTGACGGGTGCACCTGCCCGCCGCCGCCGCTCGAGCGCCGCGCCCACGAACCCGACGAACAGCGGGTGCGGGCGCGTGGGGCGGGACTTGAGCTCGGGGTGGAACTGGCAACCCAGGAACCACGGGTGCTCGGGCAACTCGATCACCTCGACCAGCCCGCCGTCGGGCGATACGCCGGAGAGCCGGAGCCCGAACTCCGCCAGCACGTCGCGGTAGGCGTTGCTCACCTCCCAGCGGTGGCGGTGCCGCTCGCTGATCTCCGTGGTGCCGTACGCCTGCGCGGCGCGGCTGCCGGGCCGCAGCTTCGCCGCGTACGCGCCGAGCCGCATGGTGCCGCCAAGATCGACCACCTCCCGCTGCGTGGGCATGAGCGCGATGACGGGGGACTCGCAGTCGGGTGCGAACTCGGTGCTGTTGGGATTGGGAAGCCGGCAGACGTTGCGGGCGAACTCGATGATGGCGATCTGGAGACCGAGACAGATCCCGAAAAACGGGAGGTCGTGCGACCGCGCCCAGCGCACCGCCTCGATCATCCCTTCGACCCCGCGGATGCCGAAGCCGCCCGGAATGAGCAGTCCGTCGTAGCCGCCGAGAATCTCACCCGCCGACTCGGCGTTGGTGAAGCGATCGCTCGAGACCCAGTGGATCTCGACGCCGGCGTCGTGCGCGATGCCGCCGTGGATGAGCGCTTCGTGGACCGACTTGTAGGCATCGTGCAGGTCGGTGTACTTGCCCACGACCGCGATCTTCACCCGGTTGGCCGGACGCAGGATCCGCTCCGTCATCGCCCGCCAGCGCCCGAGATCGGGCTCCGGGGTGGTGAGGCGCAGTCGCTCGCAGACCACGGCGTCGAGCCCCTGGTCGTGGAAGCGAAGCGGGATCTCGTAGATCGAGTGCACGTCCGGGCTCTCCACCACGCAGTCGAAGTCCACGTTGCAGAACAAGGCGATCTTGCGCTTGATGTCGACGCCGAGCGGCTGTTCGCTCCGACAGATCAGGATGTCGGGCTGGATCCCGATCTGCATCAGATCGCGCACGGAGTGTTGGGTCGGCTTGGTCTTGAGCTCGCCGGCGGCCGCGATGTAGGGCACCAGGGTCAGGTGGATGAAGATCGCGTTGTCGCGACCGACCTCCTGGCGGAACTGCCGGATAGCTTCGAGAAACGGCTGCGACTCGATGTCGCCCACGGTGCCGCCGATCTCGGTGATCACCACGTCGTGCCCGGGCGCCGAGCGGCGAATCGCGTGCTTGATCTCGTCGGTGATGTGGGGGATGACCTGCACCGTCGAGCCGAGATACTCGCCGCGCCGCTCCTTGTGGATGACCGCCTGGTAGATGCGGCCGGTGGTGACGTTGTTCTGCTGGGTGAGGGATCGATCGATGAACCGCTCGTAGTGCCCGAGGTCGAGGTCGGTCTCGGCGCCGTCGTCGGTGACGAAGACCTCGCCGTGCTGGAACGGCGACATGGTTCCCGGATCCACATTGATGTACGGGTCGAACTTCTGCATCGTCACGTTCAGGCCCCGTTCGACGAGCAGCCTCCCAAGTGACGCGGCGGCGATCCCCTTGCCGAGCGAGGAGACGACGCCGCCGGTCACGAAGATGAACTTGGTCGCGTCGGTGCCGCTGGGCATGGCACGTCCTTTCACGGCAGCGATGCGGATCGGGGGGAGCGAATGGAGTGGAGGCGCATCACCGAAACTAACAGCCAGCCTCAACGGAGTCAAAATGCATGCCGCTATCCGCTATCCGCTGTCCGCTATCCGCTATCCGCTTGTGCAACGTAGAGTTATGACACGTGGAGGGGGGTTCCTGAACGGGCCAGTGCGAGGAAGTTCCGGAGCATCGTTTTGCCGTGGTCGGTGCCGATCGACTCGGGGTGGAACTGCACGCCCCAGACCCGAAGCGTCCGGTGGCGGAGCGCCATGATCTCCTCTCCGGCCGCGCGGTCCGACGACCAGGCGGTCACCTCGAGCGAGTCAGGCAGCCCGACCGGCGAGACCACCAGGGAGTGATAGCGCATGACGCGGACGGGCGAGGGCACCCCATCGAACAGCTCCCGGCCGTCATGCGCCACGTCCGTGGTCTTGCCGTGCATCAGACGGTCGGCGCGGACCACCCGCCCGCCGAACGCCTCGCCGATCGCCTGGTGCCCCAGGCAGACGCCGAGGACCGGCACCCGCCCCGCGGCGGCGCGGACGAGGGGCACGGAGATGCCGGCTTCGGCCGGCGTGCCCGGGCCGGGAGAGATCACGATCGCGTCCGGAGCCAACCCCAGCGCCTGCTCCGGG
>JBOHSN010000109.1:0-11337 GCA_050733215.1 Gemmatimonadales bacterium
CGACACGCCCGACGGGCTCGCGCTCGAAGCGGCGGAGCGCGTGGGCCGCGCCGTCGTCCGCTGAATTGACCTTTGCCCCGGCCGGGCATACAATTGCCCGAGGATTCGCGAGCCCCCCGCGGGGCTTTTTTGTTGTTCGGGGTTCGCCCCGGGAGGCGACATGTTCGACGCACGGACCGCCTGCGTGGTGGTCGTGGGTGCGCAGTGGGGTGACGAGGGCAAGGGCAAGCTCGTGGATGTGCTGGCCGAGCGGGCCGACATGGTGGTGCGCTATCAGGGCGGCGCCAACGCCGGGCACACCGTGGTCACCGGCGAGACCCAGTTCATCCTGCAGCAGATTCCCTCGGGCATCCTGCACCCGCGGGTCACCTGCGTCATCGGCAACGGCGTCGTGCTCGATCCGGATCAGCTCTTCCTCGAGCTGGAGCAGCTCGCCCCGAAGGGTGTGGACCCGGCCGGGCGCCTCTTCGTCTCGGATCGCGCGCACCTGGTGCTGCCGCTGCACAAGCTGCTCGATAGGGCGAGCGAGAAGAGCCAGAACATCGGCACCACGGGGCGGGGCATCGGGCCCACGTACGAGGACAAGTACGGCCGCCGCGGGCTCCGCGTCGGCGATCTCCGCCGGCTCGAATGCGCCCGCGCGCTGCTGGCCGAGCGGGTGGATCGTGCGAACCGGCTGCTCCAGATGCTGGGGAGCCCGGACCGCGTCTCGCTCGCCGAGCTCGAGGCGCTGCTCGAGCGCTGGGCGCCCCGGCTCCTCCCGCTCACGGCGGACACCGGCCTCCTGGTTCACCGGGCGCTGCACGACGGACGGCGGGTGCTGCTCGAGGGCGCGCAGGGGGCGCTGCTCGACGTCGATCACGGCACCTACCCGTTCGTCACGTCATCGAACACCACCGCCGGCGGTGCGGCGGTGGGCGCCGGCATCGGCCCCACGGCGATCCAGGGCGTGCTCGGCGTCGTGAAGGCGTACACCACCCGCGTGGGGAACGGGCCGTTGCCCACGGAGGCGCACGACGAGGCGGGCGCGCGCCTCCGCGAGCTGGGCGGCGAGTTCGGAGCGGTGACCGGGCGCCCCCGGCGGTGCGGTTGGTTCGATGCGAACGTGGTGGGCTACGCGGCACGGGTGAACGGCCTCACCGGTCTCGCGGTCACGAAGCTCGATGTGCTCGACACGTTCGAGGAGATCCAGGTCGGCGTGGCGTACCTGCTCGACGGCGAGCGGCGCGACGATCTCCCGTCGGAGGTGGACGTGCTGGGCAGAGTGCAGCCGGTGTACGAGCGGCTGCCGGGGTGGCGCCGCTCCACCGGGGAGGCGCGGCGGCTCGCCGACCTCCCGGTGCCGGCGCGCGCGTACCTCGACCGGTTGGAAGCGCTCTCGGAGGTGCCGATCCGGTACGTGAGCGTGGGAACGCGCAGAGATCAGATCATCGAAGTGTGAGTGCACGCGCACTCGCACTCGCACTCCCACTCCCACTCGGACGCATGAACCCAGAACGCACATCGCTGCTCGTCATCGGCGCCGGGCCGTGCGGGCTCGCGGTCGGCATCGCCGCGAAGCAGGCCGAGCTCCCGTGCATCCTGCTGGAGCGGCGGAACATCGTGTCCACCATCGAGCGGTATCCGCTCGCCATGACGTTCTTCTCGACGCCGGAACGCATCGAGATCGGCGGGGTCCCGTTCGTCTCCAGCCACGAGAAACCCACCCGGCGCGACGGACTGATCTACTATCGTCGCGTCGCGGAGCACTACCGGCTGGATATCCGGCCCGCGGAGGACGTCACCGCCGTCACCCGGCTTGCCGGCGGCCGGTTCCACGTCCAGGTCCGACGCCCCCACGACGAGACCGCGTACGTGACGGAGGCGCTCGTTTTCGCCACCGGGTACTTTGACAACCCGAACCGGCTCAACATCCCGGGTGAAGATCTCCCCCACGTCGAGCACTACTTCACCGAGGGGCACCGTTACTGGCGGCGCAAGACGATCGTCATCGGCGCGGGGAACAGCTCGGTGGACGCGGCGCTGGAGTGCTGGCGGGCGGGAGCGGAGGTCACGATGGTGCACTTCGGCGAGTCGCTCGATCGGAGCGTGAAGCCGTGGGTACTGCCCGACATCACGAACCGCATCAAGGAAGGCAGCATCGCCGTGCGCTGGCGCTCGCGGGTCCGCGCCATCACGCCGACGGATGTCGAGATCACTACCGATGGGCGGACCGACTCCGACCGGCTCCCCGCCGACGCCGTGCTCGCCATGACCGGATACCACGCGGACACCCGGATCCTGAGGCACCTGGGTGTCGCGGTCGATCCGGACAGCGGCATCCCCGCCCACGACGAGCGCACCATGGCCACACCGGTGCCCGGGTGCTACCTCGCCGGCGTCATCGCGAGCGGCAACGACGCCAACCGCCTCTTCATCGAGAATTCGCGAGGGCACGGCGAGCTGATCGTGCGGGACGTGCTGGAGCGGCGGCGAACGGTCGCGGCCGCCGACGAGCACCGGCGGAGCCGGCCCGCCTGATCGTCACGCGGCCTCGATCACCACCCGAGCGAACTCGCCGAGCTACTTGGCGTGGTTCCCGTAACCCATCAACCCGCTGCATTTTGCGTGAGCCGCTTCACGCGTCAGTGGAGATAGCCTTCCTGATAGAGGCGGTCGAGAATGCGGCGGACATCCTCCTGCAGGAGATCGGTCGTTCGGCCGGGAGCCAGGCTGCCCGCAACCGCGACCGCAATGGCCCCCGCATCGTGCCGACCGTCGCAATACGTCAGGACCAAGGCATCCGCGAACTCGACCGGTCGGGAGGCCTGGTCAGCGCGGGCGACGGCCAGGATACCGCCGACCGACTGAAAGCGGAGGTCGGAGCGGGCGCGGGGGTAGCGTCGGCGGCTGGGAGCTGAGTTTTGCACATCACAAAGCTACCCGCGATGTGACGGCCCGCAAGATCCCCCGCATCGCCCCGGCCGCCTGCCTGCCCGCCACCGGGCCGCCTATATTCCGCCCCTCGTTTCGACCACTCTGCCCCGGACGCCATGGCCGACCTCGCCCTGATGGACAAGCTCGTGTCGCTCGCGAAGCGGCGCGGATTCATCTTCCAGTCGTCCGAGATCTACGGCGGTCTCGGCGCCGTCTGGGACTACGGTCCGCTCGGCGTCGAGCTCAAGAAGAACGTCAAGGACCGCTGGTGGCGCGCGATGGTGCACGCCCGCGACGACATCGAGGGCCTCGACGCGGCCATTCTCATGCATCCCACCGTGTGGGAGGCGTCGGGCCACGTGGCCGGGTTCACCGATCCGCTGGTGGACTGCAAGCAGTGCAAGAACCGCTTCCGGGCGGACGATCCACGCATCAAGGGAACCCCGGGCCAGCCCGATGCCCAGTGCCCGGTCTGCGGCGCCCGGGGCACGCTCACCGAGCCGCGGCTCTTCAACCTCATGTTCAAGACGTTCATGGGGCCGGTGGAAGAACAGGCGGCGGTCGTGTATCTCCGCCCGGAGACCGCGCAGGGGATCTACGTCAACTACCTGAACGTCCTCAACTCGTCGCGCCAGAAGATCCCCTTCGGCATCGCGCAGATCGGCAAGGCGTTCCGGAACGAGATCACGCCGGGCAACTTCATCTTCCGGACCCGCGAGTTCGAGCAGATGGAGATGCAGTTCTTCGTGAAGCCGGGCACCGACGAGGAGTGGTTCGAGCGGTGGCGCGCCTGGCGCCTGGAGTGGCATCACGCGCTGGGACTCACGCCCGCACGGCTCCGCTTCAGTCAGCACGGTCCCGGCGAGCTCGCGCATTACGCCAAGGCCGCGTTCGACATTCAGTACGAGTTCCCGTTCGGCTGGCAGGAGATCGAAGGCATTCACAACCGGACCGATTTCGATCTCGGCCGCCACCAGCAGTACTCGGGCAAGAAGCTGGAGTACTTCGACCAGGCCGCGAACGCGCGGTACCTCCCCTACATTGTGGAGACGTCTGCGGGCGCCGACCGGGTGACGCTTACGGTCATGGTGGACGCGTACCGGGAGGAGCAGGTGGAGGGCGAGACGCGCGTCGTGCTCGGCTTCCATCCCGCCGTGGCGCCGATCAAGGCCGCCGTGCTGCCCCTGGTGAAGAAGGACGGCATGCCGGAGGTCGCTGACCGCCTGTACCACGACCTCAAGCGCCGGTTCCCGACGTTCTACGACGACAGCGGCGCGATCGGGCGGCGCTACCGCCGCATGGACGAGGCGGGGACGCCGTTCTGCGTGACGGTGGACGGCGACACGGTGGCGGACGGAACGGTCACGGTCCGCCAGCGGGACAGCATGACACAAGACCGGGTCCACCTGGACGCTGTAGCCGGCTATGTCGACGAGAGGGTAAGCGGTGAGCGGTAAGCGGTGAGCGGGACTACTCCTTGGTCAGCCGCCGTATCAGCCCGAGGAGTAACCGCTGGCACCTACAGCAGTTGGTCAACGCCGGGTCAAGCACGTCGCTTGGAAACAGTTGCTCGTCCTGGCACAGTTGCAGGAGTTCGCCCGTTCGACCGCAGAGCCATAAGCTACGTTCAGCTGATATAGGAAGGCTCTCCTGCTTCGGCGGGCGTAGCCTTCCGCGATGTTGAGCTGGACGGACAGCGAAGCGCGCTGAAGCTGCCAGAAGATGGCCGCTGCCCACGGCTTCCAGTGGGAGCGGCCCGCTGCCAGCGAGGCTCGGGTGACGGTTCGAGCGAGCTGCCACGCAATGAGTGAGGTATGATCGCGCACGCTGGATGATCGAAGCGGCGGGGGCTGCAGACGGTACCTCTGCACCCGGGTAGGAGCATTTTCCCGGTTCACCGCTCACCGCTCACCGCTCACCGCTCACCGCTCACCGCTCACCGCTCACCTTTCGCCGGCATGCGTCTCTCCGACTTCGAAGCCATGGTCCACCGGATGTCGGCCGAGCTGCCGGCCCACTTCCTCGAGGGTGTGGTGGAGGTCGCGACCCTGCCCGGGAGCGTGCCGCATCCCACCCGCGCCGAGATCTACACGCTCGGCGAGTGCATCCCGCTCCCGGCGCCCGACGGCGGGCGCACCGACGCGGTGCAGAGCCGCATCGTGTTGTATCACGGTTCCTTCCAGGCGCTCTCCCGGCTCGACCCCGATTTCGACTGGCGCGAGGAAGCGTGGGAGACCCTCACTCATGAGCTGCGCCACCACGTCGAGTGGCGTGCCCGCACGCCGGCGCTCGAGGCGTACGACGATGCGGTCGAGGCGAACTTCGCGCGACAGGAAGGGGAGCCGTTCGATCCGCTGTTCTTCCTCGCCGGTGACTCGCCGGCAGCCGGGGTGTACGAGGTGGACGGCGACTACTTCCTGGACCAGGTGGTCCGGGCGGCGCCGGAGACGCTGGAGCTGGACTGGCATGGCGTTCGGTACGCGGGCGGTTCGCCCCCCGCGCTCACGCTGCCGGCGCTCCTGACGATCGAAGGAGTGGAAGAACCGCCGCCCGGCGAACTCGTCCTGGTGCTCCGGCGGAAGCCACGGCTGACCGACCTGTTCCGCCCCGCCACCGTCTTCCAGGGCGTCGTCGCGGTCGCCCGGGCTCCCGCCGCCGCACCGGGTTGATGATATTGCGACGACTCTCTCGGTCGTCGCCATGATCCAGCACGCCGTCACCACGCTTCCCGGCTCCGAAGTGCTCGCCCGTGCCAAGCAATTTTTCGCGGAACGGGTGCCGCTCTGGGCCGCCTATCCCGAAAAGGAAGGTCCCACCTGGCTCGTGCTTCGGGGGCAGGGCGGGGAGGAGATCGCCATCGCCGTGGGCCAGGCCGATGGGTTCACCCGGGTGCGCGCCTCGACGCTGCTGTTCGATCAGCCGGTGAGCCGCTTCCTCTCCACCCTGCCCGCGCCGGCCGGCGTCTCCGCTTGAGCGACCTCCTGCCGTTGCGCGTGATGGTCCACGACGTGTGGGACGAGATCAAGCTCGAGGTTCCGGGCACGGCCTCGGTAGGCGACGTGAAACGGCTCGCGCTGGAGCGCGCCCGGGTCGTGCGCGACCCCGACGGCTATCTCGTCAAGCACCGCGGCGCCGAAGTGCAGGACGAGGCACGCACGCTCGCTGAGGAGGGCATCGTTCCCAACGCGCCGCTGATCGTGCTCTCCCGGCGCCGCCGGCCGGTGCGCTGAGCATGTTTCCGCTCTCGTCCGGGGGCTCCCGCACCATGACGCTGCTTGCCTCCGCGTTTCTCGGATTCGACGGCGCGGCGCTGGCGGTCGTGGGTTGGTGGATCCACCAGCCGCCGCTGACCGTGATCGGGTGCGCGCTGTTCGCCTCGTCGGGGCTGGTGCTGCTCTACTGGCGCTGGTACCGGCGGCAGCTCGACGAGATCGCGGCCGCGCGCCGGGTGCTGCGGGAGGAAACCGAGGCCATGCGCGCTCTGCTGCGGGGGCCCTGAGCCGCGCCGGCCCGCCCGTGCCCGTCACCGTCTTCACTCATCCCGACTGCATGCGCCACGATCCGGGCTCCGGTCATCCGGAGGCCCCGGCCCGTCTGCGCGTGGTGCTCGAGCGGCTTCGCGCCGACCCCGCGGTGCGCGTCGTGGACGCGGCGCCGGCCCCCGAACCGGCGCTGCTGGCGGTGCACCCCGAGCGATACCTCCGTCTGCTGGAGGAGATGAGCGCGCGAGGCGGCGGCACGCTCTTTCTGGACACACTGATGAACGCGGCGAGCTGGTCCGCCGCGCTTGGGGCCGCGGGCGCGGTGCTGGCCGGCGTGGACCATGCCCACGCGGGACGGGGACACGCGTTCGCCGCGGTACGCCCCCCGGGCCATCACGCGCTGGCCTCCAAGGGAATGGGCTTCTGCCTGCTCGCGAACGCGGTGATCGCGGCGCGGTACGCGCAGCGGCTCGGACGCGAGCAGATTCTCATCATCGACTGGGACGTGCACCACGGGAACGGCACGCAGGCGCTGGTGGAAGCGGACGCCACCATCCGCTACGTGTCGCTGCATCAATGGCCCTGGTATCCGGGCACCGGCGGGGCCGACGAGCGCGGGGTGGGCAACGTGTTCAACGTGCCGCGCGGGCCGGGCAAGCCGGCATCGCTCTACGTGGACGACCTCTGGGCCGCCATCATGGCCGCGACGTCGGGATGGCGGCCGGCCCTGCTGTTCGTGTCCGCGGGCTTCGATGCGATGACCGGTGATCCGCTCGGCGGGTTCACCCTCGAGCCGCCCCACTACGCCGATCTCACACGCCGCCTGCGCGAGCGTCTTCCCGACGCGCCGATTGTGGGACTGATGGAGGGTGGGTACATCCCGGAGCGGCTCGCCGCGGGCGTGCTGGCCCACGTGAAGGAGCTCGACTGATGTCGCTTCATCTCGAAGCCGAGCCGCTGGACCTCCTGACCCGGCATCCGTTTCTCATTGCGCGCGGCGGGCAGGCGCAGCACCGGACCATCTGGGTGCGGCTTCGTGACCCGGACGGCGTGGAAGGCTGGGGCGAGGCCGCCGCGACGACCTACTACGGCGAGACCCCGGAGACCGTGCTGGCCGCGCTCGCCACGTACGTGCCACACCTGCCCGACGACCCCGCCGATCTCGAGTCCGCCGAGCGGGCGCTGGACGCCGCGCTCGGCGACAACCCGTCCGCGCGGGCCGCGCTCTCGACCGCGCTGCACGATCTCGTGGGCCAGCGGCTCGGCGTGCCGCTGTGGAAGCTGTGGGGCCTCAGTCCCGCGACGGCGCCCGCGTCCACGTTCACCATCGGCCTCGACAGCCTCGACAAGATGCGGGCGAAGGTGGTCGAGGCCGGGCAGTATCCCATCCTCAAGGTGAAGCTCGGCACCCACCGCGACAGCGAGATTCTCCGCGCGATCCGCTCGGTGACCGAGAAGGAGCTCCGGGTGGACGCGAATGCCGGATGGACCCGGAAGCGCGCCATCGCCATGCTGCCGGTGCTCCAGGAATTCGGGGTGACGGTGCTCGAGCAGCCGCTGCCCCCGCACGATCTCGAGGGGCTGGCCGCCGTCACCCGCGCCTCCACCATTCCCGTCATCGCGGACGAGAGTTGTCTGGTGGCCGCCGACATCCCGCGGCTGGCCGGCGCGGTGGATGGGATCAACATCAAGCTGGCCAAGTGCGGCAGCCTGCGTGAGGCGCTTCGCATGATCGCGGTGGCCCGCGCGCACGGCCTGATGGTGATGGTCGGCTGCATGATCGAATCGTCCCTGGGCATCACCGCGGCGGCGCATTTCACTCCATTGGTGGACCTGGTGGACCTCGACGGCGCCGCGCTCCTGTCGAACGATCCGTTCACCGGCGCCACGATCGACGGCGGCCGGGTGACGTTGCCCACCGGTCCGGGGCTCGGCGTCCGCCGGCGATGAGCGCCGGTTACGCCCAGGTCGCCCTTCCGCTCCCGCTCCACGCCGCCTACACCTATCGCATTCCCGAGGCCCTTGCCGCCCGGGTAGTGCCCGGCGCCCGGGTCGTCGTTCCCGTGCGTGCGCGCCGGGTCGTGGGGATCGTGCTCTCGATCGGGGTCGCGGCGCCGGCCGCCACTCCACGTGACGTGCTCGAGGCGCCCGACGACGAGCCGGCGATCACCGCGCCGATCCTCCGCACCGCGCGCTGGGTAGCCGAATACTACGGCGCGCCGATCGGGATCGCGTTGCGTGCCACCCTGCCCGCCGCCATGTGGGGCGCCGCCCGCACCGATGCCGAGCGCGCGACGGAACGGATCCTCGCGCTGGCGGCGGAATCGCCCTCGTTGCTGGAGCGCGAGCGATTGTTCCAGCGGCGGCGACGGCAGCGCGAGCTGTACGAGACCGTCGAGTCGCTCGGCGGCCGGGCACCCGTGCGGCACGTGGTGGAGCAGCTCGGGTTCGGCGACGCGCTGGTGCGCGCGCTCGTTCGCAGCGGACTCGCCCGGGTGGAGCTCGCCGAGCGTTTCCGCGATCCGTTCGCCGGCACCCCGGCCGCCGCCCCACCCACCCAGGCAACCCCCGACCAGGAGGCCGCGCTCGCCGCGATCGAAGCGCTGCCGCCCGGCCGTGGCGCGTTGCTGTTCGGCGTGACCGGAAGCGGCAAGACGTTCGTCTACCTGGAAGCGGTGCGCCGTGCGCTCGCCGCCGGCCGCGGCGCCATCGTGCTGGTTCCCGAGATCGGCCTCACGCCGCAGACGGTGAGCCGACTCCGCGGCGCGTTCGGCGATCAGGTGGCCGTGTTGCACAGCGGCCTCTCCGACGGCGAGCGCGCCGACGCCTGGCGGCTCCTCCGGCGTGGCGTGCGTCGCGTGGCGGTCGGGGCGCGCTCCGCCGCGTTCGCGCCGGTCGCCGACCTCGGCATCATCGTCGTGGACGAGGAGCACGAGGCCAGCTACAAGAACAACGAGTCTCCCCGGTACCACGCGCGTGACGTGGCGGCGGTGCGGGCGCGGATCGAGGGGGCGCGGCTCGTGCTCGGGAGTGCCACGCCGTCGCTCGAGGCAATGTCGCTCGCCGGCACGCGGCTCGACCTCGTGCGGCTGCCGGTGCGCGTGGGCATGCGCCCGCTGCCACCCGTCGAGCTGGTGGATCTTCGTGTGGCCCCCAAAGTGCCCGAGACCGTGCCCGTGCCCTGGTCCGAGCAGCTCGACGAGGGCATCGCCGGCGCGCTGGAGCGCGGAGAGCAGGCGATTCTGCTCCTCAACCGCCGGGGGTGGGCGTCATTCCTCCAGTGCGGCGACTGCGGCGAGGTGCGCCACTGCCCGCGGTGCTCGGTGTCGCTCACGGTGCACCAGGGCCCCGCGGCGCTCCGCTGCCACTACTGCGGCCACGCCGAACCGGTGCCGCTCGCCTGCCCGGCGTGCGCCAATCCGCTGCAGCAGACCCGCGGCGTCGGAACCCAGCAGGTGGAGCGGGTGCTCGCGGAGCGCTATCCCCGCGCGCGCATCGCGCGCATGGACCTCGACTCCACCAGCACGAAGTGGTCGCACCAGCGGATCCTCGGCGCGGTGGAGCGGGGCGAGGTGGATGTGCTGGTCGGGACCCAGATGATCGCGAAGGGGCTCGACTTCCCGAACGTGACGCTGGTGGGCGTGATCGATGCCGACACCGGGCTCTATCTGCCCGACTTCCGCTCGGCCGAGCGGACGTTCCAGCTCCTCGCGCAGGTCGCAGGGCGAGCGGGTCGGGGCCCGCGCGGCGGGCGGGTGCTGGTGCAGACACGGAATCCCCGGCATCCCGCGCTGGTGCACGCGGCGGCGCACGATACCGAGGGCTTCCTCGCCGACGAGTTGCGTACGCGCCAGTGGCCGGCCTATCCGCCGACGGTGGCGCTGGCCAACCTCGTCGCATCGGGCCTCGACGAGCAGGCGGTTGGCCGCCGCGCGGCCGAGCTGGCGGACTGGTGTCAGGCGCTGCTCGCGCGGCACGCGCTCGCGCTCGAGGTGCTCGGGCCGGCGCCCTGCGCGCTCGCCCGAATCAAGGATCGCTGGCGCTGGCACGTGATGCTGCGCGGCGACGCACCGGCGCTGGGGCGGCTGCTCCGGTACGCGGCCCGGCGGCTGCCGCGGGGCGGCGAGGTGCGCGTGATCATCGACCGTGACCCGAGCTCGGTGCTCTAGGCGGGTATCTGAGCCGCCATCGCCCGCGCGAGTTGGCGGGCTGGGGGCTCCGGAGGGGCGCGTTGGTTGGAGCGTGCGTCCGGAAACCGGGCGGCGCTTACGGGAACGCCGGGGGGTGCGCCGCTCATCGACAAGCACACAGTCGCCTCGCGGCGCACCCCCAGCGGCGTCCCCCGCGCCGCCCCTGGGTTCCGGCGATCGCGCTCCGCAGCGCCCCCGGAGGAGCTCTCAGCCCGCCGCGAGCGCGGCACGGCGATGGCCGCTCAGATACCGCCTAGTCACCGGTCCCGTCCCTGGCGCGGTCACGCATCCGTTGTCGCTGTCCCGCCGTCGTCATGTCCGCCGCTACCACCTCGCGCACGATCTGCGCGACAAACGCGTAGCCTCTGGGATCGACGTTGAGCCAGCGGGTCCACTCCAGCTCGTCGAGCGCCGCGTGAACGGCCGGCAGCGCCAGCTCCGTGGCCCGGGCGAGCGGAGCAGGGGCGACGCGATCGCCCAGCACCGCGGCCGCCGCGAGCACCCGCTGCGCCTCTGGCGATAGACGCCGGAAGCCCACGCGCACCGCCGCCCGCACCGCGTCGGGCAGGTCGCCCGGCAGCGTCTCGCTCAGCGTGCGAAGCGGCTCGGGCCACGCCCCCTCGACGGTGCCGAGGTCGAGGCCCTGCGCGACGGCGTAGAGCAGCTCGACCGCGAGCAGCGGCAGTCCCGCCGAGTCGCTCGCGAGCCGCCGGACCAGCCGCTCCGCCGCGGCACCGTCGTATGAAGGC
>JBOHSN010000110.1:0-11285 GCA_050733215.1 Gemmatimonadales bacterium
TGACGGTGGGCTTCACCCGGAGAATGCGGCGGTCCAGCACGGTGCGGAGGAAATGGCGCAGCATCTTCTCCGCGACGTCGAAGTTGGCGATCACCCCATCCTTCATCGGCCGGACCGCGACGATGCCGTCGGGCGTCCGACCGAGCATCCGCTTCGCCTCGAGTCCGATGCCCCGGATGTCGCCGGTGGCCTGGTCCACCGCAGCGACGGACGGCTCGTTCAGGACGACACCCTCGCCTTTGACCAGCACGAGCGTGTTGGCGGTACCCAGATCGACGGCGATCTCGCTGGCCGGCCGCCAGAGGCGGCGACGCCGGGTGCCGTTCACGGAGGTGCGACCGTCCGGCACCGGAGTCGACTCCTCAGACGTGGCTGACGATACGTTGATCGTTGCAGTCATTGCAGTTATCCCGGCGGTTTGCGGAATACCGTTGAGGAGCGGACGGCTGGTGCCGGATCGGGCACCCGGGACCCCATAAGGCAAATTGTGATCCACAGGCTTGAGTGGTGGCAACTCTGCGTGCCGCTGGTGCTCGGTGCATCACTGCTCCAGCCGAAGGCGGCAGCCCGCTCGGCGCTGGCGGGGCTTGTTCCCGGGCTCCTCGGCGCGGCCGCGTTGGCCCTGGTCCCGGTCGGGACCATTGGTTATCTCGTTGCCACCTTTGGGCTTATGGTCGCCGGTACCGCCCTGACGCTGACCGCTGCCGCGGCCGCACTCCGGGCTCCGGCCCCCGACGCCCGGCGCTCGCTGCCGGGTGCGCTGCTGATTCTGGCCGGAGCGGTGGCCGTTGCCATCCGGGCCACACCCGTGATCGGGTCGGTCGGAGTACCTCCCGTGCTCGCGTGGGCGGCGGGTGTCGTGATCGGATGGTGGGCACTTCTGCTCGCCGGCTACTTGCTCCGGCTCCGAGCGGGGCTGGCGTGGCTCGACCGATCTGCGCTCGCGCGACTGCCGCCGGCTACTCTGGGCAGCATGCCGCGGGTACCGCGCGCAGCGGTGGGAGTGCTGGTGCTCGGCGCGCTGCTCGTGCTGTTCGCTCCCCACGCCGCGCTCGTCGTCGCCGGGTTGATACTGGCCTCGATCGGGGCGGAGCTGACCTTTCGCCGAGGCTCCCGTCGCATTCCCGTGTTGCCGCTCGTGACGCTCGCGCTGCTCCCGGCGTACTGGCTGGTGCACACCGTGGCGGGCCCGGTCGGCCTCGGCACGGCCACGCTCCAGCAGGTACCCCTCAGTCCCGCCGCTGTGCGGCTGGTGGCGCTCCCGCTCGGACTCGTGTCGTGGGCGTGGATGGGACTGTGGCCGCTGCACGGCGCGGTTCGGCCGGTGATGCTCGCGCCGGTGGGTGCCGCGCTCTGGCTGCGGGTGGCGGAGCCCCTCGCCGCGGAAGGGCTGGCGCATTGGCAGCCGCTGTTCGTGGCGCTGGCAGTGGGCGGTCTCTGGCAGGCCGCGGCGGACGGCCGGCTCGCGTCGGTCTTCGTCGCGCTCGGCTTCAGCGCCCTCGCGAGCCTCCGCCCGCAGTCGGCGGCGGCCGCCGGCCTGCTTCTCGGTGCGGCGTTCGTGTTCAAGCTCCCCCAGCCGGCCGGTGGCGCGCCGCGCGTCGCGTTCGATGGCGTCCGCCGTGTCGGCTTCGCGGCGTCGGCCGCGGGAGCAGGCCTCGCGTTCGCGGCGGGACTCCAGGCCGAGGTCGTGCTCACGGTGCTCGCGGCGGCGGGACTCGCCTACGGGCTCCGCGCCGCCTCCCCACTCAACGATCTATGACTACGCTCGCTCTCCTCTCAGTCCTCGCCTTCACCGCGGCGCCGCCGGAAACCACGCTCGTCGTCAACGCGGTGGTCGTGGACGGCACCGGTGCGCCGGGACGACGTGCCAGCGTCCGCATCGTGGACGGCAGGATCCTCGCGGTCGGCGCGCTCGCGCGCGCGCCCGGCGATCGCGTGGTGGACGCCCGCGGCCTCACTTTGGCGCCGGGGTTCATCGACACACACGCGCATTACGACGACAGCCTGCTCGCGCGTCCCGAAGTGTTGCCGGCGGTGAGCCAGGGCATCACAACGATCGTGGTGGGCCAGGACGGCGACCATCCGCACCCGCTCGCCGGATTCTTCGAGCGCCTGGACGGCCGGCCCGGCGCAGTGAACGTGGCGGCGTACGCTGGACACGGCACCATCCGCCGGCGGGTGCTGGGCGACGATTTCCGCCGGGCGGCCACCGACGCCGAAGTGCGCTCCATGGGTACGCTGCTCAAGGGCGAGCTGGCTGCGGGCGCGCTGGGTCTGTCCACCGGGCTCGAGTACGACCCGGGGATCTACTCCGCGCCGGAGGAAGTCCTGGCGCTGGCGAAAATCGCGGCCGCCGCGGGCGGGCGATACATCAGCCACGTCCGGAGCGAGGACCGCCGCTTCTACTCGGCGATGAGCGAGCTGATCACGATCGGTCGCGAGGGCAGGCTCCGGGTCCAGCTCTCGCACGCGAAGCTCGCGATGCGGAGCTTGTGGGGTGGTGCCCCCAAGCTGCTCGCGAGACTGGACAGCGCGCGCAAGATCGGGGTGGACGTGACGCTCGACGTCTACCCGTACACGTATTGGCAGTCCACCATCACGGTGCTGTTTCCGGAGCGGAACTTCAGCGATTCGGTCGAGGCGGAGCTGGTGCTCCGCGAGGTGGCCGCCGCCGACGGCATCCGCATCACCGACGCGGCGGACCCCGCGATCGTCGGCCGCACCATCGCCCAGATCGCGCGTGAGCGCGGCGAGGCGCCGGTGCTGACGTTGCTCCGGCTCACCCAGCGCGGCGACTCCGCCGAACGCGCCGGAGGCGACGGCATCGGAATCGTCGCGACGAGCATGGCGGAGGACGACGTCGCGGCGATCCTGGCGTGGCCGCACGCGAACGTGTGCAGCGACGGGGCGAGCGGCGGGGGGCATCCTCGGGGCTGGGGCGCGTTCCCCCGCGTGCTCGGCCGTTTCGTGCGCGAGCGCCGGTTGCTGTCGCTGGAGGAGGCCGTTCGCAAGATGACATCGCTCTCGGCGGCGCACATGGGCATCCGCGACCGCGGCGCCATCGCGCCCGGCATGCGCGCGGATCTCGTGCTCTTCGATCCGAAGACGGTGCTGGACCGCTCGACACCCGAGAACCCGATGGCCCCTGCCGCGGGGATCGTGCGGGTCTGGACCAACGGCGTCGAGGTGTATCGCGACGGTCGTGCGACGGGTGCCCGGCCGGGGCAGGTGCTCCGCCGCGCGCGATCCCGCCGGTGAGGCGCGCGCTCCAGGTGGGGGCGCTCGCGCTCGCAGCGCTGGCCGCCGTGCTGGTGGCGCGCACGGTCGGCATGCGGAGCCGCCAGGTGGACGCTCCGGCCGCGCAGTCCGTCGCGTTCGACACGGCGGCGGCGGCGCGACGGCTCGCCGACGCCATCCGGATACCGACGGTGTCGCGGGAGGAAGGTCCCGCGCCCGACAGCGTGTTCGCCGCGCTCCACCGGCAGCTCGCGAGCGCTTTTCCGCGGGCGCACGCGGCACTCCGGTGCGAAGCAGTGGGCGGCAGCCTCCTGTTCACCTGGGGCGGCGTCGACACGGCGACGCCCGCGATTCTGCTCACCGGACATCTGGATGTCGTCCCGGTCGATTCGGGCAGCGGCGGGCGCTGGACGCACCCGCCGTTCGCAGGGGTGATCGCCGACGGCTTCGTGTGGGGGCGCGGCGCGCTCGACGACAAGGCCAGCGTGCTCGCCATTCTCGAGGCGGTCGAAGCACTGCTGGCCGAGGGGTTCCGGCCTGCGCGCACGATTCACCTCGCGTTCGGCCATGACGAGGAGCTCGCGGGCGAACGCGGCGCGGTGCGTCTGGCCGCGCGGCTGGCGGAGCGCGGCGCACGGGTGGCATGGGTGCTGGACGAGGGTGGGACGATCACCCAGGGACTCGTGCCGGGGGTGGAGGCGCCGGTAGCCGTCGTGGGCATCGCCGAAAAGGGGTATGTGAACGTCGAACTGGTGGCGACGGACCCCGGCGGCCACTCGGCCACGCCGCCGGCGCATACCGCGATCGGACGGCTCGCGCGGGCGGTGAGCCGGCTCGAGGCGCAGCCGTTCCCGGCCCGGATCGCCGGGGCGACCGGCGCCCTGCTGGAGCATGCCGGACCGGAGATGTCGCTCCCGCTGCGGCTGGCGTTCGCCAATCTGTGGCTCCTGGAGCGGCCGGTGCTGGCGCAGTTCACTCGCGACCGGCGGAGCGCCGCCGCGGTGCGTACCACCACCGCCGTGACGATGGTCTCCGGAGGCACCAAGGCCAACGTGCTGCCGGCGGAGGCGCGCGCCGTGGTGAACTTCCGCACGCTCCCCGGGGACTCGGCGGCGGCGGTGGCAGCACGGGTGCAGGGCATGGTGCGCGATTCGGCGGTGCGGGTGCGGGTGCTGCCCGGTGCCAGCGAGCCCTCCCCGGTCTCTTCGCCCGAGTCCGCCGGGTACCGCGCGGTGGCCACGGCGATCCGGCAGGTGTACCCCGGCACGGTGGTGGCGCCGTACCTGGTGATCGGCGCGACCGACGCCCGTCACTACGTAGGTCTCACGCCCACCGTGCTCCGCTTCGCGCCGGGGCTGGAGACCGCGGGCAGCCCGCCGCGAGCCCACGGCACGGACGAGCGGGTCGGCATCGGCGAGCACGCGCAGGCGGTCCGGTTCTACGCGCAGCTCATTCGGAACTCGGCGCGCTAGTCGGTGAATTCACACGGAGGCGCGGAGGGCGCGGAGATTTCAACCGATGACCGCGTTCGAGATCGCGTTGGTGGTATGCGGATATAAGCCCATGTGGTGTCAAGTATCCCGAACCAGTATACGCCCACATCCAGAGTCCAGGTGTAGCGATTTGCCGCGGACGGCGTTTTTTCTCCGCGTTCTCGGCGACTCCGTGTGAACCTGCCGTCGCGCGTTGACCGGCGCCACGGATCACGGGCATATTGCCCGTCTGACAACTGGGACCGAACTGGTCGGTGAACTGCGCGCAACGAGGACCCCCATGGCATTCGCCCTTCCCCCCCTGCCGTACGACTACAACGCGCTGGAGCCGCATATCGACGAGCAGACGATGCGGATCCATCACGACAAACACCACGCCGCCTACGTCAACAACCTGAACGCCGCGCTCGAGGGCCACGCCGATCTCCAGGCGAAGACGGTCGAGCAGATCGTCGGCGACCTGAAGTCGGTGCCCGAGGGCATTCGCACCGCGGTGCGCAACAACGGCGGCGGCCACGTGAACCACACGCTGTTCTGGGAGCTCATGCGGCCCGGCGGCGCGAAGGAGCCTACCGGCACGCTTGCCGACGCGATCAACCGCACGTTCGCCGGGCTCGCGCAGTTCAAGGAGCAGTTCGGCAAGGCATGCGTCGGCCGCTTCGGCAGCGGCTGGGGCTGGCTGACCTTGGACGGCAAGGGCACCGTCGCCATCGAGAGCACGCCGAACCAGGACTCCCCGCTCATGGACGGGAAGACGCCGATTCTGGGCTGCGACGTGTGGGAGCACGCCTACTATCTCAAGTACCAGAACCGGCGCCCGGATTACGTCGCCGCCTGGTGGAGCGTGGTGAACTGGACCGAGGTCGGGAAGCGGTACGACCAGGCGCGCCGGTAGGGGCGCGAGCCCATGGCCCAGACTCCGGCGATCGGCGCCGCGGCGCCCGATTTCACGCTGCCGTCCACCGCGGGGCGCGACATGACGCTGTCGTCGCTCCGGGGCAGGAACGTGCTGCTCGCGTTCTTCCCGCTCGCGTTCACGAGCGTGTGCACCAGCGAGATGTGCGAATTCAGCGAGGATTACGCGCAGTACGGCAACGCATCCACCGAGGTGCTGCCGATCAGCGTGGACTCCATCCCGACGCTCAAGGAATTCAAGAGCAAGGAGCGGCTGGGAGTGGATCTCCTGAGCGACTTCAAGCGCGAGGTCAGCCGCAAGTACGGCGTCTTGCTGGACAGCTTTTTCTCCGCCCGCGCCTATTTCCTGCTCGACAAGTCCGGCGCGGTCCGGTGGTCGTTCGTGGAAGAGACACCGGGGACGAAACGCGGCACCGCCGACCTCGTCGAGCAGATCCGGCGGCTGTAGCCCACCCTACGGGTGCGGTGCTACCTTGCGGCAACCGCACCAGACTCCATGCCCAGAGCCGACCGAGCCGACCGAGCCGACCTGCGCGGGGCGGAAACCGTGTTGCTGGTGGACGATGAGCCCTCCATTCGGCGGGCCGGCCGCCGCATGCTCGGCCGGTTCGGATACCGGGTGCTCACCGCGGAAGACGGCCGCGACGCCGTCGCCTGCCTCGAACGGCAGGAGCAGGCCATCGACGTGGTCGTCACCGACATGGTCATGCCGAACATGGACGCGCGGGACCTCATCGGCGTCATCCACCGGCGCTGGCCCCACCTTCCCGTGCTCCTGTCCACCGGCTACGACGCGGGTCGGCTGGGGCAGGGCGATCTGGCGCTGTTCAGCGGTCTCGTGCCCAAGCCGTACACCCCCGAGGAGATGCTCCGCGCGGTCCGCAAGGCGCTCGACGGCCGCGGCTGATCCGCGGGCGAAATCGTCATGATCCGCATCCTCACCGCGGTCGGTGCCGGGGCACTCCTGGCCGCCGCGTGCGTCGTGGAAGACCGCACCCCCACCGGCACTCGCCGCGATGACGAGGCGATTCAGCGCCTCCTGGTCGCGTATGCCCGCGGCATCGAGGCCGGGCGCTGGGACGACCTTCGCACGCTCTGTTGGAGCGAAGCCACCTACCACGTTGCCACGCCGACCGGCAATCTCGTGCTCCCGATCGACTCGGCGCGCGCGCGGCTGGTTCCCGGGACCGGCACCCCCATGGAAGTGCGGATTCTCCGCTCCGATGCCCGTCAGGAAGGCGATCTCGCCGGGGCCTGGCTGGTGAGCGGCCGGCGGCCCGCGACGGCGAGCGGGGCGCAGGAGACCGACTGGACGGAGCATCTGGTGCTGCGCCGGATCGGCGGCGAATGGAAGATTCTCATCATCGCCCCGGCCAACGGGGTGCGGCCGCGGACCTGAGCCATGACCGCCGACCCCCGCGACTCCGCGCTCGCGCTCCTCGCCTCGGTGGGCCGGCTGTTGAACGCGGGCAGCGGCTTCGAGGCCACCCTGGCGGACGTGGCCGAGGCGGTGCGCGCGGAGCTGTCGGCGACGTCGGTGCTGTTCTGGCTGCGGGAGACCGGACGCACGACATGGCACGCCGTGGGTGCTCCGCCTCCGGCCGTTGCGGCGGGGGCGCTGGCGTCGCTCGATCGCCTCCCGGCACCCGGCCCGGGCGTGCTTCGGCTGCCCCTGGTGCACGAGGGCGATCGGCTTGGCATCCTCGAGGCCGCGCTGGCCGATCGTGCCGGGGCCGGACCGGGCGCCGAGGTGCTCGAGGTCCTCGCGGGTTTTCTCGCGCCCTATCTGGCGGCGGCGGAACTGTCCGCCGACCTCGCGACGGAAGTGGCGATCCAGTCGCGCGAGATCGACGAGCAGCGACGCTTCATCAGCCTGATCATCGATAGCCTGCCGGTCGGGCTCTACGTCGTGGACCGGGAGTACCGCATCCAGATCTGGAACCGGAAACGCGAGACCGGCACCCAGGGGGTCCGCCGCACGGATGTTATCGGCCGGCCGGTGTTCGACGTGCTCACGCGCCAGTCCCGCGACATGCTCCGGACGGAGTTCGATCGCGTGTTCCAGACCGGCACCACCCTCCAGGAGGAGATCGAAGTGGCGGCCGGCGGCGAGACGCGCTGGTTCCGGATCACGAAGATTCCCATGCGGCTGGAGGGCGACGCGATCACGCACGTCATTACCGTGGGCGAGGACGTCACCGAGGCGCGGCTCACCCAGGCCCAGGTGCTCCAGGGCGAGAAGCTCGCCGCCATCGGCCACCTCGCCGCCGGCGTCATGCACGAGATCAACAACCCGCTCGCCACGATCGGCGCCTGCGTCGCCGCGATCGAGGGACGTGTGGACGAGCCCGATCCGGTCGCCCGGGCCACCGTACGCGAGTATCTCCAGATCATCGACAAGGAAGTCGAGCGCTGCACCGGGATCGTGAACGGCCTGCTCGACTTCAGCCGCCCGAAGGGCCGCGCGAAGCAGTCGGTGGGATTGAACGCGGTGGTGGAAGATGCGCTCTTCCTTCTCAAGCACCATCGCCGGTTCGGGCAGTTCGCCGTGACCCGCGAGCTCGATCCGCACCTCCCGGCCGTGGTGGCGAACGCGGAGCAGCTCATCCAGGTGCTCATGGCGCTCCTGCTCAACGCAGTGGATGCGATGGAGGCCGGCGGCCGGTTGACGGTACGCTCCGGCCGGAGCCGCGCCCGCCCCGATGAGGTCTTCGTGGACGTGGAGGATACGGGGCCCGGTATCCCGCGCTCGGAGCGGTCCAAGATCTTCGAGCCGTTCTACACCACCAAGCCCCAGGGGGAGGGAACCGGGCTCGGCCTCTCGATCTGTTACGGCATCCTGCAGGAGCACGCCGGCCGGATCGAGGTAGAAAGTCAGCCCGGCGAAGGCGCGCGGTTCCGTGTGGTGCTTCCCGTGGGAGGAGCATGAAAGTCCTGGTCATCGAAGACGACCGCACCGTCGGCCAGTACGTGAAGCGCGGGCTCGAGGAGCACCGGGTCCACGCCGATCTCGTGGACGACGGCATGGAGGGGCTCCGTCTCGCCTCGGGCGGGCTGTACGACCTGCTGGTGCTCGATCTCCGGCTGCCCGGCATGACCGGCCTCGAGGTGCTCCGCACGCTCCGCGACCGGGGCGTCACCACGCCCGTGCTCGTGCTGACGGCGCAGGACGCCGTGGACTTCAAGGTCCAGGCGCTCCGGATGGGCGCCGACGACTACGTCACCAAGCCGTTCGCCTTCGAGGAGCTGCTGGCGCGGGTCGAGGCGCTGAGCCGGCGCCCCAAGGAGCTCAAGTCGCCGGTGCTCCGGGTGGCGGACCTCGAGCTCGATACCACGACCCGCGAAGTGCGGCGGGGCGGACGCGCCATCGAGCTTACGCCGAAGGAATACGCGGTCCTCGAGTACCTCATGCGCCACGCCGGCCGGGTCCTCTCCCGCACGCTCATCACCGAGTACGCCTGGGACTATCACTTCGATCCCGGCACGAACATCGTGGACGTGGTCATCAACCGGCTGCGCAAGAAGGTCGACTCCGCGCACGAGCACAAACTGCTGCATACGGTGCGCGGGGTCGGCTACGTCGTGAAGGGCTGAGATGACCACCATCCGGCGCCGGCTTGCGTTCTGGTACACGGTGGGGCTCGGGATGACGCTGCTCGCCTTCGGCGCGGCGCTGTACTACGAGCGACGGCAGTCCAGCCTCGAGGAGCTCGACCGGCGGCTCGCGCTGGAGGCGGACCTGGCGAAGCGGTGGCTGGCGGAGTCGTACCGCGTGCTCGGCCCCCTCGTGCCCGACGTGGCGAGCCCGGCGCTCGATCCGGGGATCAGCGCCTACCTCGAGGCGTTTCAGGACTATCTGATCGTCGCCGACACGGCGGGGAACGTGATCGGGCTGTCCGGCGTCACCCGGCCGCTCGGCGCGGCGGTGTTCCAGCGGCTGGCGGTGCCGCTCTACCCCCCGCCCGAACAGAGCGAGTCGGGCTCGATCGATTTCGGTCCGCCGCTCGGCGCCGTGCGCTACTACGTGACCCGAATGAACGCGCCCGGCACCGGAGTCAGCGGGCTGCTCGTCGGCACGTCCATCGCGAACGTCGCGTTCGGTCCAGCGGAGCTGCTTCGCTCGATGCTGGTGATCGCGCCGGTCGTGCTGGTCGGTGCCGCAGCGCTCGGCTGGTGGCTCGCCGGCACCAGCGTCCAGCCGCTGCTCGGCATCATCGACGAGCTGGAGGCGATCACCGACGGCCGGAGCCTCCACCGGCGGCTCGCCGTCCCGCTGTCAGGCGACGAGATCCAGCGACTCGTCGTCACGCAGAACGGCATGCTCGCCCGGCTGGAGCAGAGTTTCGCCAGCCTGCGCCGGTTCACGGCCGACGCGAGCCACGAGCTCAAGACGCCGCTGATGGTGCTGCGCGCCGGCGTGGAGCGGGGGCTCACCCATCCGCAGACGCCCCGGGAGGTCATGCAGGGGCTCGACGAGACGCTCGACCAGATCAACCAGATGACGGAGATGGTGGACGATCTGCTCACGCTCGCCCGGGCCGACGAGGGTCGTGCGCCGCTCGCGCTGGAGGAGACCGACCTCCGGGAGCTCGTGGCCGACGTGTCCGAGACGGCCGGGATGCTGGGGGAGGGCGGGCGGCTCTCGGTGACCACCGAGATGCCGGACGGGCCGGTGCGGCTCGCGGTGGACCGGCACCGGATCCGCGAGCTGCTCCTCAACCTCGTCACCAACGCCATCAAGTACACCCCGCCGGGCGGCACCGTGGGGCTCACGCTCGGATCCGGCGATGACCACGCCACCCTGGTGGTGAGCGACAGCGGCATCGGCATCGCGCCCGGTGATCTGCCTCACATCTTCGACCGCTTCTGGCGGGCCGACCCGGCCCGCTCCCGCACCGGTGCCCGCCCCGGTGTGGGACTCGGGCTGGCCATCACCAAGTGGATCGCCGAGGCTCACGGAGGCACCATCACGGTCCAGAGCCGGCCCGGCCGAGGGTCGGTGTTCACCGTCCGGCTGCCGAAGAACGGACGCGAACAGACCGGAACGGACGCGAACAGGCGGGAACAGACGTGAGACGAAAACGGGCGGGAACAGGCGAGAACAGGCGTGAACAGGCGTGAACAAGCCGTAGGCTACCCAGTGGGCGTCCGCTTGGCGCTGAGTGCCTTGAAGAGTTTCCAGGTCGTCGCCTCGGCTGCATTGCGGAGGTTGTGCAGCTCGCGCCAAACCGGCTCCGCCAGCCACGGGATATCGAGAGATAGCGGCGAAGATCGCGGCGTCCGTGCTTCGCCCAGCCTTCCGCAATGTTGGCCGCCGCGGAATGAGCTGCTCGGCGGGCCTGTGCGGTGAGTCCGTAACGCTCCTCTCTGGGCCATTGCTCGGTCGCGGCGTACACCGCGAGCGCAAGCTGATGCACAGCTGCCAGGCCTTCAACTTTTCGTGAGTTGCCATACTGCAACGTCATAGCTTGACGCCGCTGCGGGGCGATCTCATCATCGCGGCACGGACCGTTCTCGCCCGTTCTCGCCCGTTCTCGCCCGTTCTCGCCCGTTCTCGCCCGTTCTCGCCCGTTCTCGCCCGTTCTCGCCCGTTCTCGCCCGTTCTCGCCCGTTCTCGCCCGTTCCCGCCCGTTCCCGCCC
>JBOHSN010000111.1:0-10837 GCA_050733215.1 Gemmatimonadales bacterium
CTCGGATCGCCGCCCCCAGCACCGAGCGGCAGCGGAGCGGGCGGATAGCGGATAGCGGATAGCCGATAGCGGATAGCCGATAGCCTGTGCAAGGAGGCCCGTATGACCTCGATGCCCGTAGCCGCAGTGCAGGAACTCATCCACCGCCTCGACGAGGCGGTCTCGGTGCGTGACGACGCGGCCTGTTGTCGACGCGTCAAGCAGGTGCTGACGGACGTCATCGGCCGCGGCGAGCGTTTCCTCGACGCGGCCTTGCTGCGTCCGGCCCCCGATCGGTACGCGCGCCGCCTGGTGCATCGCGATCCCGCGGGGCGCTACTCCATCCTCGCGATGGTGTGGGACAAGGGGCAGGGCACCGGGCTGCACGATCACGCGGGCGTCTGGTGCGTGGAGTGCGTCTACGAGGGCCGGATCCGCGTCACCTCGTATTCGGTGCGAGGCGGCGACCCCGAGCGCGACCTGGTGCTCTTCGAGCAGGAGACCGTCGTGGTGGCCGGTGTGGGCGAGGCCGGTGCGCTGATCCCGCCGTTCGAGTACCACCGGCTGGTGAATCCGGACGACACACCGGCGGTGACGCTCCACGTGTACGGCGGCGAGATGACCCACTGCCACGTGTACGAGCCCGAGCCCGACGGACGCTACCGGCGCACGTACCGGGAGCTGCGCTATACCGATTGACGCTATCCGCTATCGGCTATCCGCTATCCGCTATCCGCCCGCTCCGCTGCCGCTCGGTGCTGGGGGCGGCGATCCGAGCGACCGCAGCACGAGCGGATAGCGGATAGCCGATAGCGGATAGCGGATAACTGGCACCCCGGCTCCAACGGGGTGTAGATTACGGAGCCGCTTCCCTCGACGCCGCAAGGAGATAGCATGCCCGCCGCGCTCGACCTCGGCCGCCTCCGCGACCCCGCCCTGCGCCCGGTGGGGGAGAAGGTGCTCCGGGGTGTCCGACTCGACGCCGACGACGCGCTCGCCCTCTACGCGACGTCCGATCTTCTCGGGCTGGGGCTGCTGGCAGACCACGCCAACCGGCGGGTCAACGACGACCGGGTGTTCTTCTCCGCCAACCAGCACATCAATCCCACCAACGTCTGCGTCCTCCGGAACACCTGCGTATTCTGCTCCTTCGCGCGGATGCCGAAGGAGGACGGCGCGTATACCCGGTCGCTCGACGAGGTGTTCCATGAAGCGGAGCAGGCGCGGGGCATGCCCACCCGCGAGTTCCACATCGTGGGCGGCCTGCATCCAAAGCTCCGGCTGAGCTACTACACCGACATGATCCGCGGGCTCCGCGAGCGCCACCCGCAGGTGCACGTCAAGGCGCTCACCGCGGTGGAGATCGCCCACCTCGCGCGGATCGAGAAGCTGCCGGTGCGCGAGGTGCTGCTGGCCATGAAGGAGGCCGGACTCACCAGCCTGCCCGGGGGGGGCGCCGAGGTATTCAGTACCGCGGTGCGCGCGACCATCGCCGAGCGGAAGCTCACCGGCGAGGAGTGGCTGGCCGTGCACCGCGAGGCGCACGCGCTGGGCATTCCGAGCAACTGCACCATGCTGTACGGGCACGTCGAGACCGCGGCGGATCGGGTCGAGCACCTCAGCGCGCTGCGCGGACTGCAGGACGAAAGCCGCGGCTTCCTCACCTACATCCCGCTCGCCTATCACCCGGACCACAACGAGCTGGGTGAGGAGCTGGGGCGCGTGGGCACCGCGACCACCGGCTACGAGGACCTCAAGGCTATCGCGGTCGGCCGGCTGTTCCTGGACAACATCCCGCACGTGAAGACCCACTGGCCGATGGTCACGCCGTTCCTGTCGCAGATCGCGCTCTCCTTCGGCTGCGACGATGTCGAGGGTACGGTGGTCTACGAGCGGATCTATCACGAGGCCGGGGCCCGCACCGACATGCACCTGCCGTACTTCGACATCGTGCGGCTCATCCGCGGCGCCGGGCGCCGGCCGGTGGAGCGGGACAGCCTGTATCGGCCGGTGCGCGACTGCTTCGACGATCCGCCGCCCGAGGAGCCGGTGGCGGCGCGGCGGGGCGCCGCACTGCCGGTGGTGCACGCCGCATGAGACTGGGGCGCATTCCCTGGATCAATGCCTATCCGGTCTACGCCGCTGTGGACCGCGGGCTCGTACCCATGCCGGCGGAGCTGGTGAGCGGCACCGCCTCTGAGCTCAACGACCTGCTCGCCGCGGGCGAGTTGGACCTGAGTGTGGTCTCCGCTGTCGAGTATGCCCGGAACGCGGTCGCGTACCACCTCCTCCCGGATCTGGCGATCAGCTGCGACGGCCCGGTCCACAGCGTCGCGCTCTTTTCCCGTCGCCCGGTGGAGGAGCTGACCGAGCGAACCGTGCTGCTGTCGGCGTCGTCCCGGACCTCGGTACTCCTGCTCCAGCTACTCTGTCGGCACCGCTGGGAGGTGGCACCGCGCTTCGCCACCGTCCGCGCGGAGGCTACCGACCTGGCGGCCCTCAGGGGGTTCCCCCACGAGGCGGTGCTGGTCATCGGCGACGCGGCGCTCATGCTCGCCTCCCGCCGGGAGTACCCGATCCGCGTCGATCTCGGCGCGGCGTGGAAGGACTGGACCGGTCTGCCGTTCGTGTTCGCCGTGTGGGCCGCGCGTCGGAGCGCGGCCCGGCCTGGCATCCATCGGGTGCACGAGCGGCTCCTGGAATCGAGGGCTTGGGGACTCGCGCACCTGGATGTGCTATCCGCCGCGGCGGCCACCGCCACCGGGGTGGCGGAGCCGGTGTGCCGCGCGTATCTCGGCGGCCTGGACTACGCGCTCTCCTACAGCCACCTGGCGGGGCTCACCAATTTCTTCCGCCGCCTCGCGCAGGACGGCCTGGTGCCCGACGGGTCGCTCTCCTTTATATCGGCGGCGTAACGTACTGCAATGACTGACGTTGTGGACCGGACTTCACCTGAATTCTCTGACTGGCTCGAGCTCTACGAGCGCGCGGACCTCGTCGAGCTCGGACAGCTCGCGGACGCCCAACGGTGGCGGCACCATCCGGAGCCGATCGTCACCTACATCATCGACCGCAACATCAACTACACCAACGTCTGCGTGGCCGACTGCGGGTTCTGCGCGTTCTACCGGCGCCCGAAGGACCGGGAAGGCTACGTACTGAGCTTCGAGGACATCGGGCGCAAGATCGACGAGTGCAAGGCGATTGGCGGGGTGCAGATCCTGATCCAGGGGGGCCACAACCCGTACATTCCGTTCGCCTGGTACCTCGACCTGATGCGCTACATCAAGCGCCACCACCCGATCCACATCCACGGGTTCTCGCCGTCCGAGGTCGTGTTCTTCGGGGAGCGGTTCGGGATGTCGGTCGCCGAGGTGATCCGGGAGCTCCACGGCGCCGGCCTCGACAGCATTCCGGGAGGCGGCGGCGAGATCCTGGTGGACGAAGTCCGCCGGCGCGTTGCGCGGAAGAAGGCGATGACCGACGAGTGGCTGGCGGTGCAGGAAGAGGCGCACCGCCAGGGTATGCGCACGTCGGTGACCATGATGTACGGCATGGGCGAATCGAACGCCGACCGGATCGAGCACCTGCTGCGCGTCCGCGAGGTGCAGCGCCGCACCGGCGGCTTCACCGCCTTCATCTGCTGGCCGCTGCAGCCGGAGGGCACGCCCGAGATGGCGCACTATCGCAAGACCGACGCGGTGAGCTACCTCCGCACCCTGGCCATGGCGCGCATCGTCCTCGACAACGTGCCCAACCTCCAGTCGTCCTGGGTCACCATGGGCCACAAGGTGGGGCAGATCGCCCTCCGCTTCGGCGCGAACGACTACGGCAGCCTGATGATGGAGGAAAACGTCGTCTCGGCCGCGGGCACCACCTATCGGACCACGCTGAACGAGATCGAGCGGCTGATACGGGATGCCGGCTATCAGCCCGTCCGCCGGCGGCAAGATTATTCCGTGATCGAATCGGCCGCGTAGTGGGCGGGCGGAGCGGGCGGGAGCGGGCGGGAGCAGACGGGAGAAGCGCGGGAATGCCGGCGCCCACTCCTGAGCCACCTTCCCGCCCGCTCCCGCCCGCTCCCGTCCTCTCCCGCCTATGATTCGCGTCGGGATCGGCTACGATTCCCACCGCTTCACCGAAGGCCGCCCACTCGTGTTGGGCGGCGTTCGCATCCCCCACTCGCACGGTCTCGCCGGGCATTCCGATGCCGATGCCGTAGCGCACGCGCTCACCGACGCCATCCTCGGCGCCGCCGGGGCGGGCGACATCGGGCGGCTGTTTCCGGACACCGACCCGCGCTGGCGCGACGCCGACTCGATGGATCTGCTCGCGCGCGCCCACGACACCGTGCGCGCGCGTGGCTACGCCTGCCTCCAGGCCGATCTCACCATCATCGCCGAGCAGCCGAAGCTCGAGGCGCACGTGGACGGCATGGCCGACAACCTCGCGCGTCGCCTGGGCCTGGGCTCCGGAAACGTGAGCGTCAAGGCGAAGACGAACGAGCGGATGGGATTCATCGGGCGGGGCGAAGGACTCGCAGTGATCGCCGTGGCAACGGTGGAGGCGCGCTGATCGAATCAGTCCTCACGTGGCTGGCGGGGCTCCCGCCCGCCGCGGTGTACCTCGTGCTCGGCGTGCTGGCCGTGGTCGAGAACGTGGTGCCCCCGGTCCCGGCGGACGCCGCCGTGCTCCTCGGCGCGTTCCTGTCGCACCGCGGGGTGACGAACTTAGTCGGCGTGTTCCTGGTCGTGTGGCTGGCCAACGTCGGGGGCGCCCTCGCCGTCTACTTCGTGGCCCGCCGCTACGGTCGCCGGCTGTTCGCCTCGCCACGCGGGCGCCGGCTGGTAGCTCCGGAGGCCGTCGCGGTGATCGAGCGCGAGTACCTCCGGTTCGGCATTGCCGGCATCTTCCTCGCGCGCTTCCTGCCGGGCATCCGCGCGGTGGTCCCGCCATTCGCCGGCATCGTCAACCTCTCGCCGCTCCGGGCCGGGATCCCGATCGCGCTCGCGTCCGGCGTGTGGTACGGGGGCGTCACCGTGCTGGGTTCCGTGCTGGGGGCTGAATGGGAGCGCATCGCCGCCATTCTCGCCAACGTGAACCGCACGCTTGGCCTGATGGCATTGGTCGTGGCCGTGGTGTGGGGTACCCGGCTGTACCTTCGCGCCCGGCAGCGGAGGCGCGAGCGTGTGTGGCATGCGGTCACCCGGGCGCTGGGCGACGCCGCCGCCGGCGACGATGCCGGACCCATCGACCCGCGCGAGGCCGCCATGCTAGTGCTCGAACTCGCCTACGCCGACGAGGCGCTCACCGGCAGCGAGCGGTCGCTCGTGGTGGAGCATCTCCGGTCCCGGTGGGGGCTCGAGCCGCCGGCGAGCGCGCCGCCCCCCGTTCCCGTGGCCAAGGCGGAGTCCCGGCTCGCGGCTTACCGCGACCGGTTGGCGGGGCGGTTCGGGCGCGCCCGCCGGATCGCACTGGTCGAGGGCATGTGGCAGGCGGCCTTCGCCGACGGGACTATCGATGCCCATCAGGACCTTTTGATGCGGCGCGCCGGTCAGCTGCTCGGCCTCGGTGCCGACGAGCTGGCGGAGGCCCGGCGCCACTCCGGCGTGCGGGCGCCGCGGGAGCGGGCGCCGTGACGCGAACCCTCGACGACATCGAGCGCGCGTTCTGGCTCGAGCCGTTCCGTGATTACCTCGCTCTCGAGGCGGGCAACAGCGTCAACACCGTGGACGCGTACCTCCGCGATCTCCGGCGCCTCGCGCAGTTCGCGGCGTCGAAAGGCGTGGGGAGCCCCGCCCAGATGACGCGGGCGCATTTGAGGGACTTCGTGTTCCTGCTGAAGGATCTGGGCCTGAGCCCCGCTACGATCCGCCGCACTGTTTCGGCGATCCGAACCTACTTCTCGTTCGTGGTGAGCGAGGGCCGGCTGGCCGAGGACCCGAGCGACCGGCTCGAGAGCCCACAGCGCTGGCGGACGCTCCCCGACACGCTCTCGGCGCGGGAGGTCGAAGCCATGCTCGTGGCCCCGGCGGTCGAGGAGCCGCTCGCCTGGCGTGATCGCGCCCTGCTCGAGCTGGCGTACGGCGCGGGTCTCCGCGTCTCCGAGCTGTGCGGACTCGAGCGCGGCAGCCTGCTGCTCGAAGAGGGTCTCGTGCGTGTGCTCGGAAAAGGCGGCAAGGAGCGGCTCGTGCCGATCGGCCGCGGGACCATCGGCGCGGTATCGGTCTACCTGAGCGTGCTGCGGCCGACCCTCGACCGGGGGCGGTCACGTGGGCGGGTGCTGCTCAACGCGCGTGGCGAGCCGCTCTCCCGCGTCGGGGCGTGGGGCATCGTGAAACGCTGCGCCGAGCGGGCCGGCATCGTGAAGCGGGTCACGCCGCACACGCTTCGCCACAGCTTCGCCACGCACCTTCTGGAAGGCGGCGCCGACCTGCGCGCGGTGCAGGAGATGCTCGGTCACGCTGATCTCTCGACCACCCAGATCTACACCCACGTGGACCGGGAATACCTCAGGTCCGTGCATAAACGCTTTCATCCCCGCGCCTGATCCAGCGGCCATCCCGCGCGAGTGACGAGCATCACGTCCCGCCTGGGGGCGCCGGCATATGCTGGGCGGGACCCGCACACGGCCTCCGCGCAGGGCGGCAGGGCGGCGGCGGCGACTCACGGAGCAGACATACCATGACGATCGGGCACTGGACCGCGGCCGTACTGGTCGCCGCACTTCTGGCCGGATGCAATCCCGCGGGCCGCGATGCGGACCGCACCTCAGGCGACGCCGGCGGGATGGCGGGCGGCGCGACGCCGGTTGATACCACCATGACGGGCGGGCAGGGCGGGATGGCCGACACTTCAATGGGCGGCGCGAGCGATACCACCCGGACCGGCACGGGCGCCGATACGTCGAAGCCGTAGCATGGCGCCCCGAGCCTGGCGGGGCAGGCATTGCAGGGAAGTTGCGGGAGCGCTCGTCCTGGCAGCGCTCGCGGGCTGCGCTCCCGACAATCATCCGGCCGGGGGCATGCAGGCCACCCGGCCGCTGGCCATCCACCCGGTGGACAAGCTGCGGGCCCGGCCCGCACCGCTTGACGCGCCGGAGTCCTACCTCTGGAGCGACCGGCCGCGGTTCCGGTCGGACCTCGAACGCCACGTGGCCGACCTGTACCGCCAGGCGATCGTGCTGCGCAACGGCCTGCGGAGCGGCGCCGGCCCGGTTCCGCGTGAAGCGTTGATCGCGATGCGCGACGCGGAAGCGGACGTCGTCGTGGAGCTGGCCCGGCTCGGCGCCGCCACGGCGCAGAGCTGGCCCAGCGTGCGCCTCGACGTGCTCGATGCGGTCGTGCGCCTGGGGCGCGCGGTCGAGCGCGCCCGCCGGGCAGCCTCGCCCGGTAGCAAGCCGGCGATCACCATCTGATTCCGGGCGCGCCGGCGTCGGTGCCGTCGTACACGGCACCGAGGGCGCGCACCAGCAGCCCCGCCTCCACCGCAAGCAGGGCGAGACTGGAGACTGCTCCGGCAGCGATGGCGCCCGGGCTGCCGCCCGCTACGTACGCCAGGACCACTCCGGCTGCCGCCGGTGGCACCAGCAGCAGCGCGAGCAGCAGCGCAAAGCCCACCGTGGCCAGCAGGTTCTGCCCGAGGGCCTCGAGCCCACCCGCGCCGTCTCCAATGGCCGACATCCAGGCAGGGTACAGCAGCGCCGCCCCGTTCTGGAGCAGCAGCGCCACATAGTTCACGGCCGGAAGCACCAGCGTCGCCCCGACGAGCAACCCCGTGCGCTCCCCCAGCGTCGTGTCGCCGCCACCCTCGCCGACGAACGCGAGCCACGCTGCGGTCAGCAGACTCAATTGGATCAGGCTCAGCGATACGGTGGATGCCGCGGTCTCGGCGGCGATGACGGTGCGGCCGCGCAGCGGGTAGCTCCGGAGCAGATCCAGCTGCCGTAGGTCCCGGCGCAGGTCGTTGCGCACCCATTGTGGCCCCAGCAGGAGCGCGAAGCCGGCCCAGGTGATCGCGAGCGCGCCCGCCCCGTGCGCGAGCCCGCGCGCGCCGGCGAGCGACGCGGCGCTGATACCCGCGGCGAGCACACCGTAGCCCAGCGCGATGTTGCGCACGCGCCGCCGGCGGAACACCGCAGCCAGATTCTTCCAGACGAGCGCCAGGGCCGGTGGCCCCGCGGGCGCCAGCGGAAGCAGTGTGGGTGACGCCCCGCCCCCGGGGAGGGGAACCCCCCGGTCGGGCCCGCGGCGCGCGCGTTCCAGCGACCACTCCGCGGCCGCCTCCTCGAACGCGGTGTCCGAGCGGAGTACCCAGACGTAGTGCAGCGCGAGAATGACCAGCGCCGGGCCCATGGCCGCAGCCCAATTCGCCGCGTCGCCCGCCGCCAGCGGCGCCATCGCGAGACGAAAGGGCCGGAGCAGCATTCCCGCGAGCGGGGCCTCCGCGACCGCCTCCGCGGCGCCGATGAGCGCGGACGCTCCGACGGCGCCGAGCGAGGCCAGAGCGGGCAGTGCCGCGATCAGGCCGCTGATCGCTCCCGCCAGGCCGACCGCGAGGAGCGAGAGCGACAGCACGCGCCGTCGCAGGGCGAACGCGCCGTGCTCTGCTACGCTCCGGCGCACCAGCGCGGCGCCGGTGCGGTGCAGGGCGATCGTGGACAGCAGAGCCCAGAGCGCCACCGCCCGGCGCCAGCCCGACACGCCGGTCTGACGGCTCAGGATGAGCGTCCAGATCGCCACGTTGAGCAGGATGAGGAGCTGGAGCCGCGCCATCTTGTAATGGATCAGCGCGCGCCGGGTGAGCGGCGCCGGGAAGAGGAACGTCACTTCGGCCGGCGAGAAGGCCAGCGCCCGGCGCTCGCTCCCGAAGGTCCAGCTCCACGCTGCGACGCCCACGAGTAGCACGGCGCCAAGCAACTCGGCCGAGCGCGCCACGAGCGCGGTCTCGCGGAGTGAGTGCGGACGGTCGGTGCCGAGCACCACCCACACGTAGGCCAGCCCGAGCGCGAATGCGAGCAGATATCGCGGCCGGCGAAGCTGGGCCGCGCGGTAGGCAACACGGTTCAGGACCGAGCGGGCGGTGAGGTAGGCAAGGGCGGCAGTCACGCCGGATGCTCCGGTTCGCCGACCAGGGCGAGGAACACCGCCTCGAGCGGCTGGCCTGCCAGCCCGGGGCGCTCCGCCACGATCTCCGCGATGGTTCCGAACGCCACGGCGCGGCCGCGGTGGAGCACGAGCACGCGGTCGCACACCTCCTCCACGAGGTGGAGCAGGTGCGAGCTCAACAGCACCGCCGCGCCGGCCTCGGCGCGCCGCACGATCGTCGCCTTCATGCGCCGGATGCCCACTGGGTCGAGGCCGGTCAGCGGCTCGTCGAGCAGGAGGGCGCGCGGCTGGTGCAGCAGGCCGCACGCAATGGCGAGCTTCTGCCGCATCCCGCGGGAGAGCTCGCCCGGAAGCACCCGGCGCTTCTCCGTGAGCTCCAGCTCGTCCAGGAGCGTGGGAATGCGGGCGGCCGCGTCGGCCACGCCGTAGAGCCGGCCCACGAAGCGGAGATGCTCGTCCACCGTGAGGTAGTCGAACAGGTGCGGCTCGTCGGGAATGAAGGCAAGCGCCGACTTGGCGGCGACCGGCTCCCGCTCGAGGTCGTGCCCGGCGACACGCACCCGCCCATCGCTAGGGCGCACGATGCCGGCGATGCTCCGCAACGTCGTGGTCTTGCCGGCGCCATTCGGCCCGACCAGGCCGACCACCTCTCCGGCGGCCACGCTGAAGCTCAGGCTCTGGACGGCCCGGAACTCCCCGTACAGCTTTGAGAGCGACTCGACCTCGATCACGCGAGCTCCATGCGAAGCTACTGGCTCAGAATCCTGCTCGGCGCCGCCGGTGTCTTCGCCGTCGGCATGCTGCTGGTCACCGTCGTTCGCGAGGTGCGCGGGCGGGTGCACTCGGTCGCGAAGAGCAGCGATCCGATCACCATCCCCCTACCGTTCCTGCCATTCCGGATCGACGGGGAGCGGCTCGGGACGTTCGAGCGGCTCGTCATCCGGCGGGACGCGCCCGGCGACGTCCGATCGGTGGATCTGCACGTGGATCTCGGCAGCACCGCGGCCACCGCGCGGATCCAGGCGTGCACCGGCATTCTCGCCCAGCTGCACGAGGGAGCGGGCGGGCGGGGCACGACCCTGCACGACGCCGAGTTCACCTGCGTGCGCGACGACTCGGCGCGGGCCGCGCTGGAGCCGTTCGGCGAGGTCCACTTCGTTCCCGGCGACCACACCGCCCCGCTGCTCGTGCCGCCCGAAGTCGCGAACAAGCTCCGCCGCGAGATGATCCAGATGCGGGCCCGCGGGGGCGACGACTCGCTGGCCGTGCGGGCCGAGTCGATCGCCGCCGAGGCGGAGCGAGCGGCCGATTCGATCAGCGAGGCCGCCGGCCGCATGGCCGACTCGATCACCGCGTTCCACGAGCGCTACGCCGACTCGATCCGGAGCGCGGCGCTCCGCCGGGCGGACTCCGCGCTGCGCAAAAGGTAAGCGGTGAGCGGTAAGCAGTGAGCGGGAACGGGGGCGACAGCATCCCGCTCACCGCTTACCCCCACTCACCGCTTACCAAGGAAACCTGCGATGCTCCTCGTGCTGGACAACTACGACAGCTTCACCTACAACCTCGTCCAATACGCCGGCGAGCTGGGCGCCGAACCGCTGGTGTACCGGAACGACGCGCTCACCCCGGAGCAGGCGCTGGGGTTGGCTCCGGACGCGATCGTGATCTCTCCCGGCCCGGGCACGCCGGCCGAAGCCGGCATCTCCGTGCCCCTCGTCCGCGCCGCCGCGGGGCGGGTGCCGGTCCTCGGC
>JBOHSN010000112.1:0-10725 GCA_050733215.1 Gemmatimonadales bacterium
GCACGGTACGGGTGCCGGAGGGCGCTCGCGCCCGGCGCCGCGCGCACCTGCGCTATCACCGCTGGGCCGGCCGGCTGCTGGTGGCGGGCGGCGGGCTGCTCACGGTCGCGCTGCTCCCGGGCATGCTCCTGCCTGGACTCGGGGCGCTGCTCGTGCTGTGGGCGCTCAACGGAGCGGGGCAGGCGATGATCGCCATCCCCTCGGTGGGGCTGCTCGCCGAGCATACGGTGCCGGCCGAGCGTGGGCGCGCGTACGCTGCGCATTTCGCCCTGACGCATCTCTTCTGGCTGGGCACGTACCCGGCGGTCGGCTACCTCAGCCAGGCCGTCGGCGTGCCGGCAACGTTCACCATGGTGGGCGGCCTAGCGGGCATCGTGACGATACTCGCGTTCGGCACCGGCAGGACGCACCGCCCCCATCCCGCCTAGGACGGGAGCGACCGGCGAGCGTCGCCGCTAGCGAGGCGGTTGTAACCGGTGTAACCGTGGTTACATTGGCGGGCATGCGTGTGTCGTGGGTGGTGCTCTCCTACCGACTCCCCCGGGAGCCGAGCCGACTGCGGCTTGCCGCCTGGCGGCGGCTGAAGCGGCTGGCGGCCGCGCTGCTCCACGACGCGCTCTGGGTGTTGCCGGCGGATGCGAGGACCCACGAGGCGTTCGAGTGGCTCGCCGAAGAGATCGGGGAGGCGGGGGGGACCGTCCTGACGTTCGAGGCGCAGAGCTTCGGCGCCGCGCAGGACGCCGCGATGGTTGCCGCCTTCACGGCGGAAGCCGACGCGCGGTACGGCGAGCTCGCCGAGTCGGCACGAGCGATCCATCGCGTGTGGGCGCGGCGCCGACCCTCGGACACCGCTCGGCTCCAACAAGTGCGCCGGCAGCTTGCCGGACTGGAGCGCGCGCTCCGGCTCGAGCGGCGGCGGGATTACTTCCGGGCTCGAGGACGATCGGACGCCGAGGCGGCGATCCGCACGGCTCGGGATCTGCTCGAGCGGCGCCTCCAGGCCGCATCGCCGCTCGAATGGAAAGGAGCATCCGGTGCTGTGGGTCACTAGGCCTCATCCGCATATCGACCGGACCGCCTGCGCCTGGCTCATCCGGCGCTTCGTCGACCCAGGCGCGGAGTTCGCCTTCGCGCTGGACGCCGAGGGCGCGGCAGCGCTGGGCGGCACACCCTTCGACATGCGGGGCGTCGAGCTCGGGCACCACGAAGGCCGCTGCTCCTTCGAGACGATCCTCCACACGCATGGCCTCACCGATCCCGCGCTCCATGAGATCGCGGCCATGGTGCACGATGCCGATCTGGACGACGAGAAGTTCCAGTCGCTCGAGGCGCCGGGACTCGACGCGATCGTCCGGGGACTGGGCTTGGTGATTCGGGACGACCACGAGCTGCTCGCGCTCACCGATCGCCTGTACGACGGGCTCTACGCGTGGGTGCAACGGACCGTTCAGTGAGCCTTGCTCCGGTCCAGCGGGGTCGTCTGGCGCGCGTGGCCGCGCTCCTGGCCCTCGAGCGGAACACGGCGGCGGTGGTCGGCGCGATGTTCCTCATGGCCATGGGCGAGAACCTCTGGCGCCGCTTCATCCCCAAGTACCTCGAGGCACTGGGGGCGCCCATCGTAGCGATCGGGGCGTACGGCAGCACCGAGGATCTGCTCGACGGCCTCTACCAGTATCCCGGCGGCTGGGTGGGCGATCGCCACGGCCGCCGCCGGGCGATGCTGCTCTTCGTGAGCCTCGCCGCCGTCGGCTACGCGATCGTCGCGGCCGCCCCAGCCTGGCCGGTGGTGCTCGTGGGCCTCGTGTTCGTGATGTGCTGGACCAGCATGGCGAGCCCCACGCTGTTCGCCGTGGTGGGCGACGCCTTGCCGCGCGACCGACAGGCGGTCGGCTTCTCCGTCCAGGCGATTCTCCGCCGCGTGCCGGTTCTGATCGCGCCGACCCTGGGCGGACTGCTTATCGTCACCCACGGGGTCAGCACCGGCGTGCGCGTGGGGCTCGCCGTCTCGATCGCCCTCGCCGGCGTCACGCTGCTGGTGGTGCGCCGCATGCGGCTGGATCTCCGAGCGCCGCCAGCGGCCACGGGTATCGCCGACGTCTGGCGCTCGCTCCCCCCACCCCTGCGGCGGCTTCTCCTCTCCGACATCTTTATCCGCACCTGTGACGGCATGGTCGACGTCTTTCTCGTCCTCTACGCCGTCAACGTCGTCGGCATCGGGGCACCGGCCTTCGGACTCCTGATCGCCGTGCAGATGGCGACGGTCATCGTGTGCTCCCTCCCCGCGGCACGACTCGCCGACCGTCTGGGTCGGAAGCCGTTCGTCGTCGCCACCTTCGTGGCCTTCACGTGCTTCCCGCTCGCCGTGGTGGCCGCCCATTCCCTTGCCGGACTGGTGCTGGCCTTTGTGGTCGGCGGGCTCCGTGAGATCGGCGAGCCCGCCCGGAAGGCCCTCATCCTCGAGTTCGTGCGCCCCGAGGTGCGGGCGCGGGGTGTCGGCCTGTACTATCTCGTTCGCAGTCTGGCTATCGCTCCGGCGGCCACCGTCGGCGGCGTGCTCTGGAACGCCTCGCCGGGCCTGCCCTTTTTCCTGGCCGGCGCGATCGGCCTGGTCGGGACAGCCCTCTTCGCCGTCACGGTGGAGGAGCGACATGCCGGCTGACGTGCGCCGCCGTTTCTCGATACATCAGGAGGTTCTCGTGCGTGCTTCCATCGCCGTGCGTGCTGCGGCCCTTGCTGTCTGCTTCTGGTCTGCCGCCCGGCCCGCAATCGCGCAAACTCCCGGATCCGGGCACCCATCGCAGCGTGGGGCACAGGGCGACTGGCGAGCCGTCGATCAGGCCATGGGGCGTTCGGGCACGATGCAGCCCGGAGGCGTCTACAAGTACAGCTTTCCTCGCGCCGACCTTCGGGTGACGATCGGCGAGGTCGCCGTCAAGCCGGCGCTGGCGCTCGGGTCCTGGGTGGCGTTCAAACGGATGGGCGGGGCCAGTGGAGGGACGACGGCGATGGGCGACCTCGTACTCCTGGAGAGCGAGGTCACGCCGGTACTGACGAAGCTGCAGGCGATGGGTGTCGAGCAGACCGCCCTCCACAATCACCTGCAGCGGGAATCTCCCCGCGTGATGTATCTCCACATCCAGGCGCAGGGCGATCCGACGAAGATCGCCGAGGCGGTGCGTGCGGCGCTCGCGCTGACCAAGACGCCGCCGGCCCCACCGGCGGCCGCGGCGGGCGCGTTCGGCCTGGACACGGCCCAGCTTGCGTCGGCGCTGGGTCGTGCGGGGAAGGTCAACGGCGGCGTGTACCAGTCGAGCGTGCCCCGTGCCGGGCCAGTGCGCATGGCGGGGATGGAGATCCCGCCCGCCATGGGGCTGGCCACCGCGCTCAACTTCCAGCCGACCGGCGGTGGCAAGGCCGCGATCACGGGCGACTTCGTGCTCACGGCCGACGAGGTGAAGCCCGTAATCAAGACGCTGCGGGACGGGGGCATCGCCGTGACGGCGCTCCATAGCCACATGCTTGGTGAGGACCCCAGGCTTTTCTTCATGCACTTCTGGGCCAACGACGACGCCATGAGGCTCGCCCGGACGCTCCGTGCTGCCCTGGGCCAGATGAAGGTGCCGACGGAAGGAGCGTGATAAGGAGCGTGATGAAGAACCCCGCTCACCGGTAGCCGATGGCCCGGTAGGACCACCCAGGCCACCGGCCGCCGCGGGATTCCCGTGGCCAGTAGCACCGCGAGCCCTAGCTCGGCGACGCCGGCGAGCAGGCTGACGGTGCCCGCCGTCCGAGGCCACTTTGCTGGCGTCGCGCCTTTTCGTTTCTGCGCCCGCTGCAACCGATTTCTCCAGCGCCCCAACCGCCCGACTGTCGCAAATGAGCCCCTGGTTGTCGCATTTCCGCCCTTACGACTGATGGTGGCTGGCGATAAGCTGAGGCACACTAGCTCTCAACCATTCCCATTTGCCCTCGTCTGGCCCTCTAATCCTCGGAGGGGTCAGTGGCTGCCCGGCCGATCGAGCCACGGTACGATCCGAAGTCGCCCGTTGGCATAATCTCTGAAACGGAGCGACACGCCCCACCCTCGCCGGGCCTCTCCCTCTGCCTCTCTGGCGGCGGGTACCGGGCCATGCTGTTTCACCTTGGCGCCCTTTGGCGGCTCCACGAGCTCGGCACCCTTCCGAACCTCCGGCGGGTTTCCAGCGTATCCGGGGGCTCGATCGTGGCCGCTCAGCTTGCGCTTCGGTGGCGGGCGGCTGTCGGTACGACGGGGATCGCGGGATTCCAGTCCGAGGTCGTCACTCCCATCCGCCGGCTCGCCGGAACCAGCATCGACTGGAAGGCTGTCCTGCTGGGGATGATCGGGGCGGGGTCGGTGTCCGACCGGGTAGCCGGGTATTACCGAAAGCACCTCTACGGCGACGCCACCCTCCAGGATCTCCCCAGCGACAGCGAGGGGCCGCGCTTTGTGATCAACGCCTCCAATACGCAGTCGGGGGCGCTCTGGCGATTCGCGAAGCCGTACATGGCCGACTACCGGGTGGGCCAAGTGGTGCATCCCACGCTGTCGCTGGCCACAGCCGTCGCCGCCTCGTCGGCATTCCCACCGGTTCTCTCACCCTGCACTCTCCACCTGGACCAAGCCGACTATACGCCCGGAAGCGGGGAGGATCTCCAACACGAGCCCTTCACCACGCGGGTGGTCCTCACTGACGGCGGAGTGTATGACAACCTCGGGCTCGAGACCGCCTGGAAGCGTTACCGCACCATCCTCGTGGCCGACGGTGGCGGGCAGATGAGCGCGGACCCGCGTCCGTCACGGGACTGGCTCCGTCACACGAAGCGGGTTCTCGATCTGGTGGACAACCAGGTGCGGGCGCTCCGGAAGCGGCAGGTGATCTCCGCGTACGAGCTGCCGCGAAACGAAGGCGATATCGCGTGGCGAGATGGAGCATACTGGGGCATCCGCACCAATATCGCCGACTACGGCCTGCCGGACCCGCTCCCCTGTCCGCATGTCCAGACCATGGCGCTGGCGAGCGTCTCGACCCGGCTCGCCAAGCTTCCCGACGTGATCCAGGAGCGCTTGATCAACTGGGGCTACGCCGTGTGTGATGCAGCAATGCGGCGCTGGGTGCTGCCTCAGGCGCCAGGGCCGTCCCGATTTCCCTATCCCGCCGTCGCGGTCGGGTGACCACCTGGAGGTGTACGATGCCGGGTCGGAACGTGGTCGCGCTTGGAGCCCTTGTACTGGCATTGCATGGGCACTTGTCCGCGCAGGAGGGAACCAAGTTCAGGGTGCGGGAGAGCGCCACGCCGTGCCTCAACGTTCGCGCCCGCCCGGAGCCCGCTGCCAGCGTCCTTACGTGCCTGACCCCCGGCACCGAGGTCCCCGGTCTCGGCACCGCGCCGTACTGGCGCGAGGTTCGGCTCCCGGATGGGCGGTCGGGGTGGGCAGCCAAGCAATTCCTGGACGTGGTGGCGGGCGTAACCGCGGCCGCACCCGAAGCTTTGAGGGATGCGTGGCTCGAGGTGCACGTCGTGGACGTCGGCCAGGGTGACGGTATCTGGATCCACACCTACGACGACGGCACGTCGGGCAATGGCCGATACGAGGGCCGGAACATCCTGATTGATGGCGGGCCCGACGGCTCCGACGCGAAGAACCAGATGCTCAAGTACCTGCAGGAGGTCGCACCGGAGGGTGCCGATATCGACGCGCTGATATTGACCCATCCCCACAACGATCACTACCCCGGGGCGTTGGGCATATTGCGCCACTTCGAGGTTCACGAGTACTACGACTCGGGTTACCCGAAAGAGGGCCCCCAGTTCGCCGCCTTCCTCGACGCGGTTCGGGCGGAGCGTGCCGACGGCGCGCCGATCCGCATCCACATGGGCCCCGACGAATTCGGTACCCCGGACTGGGGGAGCGAGCTCGGGGTCGAGTTCCTCTACGCCTATCCTGGGTCCCCCGACGGATTGGGGAACGGCAACACGCCGGAGAACAACGCGTCTATCGTGTTACGCCTGACGTACGGCAGCCAGAGCATCCTCTTCATGGGCGACGCCGAGGGTAAGGACCGGGCGAACTCGCCCGATACGCCGAAGTACGTCGAGCGCCTGTTGCTCGACTCGCCCGGGCCGGCCCGACTCAAGTCCACGATCCTCAAGATCGCTCACCATGGGAGTGAGACCTCGAGTACGCTGCCGTTCATCGAGGCGGTGAACCCGGAGTACGTGATCGTCTCGTCCGGCCGGAAGTCCTTCGGGGGCACATTCCTCCCGGACCAATCGACGCTGCAGCGCTACTGCACGCACCGGCCAGCGACGCGGATCTTCCGGACGGATCAGGACGACGAGGACGAGGGTCGAACCGCCCAGAATGACGAGGATGGCGATCACATCGTAATCCGGATGAACGGGACGTCCACGATCGTGGACGCGTTATCTGGCGGGGTCCGGGTGACGCCGACCGCTTGTGTGCCATGATCGGCGTTTCTTTGTAGCCTCATCTGATCTCCTTGCCACCCCCGTGGCGAGCGCGGCGGAGCCCAAGCGGCCAGCCGCCCGGCGTGAACGTGTCGTCGGCCGCATTCACCACGAGCACGACCGATACGACCACGATCACGATCGAAGCGAGGAAGAGATGCGTCCCGCCCGGTCCGAGGCCCAGCCGTCCCCAAGGATCGAGGATCTGCCGCCAGCTTGCGAGCGCCGACACGGCGTTCACCACCAGCACCACCCAGGCCACCGGCCGCCGCAGGATTCCCGCGCCCAGTAGCACCGCGAGCCCTAGCTCGGCGACGCCGGCGAGCCGAACGAGCGATGGACCCGCGGGAATGCGATAGAAGCGCTCGAAGATCCGCTGCGAGTCATCGACGGCGATCAGCTTGTCGAGGCCCCAGGTCAGGAGGAAGAGTCCCATCCCGATGCGCAGGAGCGGCATCGTCCAGCGGGAGCTGGTCGCCGGGGCTCGCGCTACACGCTCAGTGCCGGACATCGACGACCTCCTCGCTAGCGCCCGCCGGCGACCGACCGCTGGGCTCGACGGATTGCGCCCCGGGTCTACCGGGACCCGGCGGGCTCCGCCCTGCCTCGCAACGCTCGCGCCCCGTCCACTGGCCGGCTTGGGGCCGCAGACTCCTCGGTGGTAGCCGGAGCGGTTGCTGCGGGAGTCGGGCCCGCGGACCTGCCGAGCAACGCCCGCTCACCTTCAGACACCGGTGGGCTCGTGGCCGGCCCCGGCTTGGGAGACTGCGCGCGTGCTCCGGGCGGGGCTATCAGATCGGACATGAAGAGCACGCTCGCGAGCGCGATCCCCGCGATGGGGAAGGTGCGACGGTGACTGCTGGATGGCATGAGGGCATCCTCCACGCTGGGCCAAGCCGGCCGCTCGTGCGCCGGCGGTGAGACTGGTATGGCAGCGGAGGCGCCTCCTTTGCCTGTCCTTAGGACACCGCTTCGACGGCGTTCCTTCACGGGAGAACTGCACATGTGCTTCTGGCGCTCAGGGTTCGCCAGCGCTCGGCGTCCGACGTCGTCGAGCGACGAACCCGGGGCAAGGTCGAGCTTCGACTTATAGGCAGCGTTGGCCTTCTTGCAAACCGTCTCTTGGGTCGCGAGCACTACCTGGCTGGGACTCGCGCTCGCCAGGCGCAGGCTGTCGCGCACAACTAGTTCGTCGGCCGTGGACGCCGCGCTATAACGCGTAATCTCCTGCTTGAAGAGCGCGCTGAGCGAATCTGCGGGGCGACAGACGCTTTGAGCCCACAGCGTCCGCGTGGCCCCGGATGTCGCGAGCAACATCAGGACAAACAACAATCTCCTGTCCATTGGTGACCTCCAGGATTGTTGCGGTCACGCAACCGGGGATCGCGTCCGAGCCCCTGGCTGTCCCAGGTCAAGATCACCCTCCGGCGTGCGCTCATCGAGAAGTTCAAGCATTGGATTCACAATCAATGCGACGTTCACGGTCGACAGGGCGCATATCAGCGAAAACGAAACGCCCCGTGCTCAGCTAAGTGAACACAGGGACGAAGCTTCGGACGAGTGGGCTCGACAGGATTCGAACCTGCGACCTCTTGCTCCGGAGTGACGCCCGCCCGTTGAGGGGCAGACCCACCAACCACTTGCCCGAGCCATGGGTTGCGGCGCGAACCCAGGCGAGGCGCCTGCTCGTTAGAGCGGCGTCAAGCGAATCCGGGTATGGTCGAACACGATCGAGCCGTCCGGCCCGAAGTGTGTAATGGTCGTCACGAAGAGACGGGCTTGGCCCCCACCCACTAAGTCGACGATTCCGTGCAGGGTCATCGACGCTTGGCGGCCAACGATCCCGCCGGTCAGGTGCGCGGTACCGCTCGCAACGACGGGCGCTCCGACGAGTAAGCAGTTGTAGCTCCCCAGGAGCATGGTCGATGCGAGCACTGACCAGGAGAACACACGCGCGGAACGCATGGGCGGCCTCCCTTCAAGGAGTGCCAGATGTGCATAGGATGGGCAGGCGGATAATCGAGAGCACTCCGACGGTACAGGCCGGTACAACCTCCCGCTAGCGGTGCGCCTGCTGTCACGGTTCTCGGGCGGGTGGACCTATCCACGAGAGTCAGCCTTCGCGAACCACTGGCCGCAGTAGCAGCGGTGCCCCCGCATGTCCCTGCCCCGCGATGCACGCGTGCGTATGGCCGCTCTCTTCATGGGTCATCGTGCAGCGGCACGGGGCCACGTAGCCGAGCCGCTCGGTGCGGCGTTGAGCCTCCGTTGAGGGTGGCGCGCTATCGTCGGGCATGCAAGACGATGAGGCCCTCACAGCCCTTCCGCTAGTAGACTGCTTTGAGCTGGTGGCGTTCGACGCCGAGCTCCGGCGGGATGCCGCGGGCGCTGATTGCAGTGCTGTGGGATTGGGTGGACGCTATGGAGCGGGAGCGCCGCGTCAGCGGAAGAGAGGCAGCGTGATCTCAATGACCTCTCCAAGCGTTCGACCTTGCGCCTACCGGGACGAGTTTGAAGATTGCGCGTCCCCCTAAAATCGGCGCCGACCACGATCCGGTCGGCGGAGGCACTGAGCGGCGCTAGGCCCGCGTCGTTCCGCAACGGGAGGCACGGCAGGTGATGGCGACGACGAACCACAAGCCGGGGGTGTTCGGGTTGCTTAAGCGGAGCGGCCGCGACTTCCTCGACGACGACTGCATGACCCGGGCGGCCGCCCTCTCGTACTACACGGTGTTCTCGCTTCCCCCGCTGCTCATCCTGATCCTGCTGCTGGCGAGCACGCTGCTGGACCCGAACGACGTCCGGGGCGGGCTCGAGAGTCAGATCGAGGCGCTGATGGGGCCGGCGGGCGGCGAGCAAGTGCGCACGATGCTCACGCACGCCGAGCGTCCTGGCGGCGGATCACTTCCCACCCTCATGGGGATCCTTGCCTTGCTCTTCGGCGCGACCGGGGCGTTCACCCAGCTCCAGTCTGCGCTCAACCGGTTGTGGGAGATGGAGCTGGATCCGCATCAGGGCGGACTCAAGAACTTCTTCCTCAAGCGGCTGCTGTCGTTCGGCATGATCCTGACCATCGCCTTCTTGCTCCTGGTCTCGCTGGCGGTGAGCGCGGCGCTCACCGCGTTCGGCGGCGCGCTCGAGTCGTTCCTGCCCGAGGGACTATCGGCGCAGCTGGTGCAGGTGCTAAACCTCGCCCTCTCCCTGGCTGTGATCACCGCGCTGTTCGCGGCGATCTTCAAGGTGCTGCCCGACGCCACCGTCGCCTGGCGCGACGTCTGGGTAGGCGCCGCCGTCACCGCGGCGCTCTTCACGGTCGGCAAGTTTCTGATTGGGCTCTACCTCGGCAAGAGCAACCCGGGCGAGGCATACGGGGCAGCCGGATCGCTCGCGCTGCTCCTGTTATGGATCTACTACTCATCGATCATCCTGCTCTTCGGCGCGGAGTTCACCCAAACATGGGCGGAGACGCGGGGCCGCGGGATCACTCCGGAGCATGGCGCACGCCTGCTGGCGGAGGCGTAGCTCTGGTACCACCAGCGTCGTGGCCTCCCGGCTAGACCCGTAGGGCAAGCTCCAAGTGCACGAGCGCTTGGGCGACCAGCTCCCGCGCCGCATCCTGACCCGGAGCGCCTCGGCGATCGGCTCCGGCGGCTAGGGTTTTCTACGGGTTTTGTCACCCGTGACGACACCACGGCAGGGCAGGGGACTGGAAACGAAACGCCCCGTGCTCAGCTAAGTGAACACAGGGACGAAGCTTCGGACGAGTGGGCTCGACAGGATTCGAACCTGCGACCTCTTGCTCCGGAGGCAAGCGCTCTATCCAGCTGAGCTACGAGCCCGAAATGGGGCTGTAAACTCGCCCGTTGGATCGCTTTCCGCAACCGCCGTCAGGGGGCGAGCGGGAGGCGGACCGAGAAGGTCGTGCGGCCGGGCGCGGAGTCCACCTGGATCTCGCCCCGATGCCGGAGCACGATCCGCTTTACGATCTCGAGCCCGAGCCCGGTGCCCTTGCCGGCCTCCTTCGTCGTGTAGAACGGATCGAATACGCGGGCGCGCACGTTGGCGGGGATGCCGGCCCCCGAATCCGTGATCTCGACGCACACCCCGTCCTTCGCGGGCGTGGTCCGGACGACCACCGTTCCGCCGTCCGCCGCCACCGCGTCGGCCGCGTTGTCGAGCAGGTTGGTCCACACCTGACTCAGCTCGCTGCCGTAGCTCCGGATGCGGGGGAGC
>JBOHSN010000113.1:0-10705 GCA_050733215.1 Gemmatimonadales bacterium
TCAGAACGCGGGGAGGAGACCGGGGCGCCGTTTGCCCCGGGCTCCGACCAACGCGTTCGTCAGCGCCCCGGCGGAGCCCTCACCTCGGCGGGAGCGCGGGAGCGCGGGAGCGCGGGAGCGCGGGAGTGCGGGAGCGCGAAAGCGCGGGGGCGTTAGTGGCGGCGCGGGCCCGGCTGCCCCAACTTTGTCCTGTCGCCATCAGCGGATACGTCGTGACTCTCGCGTCGGCGGCGCTCGCCGAAGCCCTCCGAGACCGGTACACCCTCGAGCGCGAGCTCGGCCGTGGCGGCATGGCCGTGGTCTTCCTCGCGCGCGACCTCCGCCACGAGCGGCCCGTCGCCCTCAAGATTCTGCACGCCGAGTCGGTGCCGGCGCTTGGGCCCGACCGGTTCCAGCGCGAGATCCGGGTCTCCGCCCGACTCCAGCATCCCCACATCCTCACCGTGCTCGACTCCGGCGAGGCGGCCGGCCGCCTCTGGTTTACCATGCCGTTCGTCGAGGGCGAGTCGCTCCGCGATCGGTTGCGCCGGGAAGGCCCGCTCCCGGTGGACGAGGCACTCCGCATCGCGCGCGAGGTCGCCGATGGCCTGGAATACGCCCACCAGCGCGGCGTGATCCATCGCGATATCAAGCCGGAAAACATTCTGCTCTCGGCGGGCCATGCCCTGATCGCCGACTTCGGAATCGCGCGGGCGCTCGGGGGCGGGCAGGCGGACGGGCAGGCCGGCGGGCCGGAGACCGCGCTGACCGAGACCGGTCTCATAGTCGGCACCCCAGCCTACATGAGCCCGGAGCAGATCAGTGGCGAGCGCGATCTTGGGCCGCGCACCGATGTGTATTCTCTCGCCGCCGTGCTCTATGAGATGCTCGCGGGCACACCGCCCTTTACCGGCCCCACGGCCCAAGCCGTCATGGCCAAGCATTTCTCGGGCGAGGTGCCCAGCCTGTGCGAGGCGCGGCCGGCGGTGTCCGAGGCCGTCGAAGCCGCGATCCTGAAGGCGCTGGCGCCGCTGCCCGACGACCGGTTCGCGACGGCGGCCGAATTCGCGGAGGCGCTGGAAGGCTCGCGCTTCGCGACGACGGCAGTCGCGCCGGCGGGTCGCGTCTCGCGGCGGCCGTCGCGCGTTGTCGTGGCACTTGCCATTCTCGTCGCACTAGGGGCGGCGCTGGAGTTGTGGCGGGTGGAACGGCGTGACGAGGCCGCCGATGCGGCGGCTCCCCGGCGCATCGCCGTGCTTCCGTTCGAGAACGTGGGCGCCGCGGAGGACGAGTACTTCGCCGACGGCGTCGCCGACGCCGTGCGTGGCAAGCTGTCCGCGCTCCCCGGAGTCCAGGTCATCGCCTCGAGCAGCTCCGACCAGTACCGGAAGACCACCAAGCGTCCGGGGGAGATCGGCCGGGAGCTCGGGGCACAATACCTCCTCATCGGCAAGGTCCGCTGGCAGAAAGCCGAGGGGGGCGCAAGCCGGGTACAGGTGAGCCCCGAGCTGATCCAGGCCGCCAGCGGCACGACGCGGTGGCAACAGCCGTTCGATGCGCCCCTCGCGGACGTCTTTCAGGTGCAGGGCCAGATCGCGAGCCAGGTGGCCGACGCGCTCGATCTCGCGCTCGGCGCCGGCCTACAGGAGCAGCTCAGCGGGCGGCCGACCGAGAACCTCGCGGCCTACGATGCCTTCCTCCGCGGCGAGCGGTTGTCCAATCGGGTGGGAGTGACCGACCCCGGGGCGCTCCGGCGCGCGGTCGCGGCGTACGAGGAGGCGGTGGCGCTCGATTCGAGCTTCGCGCTCGCCTGGGCCCAGCTCTCGCGGGCCCATTCCACCCTCTACGTCAACGGCCCCCGGTCGCCGGAGGAGGCGGAGGCCGCCCGCACCACGGCCGAACGCGCGATCGCACTCGGCGGGGGCGTGCCGCAAGCGTACTTCGCTCAGGCCCTGTACCTCAGTGCCGTGCGCCGCGAGCACGCCCGGGCGCTCGCGGGAGTGACCCGCGCCCGGACGCTCGCCCCGGGCGACGCCGAGCTGCTGTCGATGGCCGGGCTGGCGGAACAGCAATTGGGGCGATGGGAAGAGGCGCTCGCGCACTTACGCGAGGCTCAGTCGTTGGATCCGCGTTCCATCGCCACTGCGCGGCGCCTGGCCCGCCTGTTGCTCTGGCTCCGGCAGTATCCCGAGGCGCGGGCGGCCAGCGACTATGCCCTCCGCCTCAGCAGCGCCTCTCCCGACGTGCTCGATATCAAGCTGGCGACATTTCTCGGCGAGGGAGATCTCGCGGGCGCGCGGGCGGTCCTGCGCGACCCGCTGCCGGGCCTCGAGCCCACGCGTCTCATCGCGCACGTGGGGTGGTACTTCAATCTGTTCTGGATCCTCGATGACGAGCAGCAGCGCCTGCTGCTGCGGCTGACGCCGGGGCCGTTCGACGACGATCGAGGCCTCTGGGGCCTGACCCTCGCGGAGATCCACGACCTGCGGGGCAACGGCGCCGCCGCCCGAGCCTACGCCGATTCCGCCCGGATCGCGCTCGAAGCCGCCGTCGCCGCCAACCCGGAGGACGGCGTGATGCGGGGGAATCTCAGTCTGGCGCTCGCCCTGGCCGGGCGCCGCGCGGCGGCGGTGCGCGAAGGCGAGGCAGCGGTGAAGCTGGAGCCGATCGCGACCAACGGCGTGACCGGCCCGATCGTCCAGCACACCGTGGTGCTCACCTACATGGCTCTGGGCGACCATGACGCGGCGCTCGACCGGCTGGAGCCGCTGCTCCGGAGCCCCTACTACGTGTCGCCCGCCTGGCTCCGGATCGACCCCACGTTCACGCCACTTCGGAGCAACCCCCGGTTCAGGGCGCTGGTGGCGGGGCGGTAACAGGCAGGATCGGCGCCCTCGTCAGGTGATGAGGGCATCTTCTGCCTCGTAGTCGAATTGCGCGGGGTCCCACCGCTCCGGCGGATGTGCCCGCTCCCACTCGATCGTGCGACGGATCGCCTCCGGCCGCGGCACCGGTTCGCGATAGCCGAGCTCATTCCGGATCCTCGACGTGTCGGCCGCCCAGTGCTGGTCCAGGTTGGCCGGGCTCACCAGGTGCGCCGGCGCCCGCTCCGCCGGCACGGTGACCAGCCGCCCGCCCCACCCAGTCACCACAGCGATCAGCCGAGCCCACTCGAGCTCCGACAAGGCGTCCACCTCGCCGACGTTATACACCCGCCCGGTGGCCCGGTCGTCCATAGCCGCGAGCGCGATCGCCGCGGCCACGTTCTCCACGTAGCCTCGCGGCGAGCGCCAGCCCGCCGCGCGCTCCTCGAACGGGATGATCGGCCGTCCGTCGGCGATCCGCTTAAGGATCCGGTGGAACCGGTGGAGCGGGTCGCCCGGCCCGTACACCATCGGGAGCCGGAGGATCGTGGCGGGGAGCGACGAGTCGCCCTGCACCGCACGCTCGACCGCCACCTTGTCGTAAGCATCGTCGAGCCAGCCGAACAGACTCTGCAGGAGACGGATCTGCGCCGCTGGATACGTCTGGGTACCCGCCCGGAGCGTGGAGTCCTCCGTGAGGGGGACGGACTCGAGCGGACCGTCGTCGAGCCGGTGCAGCACGGCGGCGGCGCGATACACGTCCATGCTGCTCACCACGACCAGCCGCCGCGCGAGGCCGGCGAACGTCCGGACCAGGTCGCGACCGTGCGTGCCCGAGCTCGGGATCATGTCGATCACCACGTCGGGCGCGAACTCGCGGACCTCGGTGGCGTGGTCGCCGAGCCGGTGCCGGTCGCCGTGGATCTGCCGCACGTCGCGCGGCAACTCGGCGCCGCCGGTGCCGCGGTGAAAGACCGCGACCGCGTGACCGGCCTGCTGCAGAAGTGGGATGACGAAGCGGCCGATGAACCCAGTGCCGCCGATGACGAGGATGCGCAGATCGCCTCCATAGGGTGAGTGCGTCAGTCCGCCCGGGCCATCGCCTCCGCGTTCACCTCCGCCCAGTCCAGCTCCTCCTCCACCCGGTGGAAGGCGTCGTCGCCGATCACCCCGCGGGCGCGTAGCTCGGAGAGCGTGCGGCGTTGCGCCTCCTGGACGCGGCGCTGCACGGACGCGAAGTCCGTCGTCCCGTCGCCCCCCGCAAGCTCCGTCGCAGGTCCCGCGCCCTGGGCGCCGCGCAGTCGCGCCTCGTATTTGCGGCGCAGCAACGCCACCATCTCCTCCCCGCTCGCCGCGCCGTCCACCGCGTCCAGCGCAGCCCGCGCGGTCTCCGCCCGCGCAAGGCGGACCTCACGGTCGATGGAATCGTCGGGCTCGAGCGCCAGGGCATGCATCAGCGGGCTCACGGTCATGCCCTGAAGCACGAGCGTGACGAGCACGACGCAGCACGAAGACCACGACGTCCCAGACGGCGTAGGACGGGATGCGCACCCGGGCAGGCGTCTGGTCGGGCGCGGTGCGAGCGACCATGATCGCGAAGACGACCACGGTGATGATGCCGGAGAGATGCAGGCGCTCCGCGATCATCCAGACCGCGAACGTCGACAGGAACTGCACGATCACCGCCGTCGCGACGTCGTGAATCCGCACCAGCGCGCGCAGCGAGATCCAGGAGAGGACGGCGCCCAGCAGGATGCTGCCGAGGAACACGAGGGCGAGCATCGGGACCGCGCTCCATCCCGAGAACGTGCCGGTCACCACGGCCGCGACGGCGAGCCGGTAGATCAGGAGGGCGCTCGCGTCGTTGAAGAGGCTCTCGCCTTCCAGGATCACCAGCACGCGGTGCGGCGGGCGGAGCTGGCGCAGCACGGCCGTCGCGGCCGCCGCGTCGGGTGGCGCCACGATCGCACCCAGCGCGATGGCCGCGGCCCAGGAGAGATCCGGCACCAGCCAGCGCGCGACGACGGCCACAGCCGCGACCGTCACTCCCACCGCCACCAGCGCGAGACCGGTGACCGCGCGCCAGTTCTCCTTCAAATCCCGGGGCGACGAGTCGAAGGCGGCGTCGAGGAGCACCGGCGCCACGAAGAGGGTCAGCGCCAGCTCCGGATCGAGCGTCACGCTGGGCACGTTCGGGAACAGCGCGAGGCCCGCGCCCGCGAGTGCCAGGAGCGCCGGGTACGGCGCGTGCATCCGGCGGGCGACGGCCGCGAGGACGGCGCCTACGAAGAGCAACGCGATGACCAGCTCGAAGACGGCCACGGCGTCCGAACTGTTGCCGCTAGCGCGCCCCGAGCGCCCGGGCCGCTCGCGCGTAGTCGCGCGGCTTCACCCACAGAATCATCCCGTACCGCCCCTTCCCCGCCGCGACCGCGTCCGCCGCCGTGACGTTGATCCCCGCGTCCGCGAGCTTCTTGAGCTGGCGATTCACCGCACCGACGCGATCGGTCCCCTGCACGACGAAACCCTTCTTGACCTTGCTCAAGCGCCAGCCGTTCTTCTTCGCCGCGCGCTTGAGCGAGCCCATGTCCTCCAGCACGAGATCGAGCTGGGACCTTCCGCCTCCGACCGGAAAGCCCGAGTAGGCGAGCAGGTCCACGCCCGCGCGCTCCAGCTCGCTCAGCATGCGCGCGCCCTGGCCGGCGCGGTTGGGGACGACAGCGTAGACGTAGTTGACTCTTCGCACTCGGTCCGCCATGAGAGCCTCCGTTGGGTTCGGGAACCACGCCGCCAATCTACGTTCCCGGGCTTGACGGCGAGGTATTAGGTGTACATACTCCTATCCATGACGCATCTCTCTCGATCGAAGGCGGCAGCCCTCCAGGCCTGCACCTGCTTCAGCCTCCGGAAGGCGGCCCGGGCCGTGACGCAGCTCTACGACGACTTCCTGCGGCCCGCGAGCCTCCGCGCCACGCAGTTCTCCCTCCTGGGGGTGATCCAGCAGATGGGACCCGTGAGCATCAGCGAACTGGCGGAGGCCGCGGTGATGGACCGGACCACGCTCAAGCGCAACCTCGAGCTGCTCGAGCGCGAGGGATTGGTCCGGATCCGTCCGGGAGAGGACGCCCGGGTGCGCGAAGTCGCGCTCACCAACGCGGCCCACGAGCGGCTGGCGGCCGCCTTTCCCCTGTGGGAGCGGGCCCAGGCCCACGTCGCCGGGCGGCTGGGGCCCGCGCGTACCGATCGTTTTCTGTCGGATCTCTCCGCGGCGGTGGCCGCTACGCACGGGGAGCGCTGACGTGAACGGGATAGCCGTGCTGGCGGGAGCCCTCGCCGCTCCCGTCCTCGTCTCCTACCTCGTGGAGGCGGTACGGTCCGCACCGCCGGCGCCCGTGCGTCTACCCTGGGCGCCGGACCTGCCGGTCCGCTACCTGGACCTGGACGGAGTCCGCATCCGCTACGTTGCCGCCGGGGACGGGCCGGCGCTGGTCCTGCTCCACACGCTGCGGACGCAGCTCGACATGTTCCAGCGGGTGATCCCGGAGCTGGCGAAGCGGTTTCGGGTCTACGCGCTGGACTATCCGGGGCACGGCTACTCCGACATCCCCCGAGCCGACTACACGGCCGAGTACTTTATCGCGGCCGTGGCACGGTTCCTCGACGCGATCGGCGTGGAAGACGCAATGCTGGTGGGCGAGTCCATCGGCGCCAACATCGCGCTGGTGCTCGCGGCCCGGCGGCATCCGCGCGTCGCCCGCGTCATCGCGATCAACCCCTACGACTACGCTGCGGGTCGGGGACTCCGACGGGGCTCGGCGGTCGCGAACGTTCTGCTGGGGCTCGCCCCCGTGCCCGTGCTCGGCGCGACCCTGTTGCGGTTCCGGCACCCGATCCTGGAGCGGAAGATCTTCGAGGGCGGCGTGCGCCGGCCCGCGTCCCTGCCGGCCGAGCTCGCGAGCGAGATGTCAGCGGTGGGGAACCGCCCGGGCCATTACCGCGCCTTCCTTTCGCTCGTGCGCCACTGGCCGAGCTGGGAGGCGGTGCGGTCGGAGTACGGGACGATCGATCGGCCCGTCCTCCTCGTGTACGGCGAGCACGACTGGAGCAACGCGGCGGAGCGGGAGGCCAACCGCCGCGCGATCCCCGGTAACCGGAGCCTGACTGTGCGCGACGCGGGCCACTTCCTCTCGCTCGAGGCACCGGACGAGCTGACGCGTGCCGTGACGGCGTTCGCGAGTGGCGGGGGGGGTGTGATGTAGACCATACGTTCCACTCTAGCGCGACCCGGGATCCGGCCGTATGGTATCCTTGTCGCGCCTTTTTCGGCCGGCTTCCGATCAAAACCCGATCTGGAGGTGAGCATGAGCCTCCTCCGCACGGTCGCGCGCGCCTGGCTCGCAGGGAGCGTTCTGCTGGCAACCGGCGCCTGCTCCGACGTCTCGGAGCCAATCGGCCCGGGCCAGCCGACCGACGATTCCGCGTTGCGCCCGGCCTCTCTGCAACAGCCCGCCGACGACCCCGTCAGCCTCGCCCGCGGGGTTCGTGGGTTCGGTGGCTTCCTCCTCGACCCGCAGGGCGTCCCCACCGTCTATCTCACCGACCCCGCCGAGGTTGATGCGGCCGCCACCGCCCTGGCGCCGTTCCTTGCCGCGCGCGGGATGGACCGATCACGGCTCCAGGTGCGCCGCGCCGACTTCGATTACGCCCGGCTCGAGGGCTGGTTCGAGGCCGTCTCGCCCGAGGCGCTCTCGGTTCCGGGCGCCGTCTTCGCCGATCTCGACGAGGCGAGCAACCGCCTGCGGGTAGGGGTCGCGCACGGCACCGCGGGCGCGGAGGTACGCCGCGCGCTGGCCGCGCTCCGCGTTCCGGCCGAGGCAGTCATTGTCGAGGAGACCGCTCCGATCCGCCAGTTGGTCACCCCCACCCTTCAGGAGCGCGTGCGCCCGGTGCAGGGCGGGCTCATGATCGATTTCATCCTGGGCCTCTGCAGCCTGGGTTTCAACGCGCTGAGCGGCAGCCAACTGTCCTTCATCACCGCCTCCCATTGCACCTGGGCGCAGGGCGGCGTCGAAGGCACGATCTGGTATCAGCACACCTGGCTCGACTTCAGCGGAAGCGACAACACCATCGGCACCGAGGTGGACGACCCGGTGTATTTCGGGGGGCGAAGAGGGCGACGCGGCAACGGCTGCCCCAGGAATCGGGTCTGCCGCTATAGCGACGCCGCGCGGGGCGCGTACAGCACCACCCAGGTCGCGCTCGGAAAGATCGCGATGACGCCGGCGGAGAACGGAGGACTCGACATTGTGGGAAGCTTCCAGATCACTGCCGAGCACGCCAGCGAGCTCATCACGCCCGGGATCGTCGTTCACAAGGTCGGCATGACCACCGGCTGGACCAGTGCGGCGGTGAGCGCCACGTGCGTCAACGTGAACATCGACGGCACGTCCATCACGCAGCTCTGCCAGACGCTGGCCGGATCGGAGCTGCCGGGCGCTCCCCAGATCGTCGGTCCGGGTGACAGCGGGTCACCCGTATTCATCAAACCCGGTACCGAGAGCGCCGTCACCCTGGCGGGCATTCTCTGGGGCGGCACTCCGGAAGGCGGCTTGATCGCCTTCAGCCCGCTGAAGAACGTGGAACAGGAGCTCGGCAATCTGGTGGTGGTCGCGCCCGCGCCCTGAAGTGACCATCCCCGGCTTTCTGGCCGTCCTCGGCTCGCTGGCTGCCATGCCCGCCGATTCGCCGACCGTCGAGCTCGACGTACCGCGCGAGGTCCGGGTGGGCGAACCGGTGCCCATGACCCTCCGCGTCACCAATACGGCTGATCGGCCGCTCACGCTTCGCCTGCGTGGGCGGCCGATCGCGTTCGACCTGGTGGTGAGGCGCGACGACAGTACCATCGTGTGGCGAAAGCTCGAGGGGGCGATGATCGCCATGGTGCTCCAGCTGCGGACACTCGCGCCGGGCGAGACGCTCGAGCTCGAGGACGTCTGGCGACAGCAGGATGCGGAAGGGACTCGGGTGAGCCCGGGTGACTACATTGTGACCGGGGCCCTCCTCACGGATTCGTCCACCCCGCTCGAGAGCCCTCCCGCCGCACTCCGCATTCTGGCGCGCTGAACAACGGCATAAGTTCACTCCTGACAGGCTCGAACCACCTCGGCCAGCGTCGTGCGCCCGAGTGCGATCTGCCGCAGTCCGTCCTGCCGCAGGCGACCCCGGAACCCGGTGCCTCGGCAGCTCGAGCACCCTCTTGCGTCGTAAACCTCCGTGAGGGACGCCGCGCCGGTTCCGAATGCGTCGGCGCATTCCTGCGTTGGCTGCGTCACCTCCTTGCAGTCCGCACACAAAGTGCGCACGAGCCTTTGGGCCAGGACCGCTTGGACCGTGCTGGCGACCAGGTACGGCGCCACGCCCAAGTCCACCAGGCGTGTGAGGGCGCTCGCCGCGTCATTCGTGTGCAGGGTCGAGAGTACCAGATGTTACCCCGACAACAAGCTCCCCGGAGCGTCCATGCGCATTGCCACGTCGGCTGCTATGCTGGTCGGCAGCCTGGTCACGAGCTGCGGCGGGCGGCGACCCCCTACCGGCCCTTTGCCCGGCACCCCGCGCATCGGACTCTCCCCCACGCAGATCGCGTTCGTCGGGGTCGCGGGTAGCGGGACCCAGGTGCTCCAGCTCCTGAGCGGAACCAGCGGCGCGCTCGCGTCGTCGAGCGGGCTCCGGGTTGCGATCCTGCGGGTAATGTGATGAAGCAGCCGGCGTGGGGCGGGCGCGCCGCCGCGCTCGTCATGCTCGGCGGCGCCGCGCTCGGCGCCTGCCATCATCCGACGCTCGACGGCACCGTGCGAGTCAGCGGGGTGGACCCGTTTCCGGAGGTGCTCCTCCTGCCGGCCGGGGGCGGCAAGGGCATCCCGCTGGCGGGGCCGCCGGCGCGCGCGCGCGTGGCGGGTCTCGAGATCACGGCGGTCGGCCGGCAGGAAGGGGCGACGTTCCAGGTAGAGCGCTTCACCGTCGTCGCGGCGAATGAGGTTCCCGCGACTGACGGACGCCTGGTGGACGAGGGCGGCCGGCTTTACCTCGTGACGGCCGACGGCGCCCGCCATGCACTGGTCGGCCCGCCACCTGGCCTGCGCGCGCACGCGGGAAAGCGGGCGTGGGTAAGGGGCCTCGACCGCGAGCCGGTGGCCTACGGGATCATCGAGTGACTCCGGTGACAGACTGCAACTCACACCGGAACCGCGCGGGCATGGATAGCATGGTAGGGCCTACCCCCTACCATGCCCGGGAGCCGCGCCTCTTATCTCTCTACGAGTGTCAGGTCGCTCTACGAATGTCAGGTCGCTATCACACTCGTCGCTCGTCCTCTGACCACGGGTACAACCCGCGTCGCGTCGTCCACGATGAGCCGAAGGTCCCCGTTGGACTGGACCAGCACGTTGAGGAGGTCGTAGGTCCCCCCGCTAGCGACTTCCAGGCCCTCGACGATAACGTCGGTCGGCAGCGGGTGCCCGTCGCCCGGGGTCGTCACCTCCCGCACGCGGATCGGCCCCATGGTGCAAAAGAAAAGCTCGCCCTTGCCGTTGTGCCGTGCGGTGAACCAGTCGCGGGCCATTGCCATCACTCCGACTCCGGGCAGGTCTGCCCGGATCTCCTGGCCATGCTGGACCTCCGCCTGTGCCATCCGCTCCCTGAGCCGATAGGCTTGGGAGTGGGCAGTGACACGTGCTTCCATACCTTACCTCACCCCTTGGAATGCGTGAACGCACTAATGCAATCGCCGAGCTAGCCAGAGCAGCTCGGCGATCTTGGTAGTCCCTCTAACGTCGATCAGTGGCGCGGGGGAGGCGAGGACCCGT
>JBOHSN010000114.1:0-10676 GCA_050733215.1 Gemmatimonadales bacterium
CTTCCGCAGCTTCGAGGAGGGCTCGCCGGGCTGGGAACAGATGCGAGCGGCCCTGCGGGAGATCGGCGACGTGAGCCGGGCCCGCGGGACCCCAGTGGTATTCATGATGTTCCCCACGTTCTTCACGGGGGAATGCACGGCGGCGACCTACCCCTTCCGGCCCATCGTGGACCGGGTAAGCGCCGTCGCGAACGAGGCCGGGCTCGACGTGCTCGACCTTACGGCGGCCTTCGCCGCCGAAGGCGGGGATTGGCATCGGTGGTGGGCGACACCCTATGACGCACATCCGAGCAGTGCCGCCCATGCCGTCGCGGCGCGGGCGCTCGCGAGCCACATCGAGCGGCGAGGCTGGCTGGCAAACAGTCCCATCCCGCGCGAGCATCGCCAGGCCGACGGCAATGGTGGCGGCCACTAGATCCCTAGCGGCGGCCAGTGTGGTGCCGAGTCTAGCTACCGCTGCTGCACGTCCGCCACTCCGCTGTCCGGCCAAGTCGGGACGACCGGGCGCGTCGGTTCGGGTCAGGGATTAGCTTCTTTCGAGCGTAGGTCGGATGGCGGTGGAGTGTTCCCCGAACCCCGAGTGGAGGGGCTGCGTGCGCACCAAGGGCCCGACGTACATCCTCGGCATTTCCGCGTTCTATCACGACAGCGCCGCCTGCTTGCTGCAGGACGGCGAAATCGTGGCCGCGGCGCAGGAAGAACGTTTCACCCGACAGAAAGGCGACGCCTCGTACCCGAGGCATGCGGTCGAGTACTGCCTCGGGGCCGCCGGACTCCGCCCGTCGGACCTGGCATTCGTGGGTTTTTACGACAAGCCGCTGCTCAAGTTCGAACGGATCCTTGATACGTATGTCAGCATCGCCCCGCGCGGATTCGCATCGTTTCTTAAGGCCGGGCCGCTCTGGATAAAGGAGAAGCTGTTCATGGACCGCGAGCTCCGTCGGGAGCTCGGGTACGAAGGCGACCTGCTGTACTGCGAGCACCACGAGTCGCACGCGGCGAGCGCGTTCTTCCCCTCGCCCTTCGAGGAAGCTGCGATTCTCACCATGGACGGCGTGGGTGAATGGGCGACAGCCTCGATCGGGGTGGGGCGGGGGCGGGATTTCGAGCTGATCCAGGAGCTGCACTGGCCTGACTCGCTTGGACTTCTATATTCCGCGTTCACCTACTACGCCGGGTTCAAGGTGAACTCGGGCGAGTACAAGGTGATGGGGCTGGCCCCGTACGGAGAGCCCAAGTACGTGGACCTGATCTACCGGGAATTGATGGACCTGCGTGAGGACGGCTCCTTCACACTGAACCAGCGGTACTTCAACTATCTCGGCGGGCTCACCATGACGAGCCCTGCCTTCGACGAGCTATTCGGCGGCCCACCCCGCATTCCGGAGACCAAGCTCACGCAGAAGGAGATGGACCTCGCGCGCTCCGTTCAGGCGGTCTGCGAGGAGGTCATGCTGCGCATGGCCCGCACAGCACACCGCGAGACGGGTCGTGAGAACCTGTGTTTGGCAGGCGGGGTCGCGCTCAACTGCGTGGGGAACGGGCGGATCGTGCGTGAGGGCCCCTTCAAGCGCTTGTGGATTCAACCAGCCTCGGGCGATGCGGGCGGCGCGCTGGGAGTGGCCCAGCTGATCTGGCACCGCCATCTCGAGCAACCACGGAAGGTGCACCCCGGCCGCGACGGCATGGGCGGCGCGTACCTCGGCCCCGACTACACTGAAAACGAGATCGAGCGGTTCCTCCAGGCCGAAGGAGTCTCCTACGAGCGACTCGACCGCGACGAGCTGGTACGCCGGGTGGGCGAGCTCCTGGCCGACGAAAAAGTGATCGGCTGGTTCGACGGGCGCATGGAATTCGGCCCCCGGGCCCTCGGGGCGCGGAGCATCCTGGGCGATCCGCGGAGCCCGCGGATGCAGGCCCAGATGAACCTCAAGATCAAGTTCCGGGAGGGGTTCAGGCCCTTCGCGCCCAGCGTGCTCCGGGAGCGAGTGAGCGACTATTTCGAGCTGGACCGCGAGTCCCCCTACATGCTCCTTGTGGCCGGAGTTCGTCCGGAGCGCCGTATCCCCATGACTTCCGAGCAGCGCAACCTGTGGGGTATTGAGCAGCTCAATGTGCCGCGCTCGGACATCCCTGCGGTCACCCACATCGACTATTCCGCGCGGATCCAGACTGTGAGCGAGGATACCAGCCCTGGCTACCACGCTCTGCTCAAGGCGTTCCAGGCTCTCACCGGCTGCGGGGTGCTGGTGAACACATCCTTCAACGTGCGAGGGGAGCCGATCGTCTGCACGCCCGAGGATGCGTACCGCTGCTTTCGGCGCACCCATATCGATTACCTCGTCTTGGGGCCGTTTCTGATCGGGAAGGCCGGGCAGCCGGACTGGAAGGAGAGCAGCCAGTGGCAACAGGAATTCCAGCTCGACTGACGCCGCGGGAAGGGCGCCGGTTCGGCCTTACCGTCGGCGCGGCCTTCGTAGTCCTCGCCGGGCTCATGGCGTGGCGGCGATCAACGACCGGACTGATCGTCTTCGCCACCGTGGGAAGTGTTCTGATACTGGCAGGACTTGCGATGCCTGGCCGCCTCGGCCCCGTTTACCGGAGGTGGATGGGTCTGGCCATGCTCCTGTCCAAGGTGACCACGCCGATCTTCATGGGAATCGTCTACTTCTTCGTGGTGACCCCGATCGGACTCCTGCTCCGGCTCATGGGTCGGCGGCCCCTGGCCCGACCGAGCCCGACGGGAAGCCTCTGGGTGCTCCGCGAGTCGGGCAAGCGGCAGAGCGACCTGCTGCGTCAATTCTGAGGAGATGCCATGGCCGGGTCAGGTCTGGTGAGCGAACTCTGGGCATTCATGCGCGTGCGCAAGAAGTGGTGGCTGGTGCCGATCGTCGCGGTGATGCTGCTGGTGGGCGCTCTGCTGATTTTCGCTCAGGGGTCGGCGCTCGCGCCATTCATTTACACGATCTTCTGACCGCCGCGCAATGCTCTGCGGCACGACTCACGCCTACGCTCAAATGGGCGCAAGGCCTGACGTGACTCCTCGCCGGCTGGCTCCTGTCGAGTGACCGAGTCGACCAAGAGCCGGGTGCTCCTCGGCGCAGTGCTCGGTCTGGCGATCTACGTCGCCGCGACTCATCTCCCGGCCTCCGGAGTCGGGAGCGGTCTCCGACGGATTTTCGGCCACCCGTTCCTGGTCCTCGCGCTCGCGGGTGGACTCGGACTGGTGACCTACTTTGCCCGACGCGGTCAGCGCCGCCGGGCTGTGCTGGCGGCATTGGTCACCGCAGCCGCGATCGCCGGCTACGGGCTTCATCATGTCCGGGCCAAGTATCCCAACAGCCTTCTGCTTTCCACGGCCGGCTACGTTAAGGCGGCCAAGCTGCTGCTCGGCCAGGACATCCTGCTGAGCGAATACGCGCCTAAGCCGAGTTTGGCGGTAGCCAATCCGGCAGTTCTGCGAGCGAAGCACCCGGCCATCGACCTGCACTTCCACCTTGGCAGCCTCGACTCGGCGGTCACACCGGAGCGACTCGTCGCCGCGATGGATTCGGTCGGCATCCAGAGCGTCGTAAACCTGGACTTCTCTCCGGAACGCTGGGACCTATACCTTCGGGACTTTGTCCGGCCGTATCCCGACCGCTTCATCAATTTCGCGACGCTTCAGATCCAGCGGATAGATGAGGCGAACTTCGTGGAGAACCAGACGGCCTGGCTGGAAAAGGCCATCATGCTGGGCGCCCGGGGCATCAAGGTGCGGAAGCTCCTCGGCCTCAATTACCGGGATTCGACCAAGGCCCTGATCCCCATTGACGACCAGCGGCTCGATTTCATCTGGGACCTGGCGGGAGAGCTGGGATTGCCGGTGCTCATGCACACGGCCGATCCGGCGCCCTTCTTCCGGCCGATCGACCGCTTCAACGAGCGGTACGTGGAGCTCCATGATCATCCCGAGTGGAGCTTCTACGGCGCGGGGTTCCCGCCCTGGGATTCGCTGTTGGCCCAGCGCGAGCGCCTGTTCCGCAAGCACCCGCGCACGCTGTTCATCGGCGCCCATGTGGGGAGCAACTCCGACGACTTGCGCTACGTGGCTCGCCTGCTGGACACTCACCCGAATTACTACGTCGATATTTCGTCCCGGCTCAACGATCTCGGACGCCAGCCGCGAGCGACCCGCGAGTTCTTCATTCGCTACCAGGACCGTATCCTCTTCGCCACGGATGGCGGCTTCGCTCTGGATCGCCCCAACTGGTCCATCGAAAAGTTCTACCAGACCCACTTCAAGTTTCTCGAGACCGAGGCCGAGTACTTCGACTATCCGCTGGCTGAGATCACGAAGCAGGGGAGTTGGAAAATCTATGGCGTGAGTCTCCCAGACTCGACGCTGGCCAAGATCTACGCTGGAAACGCGCGGAAGCTCATTCCGAGTGAGGCCGAGGTGCGTGGAAGGCTGCTTGAGCGCCAGGCGGCCAGCGCAGGCCCACCCGACGCGGCGTGCGTGGGACGCGGGTATCGGTGGGCCCGCTCGGACAGAGAGCGGCCTACGCCGCTGGGTGAGGACTCCGCCGAGGTTGTCGGAGCGGACTTCGCCGGGGACAGCGTCAGGGTTTCGAACTACACCTTCCGGCCGGGTCGATATCGGGAAATCCTCGGCAATGGCTTGGTGCGCAACGACAGCCGCTCGACGATCGAGCTTCGGGGTTTTCGGGTCGAATTCCTTTCGGCGGCGGGGAAGGTCATCGGCGCGAGGACCTGCCGGATTCGCATGGGGTACGAACACTGCGGGGTGGCGAGCACGAACGTCCGCCTCCCTGCGTATGTGGCGGTGTCCGCCGATACGCTGCCCGTTGCTCCCCCGGGCGCCCGGTTCGACACCGCGCGCGTGTTTTGGACCTACTGCGCAACACGCTGAGCTTATTGCCTCTGCACCAAGGGGTACCATGCGAGTCACCCGGAAGAGTCTCTTGGTCGTCCTTCTTGTTACCGTGGCGCTTGGTCTCGCGGTACTCTACACCGAGGGCGCGAGCCGCCACTCGCAGGTGGTGAATACGTCGCTGGAGAACACCGACCAGGGCTCCTATCTCGAGTACATCGTCAACATGCGGGAGACCCGGTACGGCTATGTCGGCGGGCGCAACCAGATGCCGCTGTACAATTTTCTGCAGTCTCTCGTGTACGATCCCCAGGGCACCGCGGATGAGGCGTTTTCCCGCGGCAAGGCCTTCAATATCGCGCTCTCGATCGTGCTGCTGGGGGCCTTGTTCCTGGTTTGGCGACGGCATTTCCCGCTGGTCCAGGCGTCGGCCCTGCTTCTCGTCACTGCTTTCGCGGTATTCATCTTCAAGGCGGCCTACATCCAGGCCGAGCTCCTGTACTACGTGCTTGCGTTCGGCGCTTTTCTTCTGTTCTGCCGGCTGCTCGAAGCGCCGTCCTGGCATCTAGCGGTGATCACCGGAGTCTGGCTCGGGCTGACGCACCTCACCAAAGCCTCGGTGCTTCCCGCGCTGGCGCTGTATCTCGTCGCCGGCCTGCTTCGCGCAGCCTGGCTTACCGCGCGAACGGTACGGCAGAAACCCGATGCGAGCGCGGGTCGCATCGTGGGGCGTGAGCTCAGCCTGCTGGGCTTGGTAACACTCGCGTTTCTCGTCACCGTTTCTCCCTATCTCATCACCAGCAGGCGGGTGTTCGGCCACGCGTTCTACAACGTCAATTCGACGTTCTACATGTGGTACGACCGGTGGTCGCAGGCAATGCATGGGACGATCCCCCACGGCGACCGGATCGGCTGGCCGTCCCTGCCGCCGGACCAGTTGCCGAGTGCGACCAAGTATCTTCGCGAGCACACCGTGGCTGACATCGCAGCGCGGATCGGGGACGGGCTCAAGTTTCTGTTCGGCAGCGGGGTGAGGACCTACGGATACTGGAAGTACGTGCTGTTCTACGGTGCGGTCGCGATGGTCTTACTCGGCATCCATTGGCAATGGGGAGTGGGGTTGCTTCGACGACATCCTTTTGTCGGGCTGTTCGTGACCGGGTACTTCCTGGCATATAGCCTGCTGTACGCCTGGTACGTGCCCGTAGCCCGGGGAAATCGTCTGGTGCTCTCTCTCTTCCTCCCGTTCATGTTCGCCGTGGGGTGGCTGCTGACCGCTCGAGCGCGGGCCGATCGATTGGGCGAGGGCCGCTGGCCCCACTGGTATACAGCCGTGCACCTGGTGATGATCGGCGGCATCCTCTTGGAGCTGCACGACATTCTCACGCGTCGCATCGTCACGGTCTACGGCGGCGGGTAGCCTGCCGCTCGCGAGAGCTACCTCGGCGGGACGACGCTGGGCGGCCGTGTGTTGGGAACCGCGGCCACGCGAAGCGCTGTCAGGACGACGTGGCCCAGCGTGCTTATCCGGTTCCGAGAGTCTATCGCGGACCAGCCAGGCCTTCAATTCGTCGTCAGTCGCCATGGGACAACTGGTCGCGCGTCGCGCCGCCGGGGCGCCGCCGCGCGCAAACGCGGCTATCGGTTTGGCGGCCCGTGCTCGGAGGGGCGGGCCGTTGACGTACCGTCCCGCTTCGGATGTCACTTCGGCGCTGATTCGGAGCTTGTTCCCGGGGATGCGGGCCACATGCGGGAAGGCACGGTCTGCGACCCACTGATTGCGCCGATCGATAGGTCGTCAAGCGCTGGCCGCAGCCGGCCGCTCCGGCCGGGTGGCGGCGCCACACGTCCGACGCTTGCCTGTTGTGCAGTCGCAACGCCGGGGCTCGGCCAGCAGGTGCAGCAACCAGCGCGCAACAGTGTAACCCGTTGAAAATAAGGTCTTTGGGCGCGCAAAGGCGGGGCCGGAGATGTTGCTTCTCAGGGCGCCCCTTTTGCACCCAAGCCCAATGTTCATCCGGTTAATCGGCGCCTCAATTCCGACTATTGGAGCGCGTACGCCTCAATTCGCCGACCCACCGCGCTCGTGCCCGGCCGCCAGACCTTCCGCCTGGCGGCCGTTGCGCGCGATGCGCGGGCTCGCCGCGCTCCTCGCCGTCGCGAGCTGTTCGGGAACGGATTCGGTCGGTCCCTCGGATCTGACGCTCGAGCCAGGGAGCACCACCTCGCTGGCCGGGCACGCAGGCGAGGCGGCTGCTCCGGCTCCGCAGGTGGTCGTGCGCCACGACAACGGCACGCCGGCGGCTGACGTGCGAGTGACGTTCAGCGTAGCAGCGGGCAGCGGGACTGTCGCGCAGGAGGAGGTCACGACCGGTGCGACGGGTCTCGCGAGCCCAGGCGCGTGGGTGCTCGGGAGTACGTCCGGCTCGCAGTGGCTTACCGCGACGTCGCCGAGCATCCCGGGACGGAGCGTGACATTCACGGCCACGGTCACGGCCGGCCCTCCGACTCGGTTGGCGTTTGTTGTTCCACCCTCGCTCGCCGCGGTCGGGCACCCGATCACGCCCGCAATTCAAGTCGAGATCACCGACGATTTCGGCAACCGGATCACCGGAAACGGGCCCGACGTCACGCTTGCCCTCGCTGCGGGTGCCGGCGCCGCGGGCTTGGCCGGGACGTTGACGACCGCTGCACAGGATGGCGTCGCCACCTTCCCCGACCTGCGGGTGAACCAGGCGGGTACCCGCTACCGACTCAGCGCCTCGGCGGCCGGGCTTCCCGCGGTGACCAGCGTGCCGTTCGACGTGGTGACGGAGGGGTCGCCGGCGATGGCGCCGTTCGAGGGAGACGATCAAACAGCGGGAGTCGGGACCGCAGTGCCGATCGCACCGGCGGTCAAGCTGCTCGCCGGCGCCGGCAATCCCGTCGCCGGCGTGTCGGTCACCTTCACCGCCAACAACGGCGGCGCGGTGACCGGCGGCGTGGCAACGACCGGCAGCGATGGTATTGCACGAGTCGGCAGCTGGACGCTCGGCGCCGCGCTCGGAACCCAAACGCTGACCGCTACCGCCAACTCCGCGACGGTATTTGAGGGGAATCCCGTGGAGTTTTCGGCGACCGCGATCGCCGGGCCTCCGTCAGCTGGAAACTCGACACTCGAGACCCTGCAGAACTCGATCACCGCGGGCTCCGGCGTCGCGACCATCCGCGTCACCGCGCGGGATCAATACGGAAATCCGGTGAGTGGCGCGGCAGTGACGCTGGCCGCGTCGGGAACCGGCAACACGCTCGACCAGCCCCCACCGACGGGAGCGGACGGCAAGGCGGAGGGAACTCTGCGCTCTACGGTGGCCGAGACCAAGGTCGTGACCGCTACGGTAGGCGGGGGTGCGATCCCGGATCAGGACGCCATAAACGTCACCCCCGGCCCGGTCGCGTCGATCTCGATCAGTCCATCCCCGCAGGTGAGCGTGGATGCGGGGTCCACGGTACAGCTGGCCGCGGCGACCCAGGATGCGTTCGGGAACGCAGTGACGGGCGCCTCCGTTGCCTGGCAGACGCTCGATGCCACCGTGGCGACGGTCTCATCCACCGGCGTGGTGACCGGGGTGGCTCCGATCAGCACCACGATCACGGCGCAGTCGAACGGCAAGAGCGCGTCCGTGCTGCTCGCGGTGTACGGAGCCACAACCCGGCTCGGACTCACGTACTGTACGCCGGGGGGCACGGCGGTCAAACTCGACGTCTACTTCCCCAGCAAGACATTTCCCCGTCCCCGGCCGGCCGTGGTCTACATCCACGGCGGCGGCTGGGTCTCCGGAAACTCGACCGGCGCGCCGGAGCTGGCGGAGCTCAGACAGAAGCTGCTCGACCGGGGCTACGTGTTCCTGTCGCTCAACTACCGCCATGGTCCGACGCACAAGTGGCCGGCGCAGGGGCAGGACGTGCGCTGCGCCATTCGCTTCCTCCGCGCCAACGCGTTCGCCTACGGGATCAACCAAGCGATGATTCTTGCTGTGGGGCGAAGTGCGGGTGGGCACTTGGCGTCGTTCCTGGCTACCAGGGCGGCTCCGGGTTTCGTCGACATCAACCAGCACACCCAGTACTCGAGCCAGGTGCAAGGGGTGGCGAGCATGGCGGGGGTCTACGATCTGACCCGTCCGTCGGAGCTCCGGAGCGTGCCGCAGCACGACAGCGTCTTTGTCGGCTGGCCGGCGGACTCGACCTCGGACTACATCCGCGGCGCGAGCCCCCTGCGCCTCGTGCCCCGGGCTCCGCCTCCGTTCCTGCTGCTGCACGGCGAGTTCGATGCGGACGTGCTGCCGGCGCAGGCGTTGCGGATGAACTCAGTGCTGGCCGACTCTGGCGGGACCAGCTCTCTCGTGATCGTGGAGGACGCGGACCATGGGTTCAGTCCGGTACCTCCCGCGTCGACGACGAACCCGACCTTCTCCGGCATGTTCACGATGATTGTCGCCTTCTTCGACTCGGTCGTGAGCGGCATGCCGGCGCCGGTCGCGTCACCCCGCCTCGTCAGGCTGGAAAGCCGCGCTGGGGTCGCGCCGGAAGCCGGTCAATCCAGACCGGTGAAGCGGCGTTTCCTGGAACCGTACTGAGGAGATCCTAGTGCCCCGCGCGAGCACGTGATCGGCCAGCCGCACGTAGCGGGGAGGTGGGGACGAGCACAAGCCCGGTTGGGGTGGCCGAACCCGGTCGGTGGCCAGCCGCCGACTGAGGGAAGCCTCGCCGATGGCTTGACGCTCCCCCGCGTGGCGGCCAGACTTCATCGGTCGTCGAAAAGGGAGCGGCAAAGGGAGCGGCTCCGACTGGCCCTCTCGACCTCGAGGTAGCCTCCTCGTCGGCGTGATCAGCCGGACGCTCATGCCCATGGACGCGGGGCGACTCTCCGAAGCGCCGGAGACGTTTCAAGCCAAGGAGTATGCGGGAAGCTGCTCGTGTTCGGGGGCTTCCCGCGTGGCCGCGGACGTGCAGGCTGCTGAGCCGGCGCGGAGCTCTAACTGATTGGAAGTCCCATCGATGACTGCGCGCTCAGGCTTCCATGCTCTCCTCCAGGGCCTCGGCGCCCTCCTCCCTGGCGACTACCTCAAGACAGCCTTCTATCTCAACGCGATCGCCAAGCCCCGGGTGGCCTTACGGCGTGCTCTCACCGCGTTCTACCGCATGGATCACGTGTACGCCGTGCTCCAGCAGGTCAAGCGGGACTACCAGGGCCGCTTCAGCATCCTGGAGTTCGGCACGCACGACGGCTACGGGTTTACCAAAATCCTCTACGCGACGAAACATCTCGGGATGAGCGACCGTGTCATGGTGCGCGCCTTCGACTCCTTCGAAGGGATGCCCGCGCCGGCCGACCGGCGCGACAGCAACATCATCGAGAGCGGGGAGCTCTTCGCACCGGGACAGTACCGGGGGCGCTACGAGGAGCTCGATGCCTACTGCCGAGCGCGCTACGCGAACTACGCTTTGCACCGAGGCTTTTTCGAGGCCTCCCTCACTCCGGACGTCCTCCAAGTGCTCGAGCAGGATTTGCCGATCCTGATCTGGATTGACTGCGATTATTACAGCTCCAGCCTGACCGTCTTCGAGCGCGTGCTGCCGTACCTGCCGAGCGGGTGCGTGGTGTACTTCGACGACTTCGAGCTGAACTACGGCTCGCGCCTCACCGGAGAGGCCCGGCTGGTCTACGAGCTGAACCACGGGTCACTCGGCGATGGAATCGAGCTCGTGCTCGATCGAGAGCTCTCCCTCGACAGCCAGCGGGTCTACCGCTTCGTGCGCTTCG
>JBOHSN010000115.1:0-10210 GCA_050733215.1 Gemmatimonadales bacterium
GCGGTCAACCGGCCGCTTGACGCCAACGTGGCGCGGGGGCTAGGTTTGCGCCCTCGCCGAAGTGGTGGAATTGGTAGACGCGCTGCGTTCAGGGCGCAGTGGGCGTAAGCCCGTGGGGGTTCGAGTCCCCCCTTCGGCATGCCGGGGGAGACGAGGGCGGGAGAGGGCGGGAGAGGAACCTCCCGCCCTCTCCCGACTGCTCCCGCCCTCGTTTTCCCACTAGTATCGCGCCATCTCGGGCGCGACGACTCTCGCCCACTCGTCGATCCCGCCGGAGAGACTCCGTACCCCCGCGAACCCGGCCGCCCGGAGAAGGTCACGGGCCTGGGCCGACCGGAGCCCGCGGTGGCAGATCGTGACGATCGGCGTTCGGGTATCGAGCTGACCCAGCCGGGTGGCCAGATCGCCGAGCGGCACGAGGCGAGATCCATGGATCCGGGCGATTTCCCACTCCCACGGTTCACGCACATCGAGCAGCACCACCGGACGATGTGAGGCGCCGAGTTCGGCCGCCAGCGCGGCCGCGGCGACCTCACTGCCTTGCTCCGCCTCGGCGCCGTTCAGCCCGCAGAATGCAGAGTAGTCGATTGGCCCGGTGATCGTCGGGCGCTCGCCGCAGACCGGGCACCCAGCATCCTTCCGAAGCCGAAGCTCCCGAAACGTGAGGGCGAGCGCGTCGAACACGAGCAACCGTCCGAGCAGCGTCTCGCCAATGCCGAGCACCAGCTTGATCGCTTCGAGCGCCTGAAGGCTGCCGATCACGCCAGGGAGGACGCCCAGCACACCGCCCTCGGCGCAGTTGGGCACGAGCTCGGGCGGCGGGGGTTCCGCGTACAGGCAGCGATAGCAGGGTCCCTCGGGCGCGTGAAACACGGACGCCTGGCCCTCGAACCGGAAGATGCTCCCGTAGACGAGCGGTTTGCCGAGCCAGACGCAGGTGTCGTTGACGAGATACCGCGTCGGGAAATTGTCCGACCCGTCCACGATCACGTCGTAGCGGGCGAGGATCGCGGAGGCGTTGGCCGCCTCGAGCCGCAACTCATGCGCTTCGACGCGGACGAAGGGATTGAGGTCGGCGATCCGCCCGGCCGCCGAGGCGACCTTCGCCGAGCCGAGACCGGCGGTGCCGTGGAGGATCTGTCGCTGGAGATTGCTCAGATCCACCCGATCGGCGTCCACCAGCCCCAGCGTGCCGACGCCGGCGGCCGCGAGGTAGAGGGCGGCGGGCGACCCGAGCCCTCCCGCGCCGATCACGAGCACGCGGGCGGCCCTCAGGCGCTCCTGTCCCGCCGGTCCCACATCCGGGAGGCTGAGGTGTCGGGCGTAGCGGACCAGCTCGTCCTGGGAGAGAGCGGGCATGACCGAAAGGTAAGAGGTGAGAGGTGAGAGGTGAGAGGTGAGAGGGGGACCGGAGCCCCTTCTCACCTCTCACCTCTCACCTCCTATCGCTCGATGCTGACCAGCTCCTGGACCTGGGGTTCCTGCTTCATGAGGTCCGCGAGAGAGATGCCGCCGAGGAGGTTGTCCACCCGCTGCTGCAGGGCGACCCAGACCGGCCGGATGCTGCACTGCGCGCCCGGCGCGCAGCGGTCGGCGTCCACCGGATGCGAGGCACAGTTGACCTCGAAGGTCTGATGCTCGGACGCCGTCATGACGTCGCGCACCGAGATGGTGGCCGGGTCTCTGGCCAAATAGTAGCCGCCCTTGGCCCCGCGGACGCTCTCGACCAGGCCGGCGCGGCGCAGCCGGAGCAGGATCTGCTCGACGTAGTCGGCCGGGAGCCGCTCGAAGTCGGCCAGCTCGCGCGCGGCCACGGGATCGCTCCCGGGGCCGGCCCGCCGGGCGAGATGCAGGGAGATGATGAGGCTGTACTCGGTCCAGGTAGTGACCCGCATGACCCAATATGGCGCGGGAGGCCGGGCGGCTACAAGCACGGCGTCTACTTGCTCTTGTCCGCCGCCGTCCAGCGTGCGACTTCCTGAGCGCTCATGTTGCCGTGCGGACGGATGCGTCCATCGCGATACTCGCCGCTGAGTACGTCGCCCAGATACTGAGCCCAGCTCAACAGCGTCCCGTTGCATACCGGCACGGGCGCGTCGGGCGCGGCGGTCTCCTCCACCACCCGGGCGCCGAGCTCCTCGAGCACCCAGCCGGGCACGCGCGAGCGCTCCGACGGATAGATGAAGCCGAACATCACCAGGTGCGCGAGCAGCATGCGCCAGTGCGAGCCGAACCGTTCGATGAGCCGGCGCCAGTCGAGCCGGTCGCCGTGAGCCAGCAGGATGTGCGCGACGTCCGCGCCGTCGAAGCGGTCGCGCTCCATGACGAACGCCTTCGACCAGAGGGTCTCCTCGACCGGCGCTATGAGCACGCGCATGCCGAGGAGGTCACCCTCGCGGGCGTGCTCAAACCAGCCGTCGTCCACGGTCGCGATGCCGTTGCCCGAGCTGAAAATGACATCCATGAAGCCTTCGGGCGCGTGAATCTTGGCGAGCCAATGCGAGAACACGAGCTCCGCGTCCCAGCCGGCCTTGCGGCACACCTCGAGCACCCGGGGCACGTCGGCCGGCCGGACGAAGATGTCGAGATCCTTCGTCGACTTGTCGATGCCGGTCTGGTGCAGGAAGGCGAACGCGCCGCCCAGAAGATAGGGAATCCGGCTCCGGGCGAGGAGGTCGAGCGCATCCCGGTAAAAGGTGTGCGAGGGGGTCTCGACCCCCATCTGCGTCGGCGCGAGCGTCATTTCGGCCTCCTGGGAAGCACAGGATACGCGCCGACTGACTCCCGGGTTGTGCGGGGGATCACCGCCGCGAGGGCCGGGCGGACGTTCCTTGGAGCCCGATGACCTCACCCGAACGCCGCAGTCTCCGGATCGCCGCTGTGGGCGACCTGCACCTCGGCCGCACCTCGGCCAGCGTGCTGCAGACGCTGCTGGAGCGGGTGGCGGCGGAGGCGGACGTGCTCGCGCTGTGTGGCGACCTGACGGACAACGGCCAGCCTGCCGAGGCGCGTCAGCTCGCCCGCGAGCTCGCCGGCGTGAAGGTCCCCCTCGTGGCGGTGCTCGGAAACCACGATCACGAGGGTCAGGAGACCGGGGAGGTGGGGCGCATCCTGGGCGAAGCGGGCGTGCAGGTGCTCGATGGCACCGCGTGCGAAATCCACGGCGTGGGCTTCGCCGGCGTCAAAGGCTTCTGCGGCGGATTTGGCCGGCGGGCGCTCGGGCCGTGGGGCGAGCACGCGATCAAGGCGTTCGTGCGGGAGGCGCTGGACGAGGCGCTGAAGTTGGAGACGGCGCTCGGGCGACTCCGGGCCGACCGCCGAGTGGTACTGATGCACTACTCGCCGATCCAGGGCACGGTGGAGGGCGAACCGCTCGAGATCTATCCGTTCCTGGGCTCGAGCCGCCTGGAAGAGCCGCTCACCCGGTATCCCGTGGACGCCGTGTTCCATGGGCACGCCCACCACGGACAGCTCGAAGGCCGGACCCGGAGCGGCACCCCGGTCTACAACGTGTCACTCGCGCTCCTGCAGCGCTGCTGGCCGGAACGGCCGCCCTATCGAATCCTCGAGCTCCCGCGAGACGGGCAGCGGCCGGCAATTGCGGAAGACCGGACGAGCCCATGAGCCCGCTCAGCCGCCGGCTGGAATGCTCTTTCCTCCCGGCACCCCCAACTCGGTCATGGCCCTCAGATCGAGTACCTCTTCCAGCTCCGCCCCCGCGAGCAGTTTCTTGCGGGTGACCAGCTCCTTCACGGTGAGCCCGCTGGCCACGGCCTCCTTCGCCAGCTTGGCCGAGTCCGCGTAGCCGAGCTTCGGCGCGAGGGCGGTGACGAGAGCCGGGCTCCGCTCCAGCCAGTAGGCGCACTGCGCCTCGTCGGCTTCGATTCCCGCGACACAGCGCTCGGCCAGCACGCGGCTCGCGTTGCCCACGATGATCATCGCGAAGACGACATTGTGGGTCATTACCGGCATCATCACGTTCAGCTCGAGCTGCCCGGCCTCAGCCGCCATGGCGACCGTGAGGTCCAGGCCAAGGGCCTGGTAGCACACCTGGTTAACCATCTCGGCGATCGAGGGATTCACCTTCCCGGGCATGATGCTGGAGCCGGGCTGCACTGCGGGTAGAACGATCTCGGCCAGGCCGGTGCGCGGGCCGGACGCCAGCAGACGGATGTCGTTGGCGATCTTCTGGAGGTCGAGCACGTACGCCCGGAGCGCGCCGGTGAACGTCGCGACGTCGCCCATCGACTGCATCAGCTGAACCCGATCGCCCCCTTCCGAAAGGTCGAGGCCGGTCGCCGCGCGCAGGTGCTTGACCATGAGGGCCGGGTAGGTCTCCTCGGCGTTGAGCCCGGTGCCCACCGCGGTCCCGCCGATTCCCAGCTCACGCAGCCACGCCGCCGCCTGACCCAGCTTCTCCCGGTGTCGCGCGATGGTGCGCCCGTAGGCCCGGAATTCCTGGCCGAGGCGGATCGGGGTGGCGTCCTGGAGATGCGTGCGGCCGGACTTGATGATCCCGTCGAACTCGTCGCCCTTGGCGAGCAGAGCATCGGCGAGGCTGCCAAGCGATTCGAGGAGCGCGGGGAGGCTCGCGAGGATGGCCAGCCGCATCGCGGTCGGAATCACGTCGTTGGTGCTCTGCGCCATGTTGACGTGATCGTTCGGGTGCACCGGCGCGTACGCCCCGCGCGCCGCGCCGAGCAGCTCGTTCGCGCGGTTCGCGAGCACCTCGTTACAGTTCATGTTGTGGCTGGTGCCGGCGCCCGCCTGGTACACGTCCACGATGAACTGATCCCGATGCCGGCCGCCGAGTATCTCGTCGGCCGCCTGCACGATGGCCTCGGCGAGTCGCGGCTCGAGCCGCCCCGTCTGCTTGTGGGTGAGCGCTGCGGCGCGTTTGATCCACACGACGGCGTCCACGAAGACCGGGAGCGGGCGCAGCCCGGAGATCGGAAAGTTCTCCGCGGCGCGGAGCGTCTGGATGCCGTAGAGCGCGTCGGCGGGGACGGCTTTTTCGCCGAGGGGATCGCGTTCGATGCGGGTGGCCATCGCCGTGACGAGTTCCGGGTGACGAGTTCGAGTGACGAACGAAAGGGCCCCGTGTCCAGCTTCTTCCGCCCCCTCAAGGACGCGACGACGTTCCGCGCCGACCAGCCGGCCAAGGCCGACCTGTTCGCGGGTGGTCAGCTCTTCGTCGGGCTGAACTGCTTCGAGCCCGCGCAGGCGCAACCCCCGCACACCCATGCCGGTGCCGACAAATTCTATCTGGTGGTTTCGGGAAAGGCGAGGATGACGGTAGGCGCCGAGACGCGTGTGGCGGAGGCCGGTACCGTGGTCTGGGCGCCCGCCGACGTACCCCACGGCGTGGACGAGGCGCTGGAGCGTACCGTCATGCTCGTCGCAATCGCCCCGCCGCCGGGCAAGCGTCAGTAGCCGTCCCGAGCGCCGCCCGGCGAATCATCGCCTTGGCGCCGTTCCACCCCGCTTGGTCCAGATCACGATTGCCCCGCAGCTGTTGGCCAGCCGCTGGAACTCGACCGGGACCTGCGCGGCCCCCGCGTACACTTCGATGGCCATGATCTCGATGGGCGCCACGGGAAATGCCTCGTCGCTGGTGGCGTTGAACGGGAAGTACGCGCCATCCACGAAATAGGTCATCGAGCAGTCGCCCTGCGTGTTCACGGCACCGCGGCTCGAGTACACCCGGTAGCCCTGCCCCACCGGCACCACCTGGACGCCCGGCACGGTCCGCATGATGTCCTCGAACTGAATCGCCCCCCGCCTCTCGATGTCCTCCTCGGTGATGAAGTGGCCCTGCCCCCGCTGCGCCCGTTGGAGGAAGGTGGACAGGTCGGCGCCGGCGCCCATCTTGCCCACCACTTCCAGCGTCGGCAGCGTCTGGACCGACTTCGCGACGATCAGCTCCGTGCGGGCGGGACCGCCGGGCCGGAGCTCCACCGCCTGCCGCCCACCGGCGTACCCGATCGCGCCGACTTCCACCACCTGCGTGCCGAGCGGCAGACCGGTCAGCGTGAACGAGCCGGACGCGCTGGTGCGGACCACGGCCCGACTGCCGCGGACGAACACCCGGGCATCGGCCACCGGCGCGCCATCGACGCTCTTCACCGTACCCTCGAGGCTCGCGGTGAGAGATGCGGTATCCCCGGTCGTGCCCGGCCGGGGGAGACCGATGGAGAACTGTCGCGCGACCAGGAGGCGTCCACCCATATCGAGCGTCACGAGGCCGGTGGATGCCGTGCCGAGTGCCGCCCAGACCGTCACCTCACCAGTGGCGGGAACGCGGCAAAGGACGAACTCACCCTTCGGGCCCGTCACGGCCCGGACGCTCCGGCGGTTGGTGGTGACCCCGGTCGTGCGGTTCACGCCCACCTCGGCCCACATGGCGTTCACCGACGCGCCGGCGAGCCCGGAGTCGGCGGCGGCATCGCGGACCAGGCCGATCACGTACCCGGTCCCGGTCGGACGACCGCCGGGACAGGCACCACCGTAGCGGGCATCGGCGGACGGCGTGGCCAGCACTACGCCCTGGAGTCCCTCGGCCGGCACGTCTATGCGCCAGCGCGGCGCCGCGATGCCGGCCGCGTCGAACACGGGGTGCGAGAAGGTGAGTTGGTAGGTGCCGGCCGGAAGGCTGTCGAACCGGAACTGTCCGTAGAGGTTGGTGCGGGCTTCGCGGGGCGTGCCCTCGATCCAGAGGATCGCATTCGGCAGCGCCCCGCCGGTCAGCAGACTGTCGCGCACCACCCCGGCGAGACCACCCTGGGCCTGCACGGGAGACGCAATCACCAAAGCCGCGAGGAGCGCCCGCGGCGCAGAAGCACGAATCATGAGCGACCGGCGCAAAGAGACGTCGTAAGACTCAGACGTTCGAAAGGTAAACCCGGCCACGTCGGGGTCAGGGAGCTCAGTCGGAACAGTCGCCCAGGGGGTAGATGGTCCCGCAGTTCGGGCACGGATTCCTGCAGCCGGCGGTGCGGTCGGGAACGGGGAAATTGCAGCGCTGGCAGGTCGGATCGGCGGATGGACCGATGGACCGATGGACCGACGTGACCCCGGGCGAAGGCTGCGCACCATCCGACCATCCGACCATCCGACCATCCTCAGTCAATGCGATGCGCCCCGCTCAGGAAGGGATTCGTCAGCCGCTCCACCCCGATGGTGGTGTCCGGACCGTGCCCGCTGTGGACCACGGTCGAATCGGGGAGCGACAGAAAGACGCGATGGATCGAGGCCATCAGCGTCGCATAGTCGCCCCCGGGGAGGTCGGTGCGGCCGATCGAGCCGTTGAACAGCACGTCTCCGCCGAAGACCCGACCTTCCCCCACGAAGCTGACGCTGCCAGGCGAGTGTCCCGGCGTCAGCCGCACATCGAACGCGAACCGTCCCACGCGCACGGTGTCGCCGTCGGCGAGCGGAGCGTCGGGTGGCGGGGCCGGCGCCACCCGGAGGCCAAACCAGGACGCCTGTTCCGGCAGCGCGTCGTAGAGCGGCCGGTCGAGCGGGTGCAGGTGAATCGGCGCGCCGGTGGCGCGTTGGACCGCCCCAACGCCGAGCACGTGATCGATGTGCGCGTGGGTGAGCCAGATGCCGCGCAGCGTCCAGCCGCGGGTGTTCAACTCGGCGAGGAACATCGCCGGCTCCTCGCCGGGGTCGATCATGACGGCTTCGCGGTTGGCCGGGTCCGCGATCAGCCAGCAATTCTCCACGAACTGCCCGTTGGGCAGCCCTACGATCTCGAGCTCAGACACCGATCGGCGCGGGCGTGCGGCTCTTCAGCTCGGTGAGATACTTCTCGACGGCGATCGCGGCGGTCGTCGCATCGCCCACCGCCGTGGTCACCTGGCGGGTGAGCTGCACCCGCAGATCTCCGGCCGCGAAGAGCCCGGGAATCGACGACATCATGCGGTCGTCGGTGAGCATGTAGCCCGCGGGATCGTGCGCGAAGTGCTGCTTGACCAGCCCCGTGTTGGGTGCGAAGCCGATGAACACGAAGCAGCCGGTGGCGGCGAGCGACTCGCGCGCGCCGTTCAGCGTGTCCTCCAGCTCGATGGAGACCAGGCCGGACGGGCCGCCGAGGAGCTCGACCACGCGGTGGTTCCAGATCACCTCGATCTTGGGATTGGTGAACAGCCGCTCCTGGAGGAGTTTCGATGCCCGGAACTCGTCGCGCCGGTGGATCACGTACACCTTCTCGGCGTACCGGGTGAGGTAATCGGCCTCTTCCACCGCCGCGTCCCCGCCGCCCACCACCGCGATCGTCTCGCCCTTGAAGAATGCCCCGTCGCACACGGCACAGTAGGACACGCCGCGCCCGGTGTACTCCACTTCGCCGGGGACCTGGAGCTTGTTGGGGGTGCCGCCCGCCGTGAGGATCACCGCGGGGGCTTCATAGACCGCGCCCGCTGAGGTCGCCACCTCGAACCGGCCGTCGTCCCGGCGGATGATGGACTCGACGGTCGCCTGCCGGATCTCCGCGCCGAATTCCAGCGCGTGCTCGGTCATGGCCTGGGCGAGATCCCGGCCCTTGATCTGCTTGAAGCCGGGATAGTCCTCGATCCATTCCGTATTGAGGAGCTCCCCTCCCGGAACTCCCCGCTCGAGCAGCACGGTCTTCAGCATGCCTCGGCCGGCGTAGAGCGCCGCGCACAATCCCGCGGGGCCGCCGCCGATGATCACGACCTCGTAGCGATGAATTGAGCCCATGCCTGAAATATAGGGAGGCAAGGAAGGGGCACGACTAAGCGGGCCGGGCACCCAGGTGCAGGAGGCTGACCGCCCCGTGACAGGAGGAGACGGTGCCGACCAGCACGTCTACCTCGGAACCGGACGCGCCGGCCGCCGCTACCGCCGCGTCGCCGGCGAGCACCTCCGCCACGTCGAACATCCCCACGCCGTACGCCCGCTCGCGGCATACGAACAGCACGGGCCCGGAGACCGCTCCCTGGCGGCCGAGCCGCTCAGTCAGGTCGGTGAGCGCGTCGGACATCTCCCAGGTGCGCGGCCCCCGGGTCACCGGACAGGTCGCGGGCTCGACGCAGTGCACCGGGCACAGCCAGTCGGCAAACGACACGTAGCGGGTGCCGTCGGCGTGCAGGTGGTCGTACGGAGTGCCGCTCGCGAGCCCGGCGCTGCGGCGCAGGACGGCGCGGTCGGGCCAGCGCTGCTGCGCCCTGCGCAGCAGCCATTCGAACATGAGGTGCGGCATGAGCGGCGAGGGGACGATGGCATCGGGCGCGGGCGCGGGTGGCGCGGCACCGAGGTACTCGTCGAAGAATGCGCCCCACTCGGACACGATGACCTCGACCCCGGAGCCGCCGAGCTCGGAGGCCGTGCGGCACGCCGGCTCCCGATCGACGACCAGGAGCCTCTCCCATGTCGCCGCACCCCTCATTCGGGCCCGGAGCAACTGCCCGGCGTAGAAGGTGCCGTAACATCCGCCGCCCACAATGACGACATCGCGGAACGTGGAGCGCTCACTCACCGCCCGCCTGCCCGGCTGCGCGTCCGCCCACCCGAATTGACCGACCCCCGTCCACAGTAAGGACCGTTCCGGTGACGAAGTCGCCCTGCTCCAGGAGATAGAGCACCGCGGCCACCGCATCTTCGGGTTGCCCCAGTCGCCGAAGCGGCGTGGTGCGTGCCAGCTCCCCGCGTGCGGCATCGTCGTAGTGCTCCGGCACGAGCACCGCGCCGGGCGCCACGGCGTTCACGGTGACGTCGGGCGCGAGACTCAGGGCCAGCACGCGGGTGAGCATCACGACGCCGGCCTTGCTCACGGAGTGCGCGGCGAAGGCGGGCCACGGCTCCAGCCCGCCCACGTCGGCGAGGTTCACGACCTTTCCCTTCCCGGCCCGCAGCGCGGGCGCCGCACCCTGCGTGCAGAAGAACACGGCGCGAAGGTTCAGGTTGACGATCTGGTCCCATTGCGCCGGCGTCGTGTCCTCGAAGCGGAGCCGGTGCATGACCGCGGCGGAGTTGACGAGGACGTCGAGCGCGCCGAATTGGTCGGCGACCCGCTCCGGCAGCGCGCGGGCGGCCGCAGCGTCGGTCAGATCGGCGCCGAAGCAATCGGCCTCCCCGCCGGCGCTGCGGATCTCGTCGCGAAGAGACGCCGCGCCATCGCTCGATGTGTGATGGTGGAGCGCCACGCGTGCGCCGCGCCCGGCCAGCGCCGCCGCGAGGGCGCGGC
>JBOHSN010000116.1:0-10204 GCA_050733215.1 Gemmatimonadales bacterium
GAGTGGGTCCGGGCGTCCCCCTCACCTCTCACTTCTCACCTCTCACCACGAAAGGGACTCCCAGGCATGACACCGAGCGCCGTCCGCGTCCGCTTCGCTCCCTCCCCGACCGGCTATCTGCATGTCGGGGGAGCCCGCACCGCGCTCTTCAACTGGCTCTTCGCCCGGAAGACCGGCGGGCGCTTCATCCTGCGCATCGAGGACACCGATCGGGAGCGCAGCACCGACGCGCACACCCGGGTGATCCTCGACGGCCTCACCTGGCTGGGCATCACCTGGGACGAAGGCCCCTACTTCCAGGGCGCCTGCGGCGATCGCCATCGTGCCGACGCCGAGCGCCTGCTAGCCGAGGGCAAGGCGTACCGCTGCTTCTGTACCAAGGAGGAGCTGGACGCCCGCCGTGCCGAGGCCGAGGCGGCGCGCACCGGCTTCCGGTACGACCGGCGCTGCTATCGGCTCTCGGACCAGGAGATCTCCGCGCGCCTGCGGTCGGGCATGCCGTTCACCATCCGCTTCCTGGTGCCCGACGAGGAGGTGGCCTGGGAGGACGCGGTCCACGGCCGGATCAGCTTCCAGAGTCAGGAGCTCGACGACTTCGTCGTCCTCCGGAGCGATGGGTCGGCCATCTACAACCTCGCGGTCGTCTCCGACGACATCGACATGCGGATCACCCATGTGATCCGCGGGGACGACCACGTGTCCAACACGCCCAAGCAGATCCTGCTGTATCGGGCGCTCGGGCGGCCCACGCCGATCTTCGCGCACGTGCCGATGATTCTGGGCACCGACGGGAAGAAGCTCTCGAAGCGTCACGGCGCGACCGCGGTTGGCGACTATCAGGACCGCGGGATCTTCCCGGCGGCGATGCGGAACTTTCTCGCGCTCCTGGGGTGGTCCCCCGGCGGCGACCGCGAGATCCTACCCGAGAGCGAGATGATCGGGCTCTTCTCGCTGGAGGCGATCCAGGGCAAGCCGGCGGTGTTCGATCCCGCCAAGCTCGAGTGGATGAACGGGCAGTACCTCTCGGCGACGCCCGCGGCGGAGCTGCGGCCGGCGGTGGAGCGCGAGCTGGCGCGACTGGAGGTGTCCTGGAGCAGCCGCGATCTGCTGCCGCTGATCGACGCAGCCAAGGCGCGTTCCCGCACCATCGTCCAGCTCGCGGAGCAGGTCGCGGTGCGGCTGGATGCCGCCCGCGTGCGGCGCGACGACAAGGGGGAGCAGCTCGTCCGCAAGATGGGTGAGCGGTTCGGTGCCAGCGTCGCGCTCGCGCATCGGACGCTCGAGCCGGTGGCCGGGGACGCCTGGACGCCGGACGTTCTGCTCGAGCGGCTGAAAGGCGCCGCGGAGGCCAACGCGCTCAAGCTGGGCGATCTGCTCCAGCCGGTGCGCGTGGTGCTCACCGGATCCACCGTGTCGGAGCCGGTCAACGAGCTGCTGGCGGTGGTCGGACGCGAGGAGAGCCTCCGCCGTCTCGCCGCGTGGAACGGAGAGCGCACGTGAGGCGATGCGGCCCGCCGACCCTCCTTCTGATCGCGGCGCTCGCCGCTTGCTCCTCCCGGACGCCGCCGCCCGCTCCGGCGCCGGAGCCGGTGCCGCCACCCTCGCCGGCGCCCGCGCCCGCCGAAACGCCGCCCCCGCCGATACCGTCTCCGGCGGCCCGCCCACCCGCCCGCCTGCCCCTCCGCCTCGCCTTCGTGGGCGACATCAATCTGGGCACCAGCACACTACCCGGCGGCGTGCCGCTCGACAGCGGGCGCACCTTCCTCGCGGCCGCGCGTCCGTTTCTCGATGGCGACATGGTCATCGGCAATCTCGAGGGCGTGCTGGCCGACTCCGGAACCAGCGAGAAGTGCCTCGAGCCTCGGCCGCCCGTGCGCCCGCAGCGGTCCCGCTCCCGCCCGCTCCCGCCCGCTCCCGCCCGCTCCCGCCCCGGCTGCTATGCCTTCCTCACTCCCACCCACCTCGCGCCGCGACTCCGCGAGGCCGGGTTCACCCACCTGGGCCTGGCGAACAACCACGCCCACGACTACGGGCTCGAAGGTCGCGGCTCGACCGAGCGCACGCTGAGCGCGCTCGGTCTCCGGTGGTACGGTCCGCTGGGCCACATCGCGATCGACACGCTGCGCCGTGGCGACAGCGTTACCGTGGTCGGTCTCGTCGGTTTCGCGACCTATCCGCACTCCTACGATCTGCTCGACATCCCGCGGAGCGCCGCGGTCGTGGATTCGGTCCGGGGAATGGTGGATCTGGTGGTCGTCACCTTCCACGGCGGCACCGAGGGCATGGCGGCCACACGGGTGGGACCCGGCCCCGAGTTTCTCGGGAAGGAGCCGAGGGGCGATCTGCGGGCGTGGGCGCACGCCGTCGTCGATGCCGGCGCTGACGTCGTGATCGGGCACGGACCACATGTGCTGCGGGGCATGGAGTGGTATCGCGGGCGGCTGATCGCGTACTCGCTCGGCAACTTCGCCACGTATCGCGGCTTCAGCCTGAGCGGCCCGCTCGGCATTACGGGTGTGCTCCGCCTCCAGCTCGGGCCGGCCGGCCGCCTGGCGGGCGCTCGGCTCGTCCCCATGCGCCAGGAACCGCTTCGAGGGCCGGAGCCCGACGACAGCGGGACGGCCGTGGCGTTGGTGAATGAAGTGTCGGCGGAAGATTTCGGCCCCGATGCGGTACGGCTCGCGTCCGACGGGACACTGCTTTTTCCGTAGCACGCTCACTGGCGGTTCCTGCGGCTACGCGCTACGCTCCGGGCATGAGCGAGGACTGGTCTTCAGCCGAGACGCCCGGCGGCGCGCCTACACCCGCGGCGCTCGCGGCCACGCAGGATCCGGTGCCGCTGCGCGTCGAGTTGCTCGAGGACGAGCGCACACCTGACGGCATGGTATGCATGGGCACCTATCGCAACGATCGGCTGGTCGCACGCTGCGCGCTGCCGCCCGAGGCGTGGGCCAAGGTGCAGGAGAATGGATTCTTCGAGCAGCCGGTGCCGGTCGTGCTGGTCGCGCGCGAGGCTCCGCCCGGCCTGCAGTGCCAGCTCTTCGCGATGGTGGTGCTGCCTGACGGACTCGAGCTCGACGGGGACGAGGACGAGGAGGAGCCCTGGGCGGACAGCGTGCCCGGCGCGAGCTACGAGGCGACGGTGTCCGACAGCGAAGAGGAGGAGGACGACGGCGATCCGCGCGTGGCGCCGATCCCCCTCGGCACGATCGTCCGGTTCGCCAAGGACCGCGTGCACCCCGACAGCCTCCCGCTCGAGGCCGCCGACGTGCTCCGCAAGGTGATCGAGGGAAAGACGTCCGAAGTGGTAGACCGCGCGCTGGAGGACCTGCTGGGCGGTGCGTAGTGCGAGTGCGAGGACGAAGTGCTTACACTCACACTCTCACTTGTTGCTCACCATCTGCGCACTGTCCGCCGCCGGGGGAGCGCCACGCAATTCCGCCGGTGGCGGCGTCCGTCGGTTCCGCTCGAACTCCCGCTCCTCGTCCTTCCGCCGCCGGAGGTCGCGGATCGCTTCCTTGAACTGGTCGGCCGTTTCCGCCCGAAGCGCCGCCTCGCGCAGGTCCGCCAGGAGATCGTCGGTCCGATCGAACGCCTTCAGCTGATTCGATCCCCCGCCGATGGGGAGGAGCGCCAGCACCGCGGCGGGGATCCTGAGCCCCGCGACGGTCAGATACTTCCCGCTCAGCCCGAACTTCTTGCCCCCGACCTCCGTGCTCCACTCCGCGTTCGGGTCGTGCGGCTCGCGCGCGATCGAATCCAGAAACGCCTGGATCGTGACGGTGACCGCGCTGTCCACCAGTTCGGCGTGGCTCTTCCGGAGGCGCTGCGCCAGCTCGCGGGGCGGCAGCGGGAGGGGGCGCACCCAGAGCGTCCCATCGCCCAGACCCGGGCCGATCCGTCCGATCTCGCCGCGGGTGGTTGGGGCCGGCGCCCGCACGAGGCCGCTGTCGGCCGGCGGCAATTCCAGCTGCGGAATAGCGATTTCCGGCACGGCGGGACGATCGGGCAACCGCCGCGGCCGGCGAATCGGCGGGGCCGGCGCGCCGACCTCGGGCGGCGCCTCCCGGAAGGGCAGCTCCACGGCGCGCGGCCCCTCCGGCGGCGGTGTCAGCACCACCAGCTGCGGGGGCCGAGGCGGAAACACGGGCAGCCGGCCGCTCACGTAGCCGAACAGCAGCAGGCTGTGAACGGCGAGGCTGAGGGCGATCGCGGTCCACGACCAGCGCCGCTCGCGCGGCGGCTCGAGCCTAAGCGGTCGTCGCGAGCGCGCCACGCGTCTGTGCCAGCAGTTCGCCCAACCGGCCGATGGCCTCGGCCAGGCGGGCCGGACCGGTGACGAGTGCGATCCGGAAATATCCCTCTCCCGCCGGACCGAATCCGCTGCCGGGGAGGACAACCACGCCGCGCTCCTCGAGCGCGCGCCGCGCGAACGCGGCCGACATCACGCCGTCCGGCAGCGCGACCCACAGATACATCGCCGCGCGGGGAACCTCCACCGCGAAGCCCGCCTCGCGGAGGGCGGCGACGGTGGCGTCGCGGCGGCGAGCCAGCTCGTCGCGGATCGGCTGGACGAGCCGCTCCGCATGGTCGAGCGCGGTGACGGCGGCCTGCTGGATGGCGAGCCACGGGCCGGTATCCACATACGACTTCACCCGGGTGAGGGCGCCGATCAGCTCGGGCCGCCCGGCGGCGAATCCGATCCGCCAGCCGGTCATCGAGAAGCTCTTGGAGAGCGAGAAGAACTCGATGGCGACGTCGCGGGCGCCCTCGATCTCGAAGATGCTCGGGGCCACATAGCCGTCGAATGTGAGGTCGCAGTAGGCGTTGTCGTACGCGAGGAGGATGCCGTGCCGGCGGCAGGCTGCGACCGTGCGCGCGAGATAATCGCGCGGCGCCACGGCGGCCGTCGGATTGTTCGGATAGTTGAGGAACACGATCTTGGCGCGGCGGAGCACCGCCTCCGGCAGGCGGTCGAGCTCCACCAGGAACTGCTGCTCCGCACGGAGCGGCGCGATGTGCACCTCGGCCCCCGCGAGCAGCGACCCGCCGATGTAGGCCTGATAGCCGGGCTCGGGCACGATGGCCACGTCGCCGGGATTGACCACGGCGTGCGGCAGGTGCGACAACCCTTCCTTCGAGCCGATGAGCGGCAGGAGCTCGGTGACCGGATCGAACCGGTGCCGGAACCTTCGCTCGAGCCAGCGCGATGCCGCCTGCCGGTACTCGAGCAGTCCTTGCTGGAAACCGTACTTCCCCAGCGCCGGAACCCGCACGGCCTCGCGCATGGACTCGACGATGCTCGCGTCGGCCGGCACGTCATTGTCGCCCGCGCCCAGGTCGATCACGTCCACCCCGGCCTGCACCAGTCGCCGCTTGATGGTCGGGATTTCGGCGAGCGGGTAGCCGGGAAGCGCGCGGACCCGCTGACTGAGCTCGATCATCGGTGATCGTCCGCCTTCACGGGGTTGGACAGGATGCCCACGCCGGGGATCTCGACTTCGACCACGTCGCCCTCCTCGAGCGGGCCCACGCCGGCCGGCGTGCCGGTGGCGATCAGATCGCCCGGCTCGAGCGTCATGATCCCGCTGATGTAGGCCAGGAGGAACGGAATCGGGAAGTGCATGTCGCTCGCGCGGCCGCGCTGACGTTCCACCCCGTTCACCCGGCAGCGCACTTCCGCCGTTCGCCAGTCGAGCCCCGAGGCGACCCGGGGCCCCACCGGGCAGAAGGTGTCGAACCCCTTGGCCCGGGCCCACTGTCCGTCCTTCCGCTGGAGATCGCGGCAGGTGACGTCGTTGACGCAGGTGATGCCGCCGATCGCCCGCTCGGCCTCCTCCAGGGTGGCGTGGCGCAGCCGGCGCCCCGCGATGACCCCGATCTCGGCCTCGTGCTCCACCTGCTGGGAGACGCTGGGCAGGCGGATGGCATCACCCGACGCGAGGAGCGCGGTGGTGGGCTTGAAGAAGAGCAGCGGCTCGGACGGCACCTCGTTCCCCATCTCCCTGGCATGCTCCACGTAGTTTCGCCCGACGCACACGATCTTGCCCGGCCTGACCGGGATCATACGCTCGCTCCGATCCCGAACTGAGCGAAGAAATCCTCGCAGCGCGTCCGCACCTGGGCCCACGTGCCCACCAGCCGTTCGGCCCGGGGTAGGCCGCCCAGTACCAGCGGCCCGTAGCGCTTGGTGACCACTCGCGGATCGAGGAGCAGCACCACGCCGGTGTCCCGCCGGCTCCGGATCAGCCGCCCGAACCCCTGCTTGAGTTTGAGCGCCGCGTGCGGCAGCAGGTAGGACGAAAACCCGTCGGCGCCCTGCTCAGCGAGCCGTTCGAGGCGAGCGGCGGTGATCGGCTCGGAAGGCACCTTGAAAGGTAGCTTGTGCAGCACGAGGGCACGGAGCGCTCGTCCGGGCACGTCCACTCCCTCCCAGAAGGAGTCCGTCCCCAGGAGAATGGCGTTGCCGGCCTCGCGGAAGCGCCGGAGCAGGAGGTCCCGCGAGGCGTCCCCCTGCACCAGGAGCGGCCAGCGGGGCCCCAAGGTGCCGCGGAGCTCCGCGGCCGCCCGCCGGAGCGCCGCGTGGCTCGTAAACAGCACGAACATGCCGCCGTCCGACGCCCAGGCGAGATCGGTGACGACGCGGGCGAGCGCCGCCCCGTGGCCCACCTCGTCCTCCCGCGGCTCCGGCAGATCCGTGGGAATGCCGAACAGGCACTGCGATGGGAAGTCGAACGGCGACGCGAAGATCTCCCGTACGGTCACCGGAGAGTCGTCGCCCTGGAGCCCGAGCCGCGACTCGAGGAAGTCGAACTCGCCGCCCGCCGCGAGCGTGGCGCTGGTGAGCAGCACGGTGTCCAGCCGGTCGAAGAGCAGGTCCCTGAGAATGGGCGCGAGGTCGAGTGGGACGGCGTGGAGCGTGATGTTCTGCCCCCGCGCGGTGCGCTCGAGCCAGCGGACGGTGGCGGGCCCGCCCGGGACCGGCCGCAGCGTACGATTGAGCCCGTCGGTCACCGAGCCGAGCCGCCGGAGCACGCCCTTGGTCTCCTGGAGGAGCTGGCGCGACCGGTCGTTGTCGTCGGACTGCGCGAGCCGGTCGGCGATGGTGTCGAGCGCGTCGGCCAGGGTGCGAAACGCGCCGAGCGCCGCGTCCAGCTCGCGTCCGAGCCCGGCCTGCCAAACCGGATCTTCCCCGAAGCTGTCGTCCAGGCGGAGCTGCGCGCCGGGCGCGTCCCCCAACCGCTCATTGAGGCGGAGAAAGAGCGCGTCGGCCGCCTGGCGCGCGTGGCCCAGTGCCGGGAGCACCTGCTCCCGGAGCAAATCGAGGCTCGCGCGGCTCAGCAGATCATCCTGCGCCATGAGTTCGTGCGCGAGCGTGGGCACGAGCCCGCGCCCGTTCCGCTCCAGCCGGCCGAGCAGCCGCCGCACCGCGCGGCTGGTGACCTGCACGCCGAGGTGCTGCGCCGCGACGTCCTCCAGGTGATGCGCCTCGTCGAGCACCAGGCGCTTGTACGGCGGCAGCACCGCCGCCTCTTCCCAGTTGTCCTGCGCCTGCCGGACCGACAGATCGGCGGCCAGCAGATGATGATTGGCGATCACCACGTCGGCCTCGGCCGCACGCCGGCGCGCGCGGAACAGAAAGCACTTCTCGAACTGCGGGCACTTGAGCCAGCTGCAGAGATCCGGCTCGGCGCTTACCTCCTCCCAGACCTCCGCGCTTGGCGCCACCGGCAGATCACTCAGGGTGCCGTCGGCGGTGCGCGCGGCCCACTCCGCGATGCCGGCGAGCTCGTCTACCTTGTCCGGCTCCAGCAGTGTGCGCTGGGCAGTGACCGCCGCGCCAAGTCGGGCGAGGCAGAGGTAGTTGCGCCACCCCTTGAGCAGCGCGAACGTCGGCACGTAGCCGTCGCACGCGAGCGCCTTCCGGAGCAACGGCAGGTCCTTGCCAACGAGCTGCTCCTGGAGGTTGATGGTGTTGGTGCTGACCACCGTGCGCTCGCCGTTGGCCCGCGCCCACGCGAGCGCCGGCACGAGGTACGCGAACGACTTGCCGACGCCCGTCCCGGCCTCGAGCAACTGCACGCCGCCGTCGTTATAGCCGTCCGCGATGTAGGCCGCCATGTCCCGCTGGGTAGGCCGATCCTCGAACTGGCCCAGCACGCGGGCCACCGCGCCGCCCTCGTCGAGCGTCGCTACGACCTCGTAGGGATCGAGCCGCACCGTCTCCCGCCCGCGCGGGACCTCCACGACCACGTACAGCTCGGTGCAGTCGTTGTTCACGATCCCGAACCCGACACCGCCATCGTGCAGGCGGGCGGCGACGTCGAGGTCGGCCGGGGAGGGATCGAGCCGCCCGCTGGGATGGTTGTGGAGCAGCATGTCGCCGCGGCGGGCGACACCCGGCAGCGCGAGCACCATGTCGATCGTGCCTCGGGCGACCGCCCGGGCGGACGTGACGGCGCCGTCGGCCGCGACCTCGGCCACAAAGGACACCTCGCGCCCACCCGCGCCGGCGATCTGCCGGGCGAGATACGCGCGCACTCCGCCGGTCAGCCTGGCGCCGCGCTCAGTCACGAATGATCAACCACAGAGAACACAGAGAACAATGAATTTAGCCGTATCCAGTCGGGGAGGCGTACCGAATAAACCCGTGCGGCGCTGTGTACTCTGTGCCCTCTGTGGTTCAAGTAGTTTGTGACGCAGCTTCTCAAGTCTTGAGTTCCTTCTTCTTGGCCGCGGGAAACAGCACGTTATTCAGAATCAGGCGGTAGCCTGGCGAGTGCGGGTGCAGGGCCAGGTCGGTCGGCACGTCGCCGATCTGGTGCTGGGGATCCTCGGGGTCGTGTCCGCCGAAGAACGTCCAGGTCCCCTGTCCCCGGTCACCGTGGATGTACTTGACCCAGGGCGCCCCCGCTTCGTCCGCCAGCACGGTCACGCTCGGCTTCAGCGCCCGGCGGATGAACGAGGTGGTGAGCCCATAGAAGTCGGGGATCACCTGCCGGTGGTTTTGCACCAGCATCGTGGCCACCGGGTCGATCTTGGCGCTGAAGTTGAAGAGTTGGAACGATCCCAGCGGCTGGCGCCGGTCCAGCGAATTCACCTGGTGCCCGTCGATGTCGGAGAAGACGGGCATCGTGGGGCTCAGCTCCACCTGCGCGCGCTGGAACGCGAGCGCGTGGTCCCAGCGGAGCTTGCGCGTCGCATCCGGATCGGCCGGCGTGCCGTCGGCGTATCCCGCCGCGATGTCCACGCCTCGGCTCGCGAGCGCGAGGTCGAGCGTCTCGGTGGCGGTGCACATCGCGAACAGGAACCCGCCCTGCTCCACGTACGCGGCGATGGCCCGCGCCACGGCCTTCTTCTCGTCGGGAACGCTGGAGAATCCCAGCGACGTGGCCGTGACGGTGTTGCGCTGCACCATCTCCCGCAGCCACGGGGCGCCGGCGTAGGTGAGGTAGAACTTCGAGTACTGCCCGGTGAAGTCCTCGTGGTGCAGATGCAGCCAGTCGTATTTCTTGAGCCCGCCCTGGAGCACCTCCGGATCCCACACCTTCTCGAAGCCGATGCCGGCGTAGTTGAGTGCCATCGTGACCGCATCGTCCCACGGCGGCGCGTTGGGCGGCACGTAGACCGCCACCTTCGGCACCTTCTCGAGCGGCACGGCGTCCATGTTGCCTTGGGCGACCTCGCCGCGGATCGCGAGCACCGCCGCGTCGTCCACCGGCTCCGCCACGATGCCGTTCAGACTCGCGTCGCGCGCGGTGGCTGATGCCGCGGGCAGCAGGAACGACCCGTAGCGATAATTGAGCAGCCATTCGGCGCGCTCGCCCCGCTCCAGCGCGCGGAACGCGAGGCCGTACGCCTTGAGATGGTCGCTCTGCGCGTCGTCCATCGGCACCAGGAGCCAGCCGGCGGCACTCCGTCCTGCGGCGCGGGCCGGCCGGACACCGAGCTCGAGGCCGAGCAGCGCGGTCGCCGACACCGCAACGAAGGTCCGCCGTCTCATGTTCGCGGCACCGCCCCGCGAGCCTGGTCGAGCGCGCGGCGTGCCTGGGGCACGAGCGCGCTTTCCGGATAGGTCAGGATCAGATGCTCGAGCGCCTGTACCGCCTCTGCGGCGCGCTCGGTCTCGAGCAGCAGTCGGCCGAGGGCGAGCTCCGCGGCCGGTGCCGCGGCGCCCGCCGCGGGGTCGAGCGCCGCCCGAAAC
>JBOHSN010000117.1:0-10190 GCA_050733215.1 Gemmatimonadales bacterium
GCCTCGGCCGGCGGCGCATCCGGCGCGCGGGGCGGCATATCGCGCTTCTCCAGCGGCTTCGCCGTGCTCCGCCAGTACTCTTCCGCCGCCCCGACGCCGCTGCCCGGCTGGATCTTGATGCCGACGTCGCGCATGGCCATCTCGGCCCCGGCGATGCCGCCGAGCAGCATGCATTCGTTCAGGTCGCCGATGTGGCCGATGCGGAACAGCTTCCCGGCCATGCGGGCGAGGCCCGCGCCGAGCGCCAGGTTGTAGCGGCGGTAAGCCACGTCGATGACCTCGGCGCCGTTGAAGCCCGCCGGGACCATGATCGCCGTGACCGTGTCGCTGTGCCATTTCGGCTGCTTGGCACAGAGCGAGAGGCCCCAGGCTTTCACCGCGGCACGGGTGCCCTCGGCCAGCCGGTGATGCCGGGCGAAGACGTTGTCGAGCCCCTCGTCCTGGAGCATCGCGATCGCCTCGCGGAGCCCGTGCAGCAGCGGGAGCGCCGGCGTGTACGGGAAGTAGCCCGTGGCGTTGGCCTTGTCCATGTCGCCCAGGTCGAAGAAGACCCGGTTGAGCTTGGCCGAGTTGTAGAAGCTCTTGGCCTTCGGGCTCACAGCCAGGAGGCCGAGACCGGCGGGCAGCATGAAGCCCTTCTGCGACCCGGTGACGGCGAGGTCTACGCCCCACTCGTCCATCCGGAAGTCGATGCTGGCGATCGAGCTCACGCCATCCACGGCGAGGAGCGCCGGATGCTTGGCGTCGTTGAGCGCCTTGCGCATGCCGGCCACATCGCTGGTGACGCCGGTGGCGGTCTCGTTGTGGGTGAAGAGCACGGCCTTGATCTCGTGCGCCTTGTCGGCGGCGAGGGCCTCATGGTAGCGCTCGACCGGGGCGCCTTCACCCCATTCGGTCTCGAGCACGTCCACCGTGAGCCCGAGACGCTGGGCCATGTCGATCCAGAGGTGGCTGAACTGCCCGAACCGGGCCGCGATGACGCGGTCGCCCGGCGACAGGGTGTTGGTGAGCGCGGCTTCCCACGCCCCGGTCCCGCTCGCCGGGAAGATGTACGCCTGGCCGGACTGGGTCTTGAAGATCTTGAGGAGACCCTTCAGCACGCCCGAGGCCAGCGTCGGGAAGTCCGGGGAACGATGGTCTTCCATCGCCACGTGCATCGCACGCAGGATGCGGTCCGGGATGTTCGTCGGCCCCGGGACGAAGAGGAAATTACGGCCGGCCATGCGCAGAACCTCGTCGAAAGAAGAGAAAAACCAAGCGCGCGGGGACGGGGTCGCCCTCGCTCGCCAAGCCGGTTAAAGTTGCCTCGCCGTGTATATTGTACAACCCTGTTCCGCGGCACCAGCCTCCACCGCCGATCCGATGCCCGCAGCCGACCGCGCCGAGACCCGCGCGCTCCTCGAGGAGTTGTACGCCGCCGCGGTCGCGGCCGCCGCACCGGGCCCGGCTCTCGATCGCGCCCTTTCGGGGATCACCCCCGAAGGCCCCGTGCGGCTCTTCGCCCTGGGGAAAGCATCGCTCCCGATGGCCGAGACCGCCGTGACCGCGCTCGCGGCCCGGGGGCGGCAACCTGCGGGCGGGCTCGTGGTGCCGCCGGCGGAGGGGCCGTCGCCCCATCCGACGCTTCCGGTGGTCCCCGGCGATCACCCCGAGCCCGGCGCCGGCTCCCGGGCTGCGGCGGAAGCGCTCGCCAGGGCCACCGCAGACACGCGCCCGGGCGACGAGGCCTGGGTCCTCCTGTCGGGCGGCACCACCAGCCTCCTCGGCGCGCCGATCGACGGAGTGAGCGCCGCCGATCTGGCCACGCTCTACGCCCTGCTTCTCGGCTCGGGCCTCGACATTAGCGCCATGAACCGGATCCGCAAGCGGTTCTCGCGCTGGGGCGCCGGGCGTCTGGCCGCCGCGCTCGCACCGGCACGTGTGCGCGTGTTCGTCGTGTCCGACGTCATCGGCGATGATCTCGCATCCATCGGATCGGGCCCGTGCGTCCCCGACACCACCCGGGCCAGGGACGTGCTCTGCGCGCTGGACTCGGCGGGTCTCAGCGCCCGCGTGCCACCGACGCTGCTCGCGCTCCTGTCCGATGTCGAGGCCGGCCGCGCGCCTGAGACACCCAAGCTGCACGATCCGGCATTCGCGAAGGTCGAGACGAGGCTCATCGCGAGCAACCGCCTGGCACTCGACGCAGCAGCCGCACGCGCGCAGGCGCTGGGCCTCAGCGCCAAGATCGTGCAGCCGCCACTCGCCGGCGAGGCGGCGGCGGCGGGCCGGGAGCTCGCCGCAATGCTCCTAAGCTACGCCCGGGGTTCCACCATGCAACCGCGACGATGCGTGATCTGGGGCGGAGAAACCACCGTCACGCTCGGCATTGACCCGCCGGGCCTGGGCGGCCGCTCGCAGGAACTGGCGCTGGCCGCTGCGGGGGAGCTCGCTCGCGGGGGCGGCGACCGGGTGGCGCTCCTGGCCGCCGGCACCGACGGGCGGGACGGCCCGACCGACGCGGCGGGTGCAGTGGTGGATGGGAACACCTGGGACGCCGTTCGCCGCGGAGGCCGGGATCCCGTTCGCGACCTTGCGGCCCATGATGCCTATCGTGCGCTGGAGGCCGCCGGCGTGCTCCTCCGCCCCGGACTCACAGGAACCAACGTCATGGACGTCGTGATCGGGTTATGCTGAGACGCTATCTGCTATCCGCTATCCGCTATCCGCTTGCGCTGGCGCTGGCGACGCCCCTCGCCGCGCAACAGCCGGCCGACCTCGTCTTCCGCGGCGGGCGCATCTACACCGCCACCGAGACGGCGCCCGTGGCCGAGGCGCTGGCGGTGCGGGGCGATCGGATCGTGTTCGTGGGTCCCGCAGCCGGGGCGGCGCGCTACGTAGGTCCGCGGACGCGCGTGATCGAGCTCGGCGACCGCATCGTGCTGCCCGGGCTCGCCGACGCGCACGCGCACCTTGCGGGCATCGGCGCGCGCGAGCGCACGCTCAATCTCGAGGGCACGCGCGACGTCAGCGATCTGGTGGGCCGAGTCGCAGCCCGGGTGCGTGCGGCTCGACCAGGCGAGTGGGTCACCGGCCGTGGATGGATCGAGACCCATTGGCCCGAGCGCCGCTTCCCCACCCGCCACGACCTCGATCGCGTCTCGCCCGACAACCCGGTCTTTCTCACCCGCTCGGACGGACACGCGGCGGTCGCCAACAGCGCGGCGCTCGCGCTCGCCGGCGTCACGCCCGGCACGCCGGCGCCGTTCGGAGGCGAGCTTCTGCACGACGAGCAGGGCGAGCCAAGCGGCATGCTCATCGACCGGGCGCAGGCGCTGGTCAAGTCCCGTATCCCCGCGCCGACTCCAGGCCAGCTCGACAGCGCGCTCGTGGTCGGCGCGACACGCAGCACCCGGTTGGGGTGGACCCAGCTCCACGACGCGGGCGGCGAATGGTCCGAGGTCGAGCGGATGCGCCGGCTCTACGGCGCCGGCCGCCTCAAGCTCCGGATCTACAAGGCGGTGTCGGGTCCGGGGGCCGCGGCGGATACGCTGCTCCGGCGCGGCGCGGCGGTCGGTGAGTTCGGCGGCCGGCTCACCGTTCGCGCCATCAAGACGTACCTCGACGGCGCACTCGGCTCGCGCGGCGCCACGCTGCTCGAACCGTACGCGGACCGACCGGATACCCGAGGCTTGCTCCTCACGCCGCTGGATCGCCTGCGGCCCATGCTCCGCGAAGCGCTGCAGCACGGCATCCAGGTCGAGACCCACGCCATCGGCGACAGCGCGAATCGTCTGCTGCTGAACCTCTATGAGGAGGCGTTCCGGGCGGTGCCGCCCGCGCAGCGGAAAATCCGCGAGCCGCGATGGCGGGATGAGCACACGCAGGTCGTCGCGCCGGACGACGTGCCCCGTTTCGCGAAGCTCGGGATCATCCCGTCCATGCAGCCGTCCCACGCGATCAGCGACCTCCACTTCGCGCCGAGCCGCCTCGGGACGTCGCGGGTGGCGGGCGCGTATGCCTGGCGCAGCCTGCTGCGCACCGGCGTTCCGATCGCGGGCGGATCGGACGCACCGGTCGAACGAGGTGAGCCGATGATCGAGTTCTATGCCGCCGTCGCGCGGCGGGATACCGCCGGCTTCCAGGGGCCCGAGTGGCACGCCGAGCAGGTGGCGACGCGCGACGAGGCGCTGAAGATGTTCACCGTGTGGCCGGCATACGCCGCGTTCGAGGAAGATCGGCGGGGAACCATCGAGCCGGGCAAATGGGCGGACCTTACCGTGCTGTCGGGGGACATCATGCGGATGCCGGAGCGGGAGATCCTCCGGACCCGGGCCGTGATGACCGTAATCGGCGGCGAGATCGTCAACGAGGAGTGAGCTAGGGCCCGGCGTTCGCCGGGGCCTTCCAGTCCTCTCCCAGAATCACGGTCACGTCTACCCGGCGAAGCGTATCGACGTCGACGACCACCGCCCCCGCGCCGAGCCCCGCCGCTACGCGCCGGGCGGCTGCCTGATCCCCACCGCGGCGTACCACGATCTTGGTTTTCCGCACCACCCCGTCCCCCTCCCAGTTCCCGAAGAACACCACGTCCAGCCCCTGGCGCCGAAGCACGCGCGTGGCGCTCCGCGCGAGGCCGGGATGGCCGGTGCCGTTCAGCACCTCGACGACGACGCGGTCCTCGACTGAAGGGATCGCGAATGCGTGTGCCGGCACGCGATCCGGCCGCCCGCGCAGCGCGAGGGCCGCCGCGGTCGTCGCGATCGCCGCGAGCGCGATCAGCGTTCCGAGGACGTGGCGGCGAGCGCGTTCCAAAAGCGCACCGTCGGCTCCGGCAGGGTCCAGCCGGAGCGCACGATATGGACTAGGCGACGCCGGGCGACCTCGTGGAGCACCATGGTGGGATCGGCGGGGAAGCGCCGGGCCAGCGCCGCGCGCTCCTCGTGGTCGAACCGCCGGCCCGGCTCGAGAAAGTCCGCCGCGTACAGCACGCGTCCGACCAGGTCCCAGCCGGCGAATCCCAGCGAGTGATACCGCACGGCCTCCAGCACGCCGCGGTCGGTTTCCCCGTCTGCGGCCGCGCGCGCGGCGCTGGCCGGGCCGTGCCTGAGCTCCGCCGGCCCCTCGTCGGATGGCGCCCAGCGCTCCAGCTCGGCCGGCGCGGCATCGCGCAGTGCGTCGTGCAGCCACGCTGCCCGGAGCCACCGGGCACGCTCGGTCTCCGCGACCGTCATCGCGTCGGCCCAACCGCGCACCAGCACGACGACGCGCTCGATGTGGGCCATGCGTTCGGGAGACACGACGGCCCACGTGGGCAACGTGGGCCGGAGATCGGGCGACGTAAGGTGGAAGGCGGGCACCGGAGCACCGTGGATCAGCTCTCCGCGCGAAGCGGAGGCCGCACGATGCGGTTGCGCTCGTCAACGAATACGACTCGCGGCACGTGCCGTCGCGCCTCGGCATCAGGGTACAGGCCGTAGGAGATCAGGATCACGAGGTCGCCGGCGTGTCCGAGCCGCGCGGCCGCGCCGTTCAGCTGGATGGTGCCGGAGCCACGCTGGCCCGGGATGACGTAGGTCGTGAAGCGCGAGCCGTTGTTCACATTGACGACCTGCACTTCTTCGTACGTCACCAGGTCGGCGGCATCGAGCAGATCCTCGTCTACCGTGAGCGACCCCTCGTAGTGCAGATCGGCCGACGTGATCGTCGCGCGGTGGACTTTGGACTTCATGAGGTGCCGCTGCATGCCGGTCCTCACTGGAGAATGAGGTTGTCGATGAGCCGGGTCCGCCCTGCCCGCGCCGCCACCGCCAGGATGGTGCCCGGCGGTGCCGCGTCAACGCGGTCCAGGTGCTCCGGATCGATCGCGGCAATATAGTCGGCGCGGAGGGCCGGAGCCGCGTCGACTTCGCGATGGATCAGGGCCTCGAGCGCCCGGCCCGAGCGTTCGCCGGCGCTCCAGGCGGCCGCGGCCGAGCGGAGACCCCGGCTCAGCGCGAGGGCATCCCGCCGTTCGGACGCATTGAGGTAGGCGTTCCGGCTGCTCAGGGCGAGTCCGTCCGGCTCGCGCACCGTGGGGAGTACGGCGAGCCGGACCGGAAAATCGAGGTCGCGGACCATGTGGCGGAGCAGCGTGACCTGCTGAATGTCCTTCTGCCCGAAGCAGGCGACGTCGGGCTCGACCAGGTGAAAGAGCTTTGCCACGACGGTCAACACGCCGACAAAGTGGCCGGGTCGGACCGCGCCCTCCCAGCGATCCGCGGCGGGGCCGGGTGTCACCCGGGTGTCGGCGCCGGGCGGATACATGGTCGCGACCGTGGGGACGAAGAGCAGGTCCACGCCTCGCTCCGTCGCGAGCCCGCGATCACGATCGAGGTCGCGCGGGTAGCGCTCGAAGTCCTCGGCCGGCCCGAACTGGAGCGGGTTCACGAACACGCTCATCACCACCGCGTCGGCCTGCCGCCGCGCCTCGTCCAGCAGGGCGAGGTGCCCCTCATGCAGGAATCCCATCGTGGGCACGAATCCGATGCGCCGGCCGTCTGCTCTCGTGGACCGGAGCCAGGACTTGAGTGCCGGGACCTCGGTGACTTCCAGCATCACTCGAAGCTGTGCTCGTCCCCTGGATACCGGCCGGCCCGCACCTCGTCCGCATAGGTGCGCGCGGCGCGCCTGACCTGGTCGGCCAGCTCGGCGTAATGCTTGAGGAAGCGAGGGCGGAAACTCTCGTTGAGTCCCAGCATATCGTGGAGCACCAGCACCTGGCCGTCACAGCCCACGCCGGCCCCGATGCCGATGGTCGGGATGGTGAGCGTCTGGGACACCCGGCGCGCGAGCGCCGCCGGCACCAGCTCGAGCACCAGGCTGAACGCGCCCGCCTCCTCCAGCGCCTGCGCGTCGGCCGCCAGACGCTCCGCCGCCGCCGCGGTTCGACCCTGCACCCGGTAGCCGCCGAGCGCGTGCACCGACTGCGGCGTGAGCCCGAGGTGGCCCATGACCGGGATGCCACGATCCACCAGCGCGCGCACGGTCGGCGCCATCGGGGCGCCGCCCTCGAGCTTGACCCCCTGCGCTCCGGTCTCCTGCATCACCCGTCCCGCGTTCCGGATCGCCTCCTCCGCTGAGATCTGATAGGTGAGGAACGGCAGGTCCACCAGCACCAGCGCCTCGGGACTGCCCCGCCGCACGGCGGCGGCGTGGTAGATGAGCTGATCGAGCGTGGCGCTCAGCGTCGTGTCGCGACCGGCGACGACCTGGTTGACCGAATCGCCGACGAGCAGGGCATCCACCTCGGGGGCGATGAGCCGGGCGAACGTCGCGTCGTAGCAGGTGAGCACCGCGATCTTCCGGCCGGCGGCCTTCATGGCCACCAGATCGGGCGGGGTCCGGGGCTGGGCGTCAGCGGGCATGGCTCTCCAGCTCAGCCAGCTCCCGGAGCCAGAAGTCGCGGTTCGGGAGCTCGGGATGAGGAACGACGAGGTCCGGGGCGTCGATGCGCCGGTCGCCGTACTTCACGATGTCCAGATCGAGCGTGCGCGACCCCCAGCGCGAGCTCCGCGTGCGGCCGCGTGCCGCTTCGATGGCCTGACACCCGCGGAGCAGCGCGTGCGGCGTGAGCCCGGTCTCGAGCAGCACCATCTGGTTCAGGTACGGGGGCTGATCCAGCGCGCCGAGCGGCGCGGTCTCCTCGATGCCGGAGGCAGCGAGCAGCGCGGTCTCGGGCAGCGCAGCGAGTCGCGCCCGCGCGTCGGCCAGGTGCGCGGCCCGATCGCCCAGATTGCTGCCGAGCGCCACGTAGGCGAGCGTCCGCGTGCCACCGGCGCTCATGCGCCGACCGTGAAATGGCGGGCGATCCGCTGCAGCCGCGACGCCACGCCCTCCAGCTCACCGATCGCGCGCTCGAGCTCCACCTGCCCTCCCGCGGCCTCCGCCGCCTGCTCGGCCAGCGTGTCGGTCTGCGATCTCGTGTGGGCGGAGACCGCCGCCACCCGCTCGATGCGGGCGGTGAGATCCTCGAACGCGTCCTGTTGTGCCGCGGCCGCCGTGGCGATGGTCGCCGCGCGCCGTCCGGCGTCGCCGGTGGCTTCCACGATGGCGGCGAGCGCCTCACCCGCCGCCGCGCTCAGTTCCTCCACGTTGGCCACCGCCTCCCGGCCGCGCGTCATGGACTTGGTGACGATCGCTACCTGCGATCCCACCTCGGCGAGCAGCGCCGCGCTCTCCCGGGTGGCCTCGAGACTCTGCACCGCGAGCGTGCGGACCTCATCAGCGACGACCGCGAACCCCCGACCCTCCCGCCCCGCGCGCGCCGCCTCGATCGCGGCATTGAGCGCGATCAGGTTGGTGAGGTCCGCGATTTCCCGGATCGCGGCGATGATCGCGCCCACTCGGCGGGTCACGTCACCGAGCGCCGCCACCTGCGCCGAGCTGTCGGCGACGAACTGCTTCAGCTCGACCAGCCGTCCCACGGCGCCCGCGATGACCCGCCGGTTCCGCTCCGCCACTTCGGACGCGCGCAGGCTTGCCTCCGCGGACCGCCGGCCGTCCGCGGCCATGGCCTGCGAGACGCGCGCGAGCGCCGTGGTCGCGTCGAGGCCGCTCGCGGCGGATGAGCTCTGCTCCGCCATGCCGTCGCGCATCGCCTGCGAGGCGGATGCGAGAGCCGATGCGGTGCTGCGGAGCGCCTCGGTGACCCGCGCGAGCCCCGCGACCTGCGCGCTGATCTGGTCCACCGTGCCGACCAGCGGGCGGCGCAGCTCGGCGATGTGGATCGCCGTCGCGACGTGGGTCGCGATCGTGGCGAGCGTCACCACATCGCGGGGACCGTACGAGTGCCGCTTGTGGTGCTCCAGCTCGATGGTGCCCAGCGTCTCGTCGCCGAACCGGATGGGAAAGATGACGAGGCTCCGCACGTCGGGAATGACGCCCAGCTCGGTCTCGCGCGCGGTGTCCCGGACCACGATCGGCACGCTCTCCGCGATCGCCCGGCGGCGGAAGGCATCGACCTGTGGCGGGGGCTCGCCCCGGCCCGGCCGCCCGGTGGCCGCGCGATAGGCGAGCACCGTACCCTCCTCGGTGGTGCGGTGCACGCGGAAGTCGCCCCAGTCGAGCAGCCGGTGTGCGAGCCGCTCGATGTGCCCGAACGACTCCGAGAGCTGCGCGTTGCCCAGGAGCGTGCTCTCCAGCTGGTGCACCTTGTTGAGATCCTCGGCGGCGATGGCCTCTTCGAGAATGCGACGGGTGAGCAGGCCGAGCGCCGCGAGCACGAGGGCCACCGCGAGCCAGCCGAGCGGGTCCAGCAGCACCACCGTGCCGACGGCGATCGCGGTCGCGCCGAGCGTGAGCAGGTACGCGATGATCTCCCACCGCAGCACGAACAGCCGCTCCGCCGGTTCGAGCTTGGCCCGGAAGAGCAGCGTAAAGTAGAAGAGCCCGCGACTCGTGACGAAGTACGTGCCGGTCAGTGCGAACGCGGCTGGCAGCAGATCCACCGAGGGCCGGGTAACGCCGGTCGCGCGCACGACGGCGATGTAGTAGCCGTACGCGGCCGCGAACGCGAGCACCTCGCGGCCGGCGTTGATCCACGCGGCCCGCCACGGCTTCCGGAGCCAGAGCCCGTCGGCCGTGAGCGTGCCCAGGAACAGCGCGACCGCCCCCGGCGAGCCGCCGAGAACGAGCGCCCCGCCAAGGGCCGCGATGCCGCTCTGGGTCAGGTAGGAGTACTTGCTGAGCCGGACGGGCCCGAGACGGAGAAAGAGCGTGAGGGCGGCCAGTATACCGGTGGCTGCCGGCTGCTCGAGCCAGCGTCGGTCCACGAGCGCGATCAGGAGGATGAGCAGCGTGCCGCCGACGCTGAGCGCTCTTGCGTACCACTCGAGCACTCGGCTGACGGCGACGGTCACCGGACCGCCTCGACTTCGTCCACTGCGTCCCGCAGGTCGCGGAGAAACGCCGCCGCGCCGGACACGCCGCGCGCGCCGAGCGCGTCCACCAGCGCGCTGCCCACGACGACGCCGTCCGCCAGCCGCGCCACCGTGCGGGCCTGCTCCGGCGTCGAGATGCCGAAACCGGCGGCGACCGGCAGGGTGGTGGCCTGCCGCACGCGCGCGATCGAGCCGGGCAGATCGGACGCGAGCGCGGTGCTCGCCCCGGTTACGCCGAGCCGCGCGACCAGATAGATGAAGCCCCCGGCGCCGCGCACCGCCTCGGCCAGG
>JBOHSN010000118.1:0-9984 GCA_050733215.1 Gemmatimonadales bacterium
ACCCGGAGTTGCGCTGGCGCGCGGTCTACTCGCTCGCCCGGGCGCGCGCGCCGGAGGCCGGCAAGGAGCTGCTGGCCGCGGCCGGCGACTCCCACCCGGTGGCGCGGATGTACGCCGCGCGGGCGCTGAGCCGGACCTACGCGGACCAGGCCGGCCTCGATTCCCAATCGGTCACGCGAAGACTCGCCGCTGCGAGCACCGACGCAGAGCCCGGCGTGCGTATCTGGGCGCTCCTGGCGCTGGGCACCTGGCGTGACTCCGCGCTCGCGCCGACCGCCATCGCCCGCCTCGAGGACAGCGTGGCGAACGTGGCGGTGCAGGCGGCCACGGTGCTTGGCCTGCGCCGGGGCTCGCACGCGATGCTCGCGCTGGCGGCGGCGCACGGCCACTCGCCGGTCTGGGCCGTGAGGCGCGAGGCGCTCACGTCCCTCGCGCGCGCGGACCCCGCCGCCTTCGGCGCGGCCGCGCGGCCCTGGCAGGCGAGCGGTGACTGGCGCGAGCGCGCGGCCGCCGCGGAGGGCTGGGTCTTCGCGGGCCGCCCCGGCGATTCTCCTTGGCGCTATGACCCCGATGGTCGCGTCCTGGCCGCGGGATTCCAGGCCTGGTTCGCCGAGGCGGACAGCGCTGACGCTGCGCTCGTCGCCGCGGCGCGCGCCCTGCTGGCCCACGACGACGCTGGGGTGCGCAGTGTGGCCGCGGACGCGCTCGCCCGGATCGCCGCACCGGAGGATGTACCTGCCCTCGCTGCGGCATGGCGCGCGGCCGCGGCTGACTCGTTCCCCGAGGCGGCGCAGTCGGCGCTCGCCGCGCTCGCCGCCATCGCGCGGCGAGACGACTCGGCGTCGGCGCTGGTGCGCAGCGGGTTCCTCGAGCGGGTGCCGCCGCCCGAGAGCTATCTGCTGCGACGCTGGGCGGCGGACAACTGGCCCGCGGCCGCCGAACGTTGGGGACCCGCCGCGCCGATTGCCACCGGACGGTCGGCGGCTGACTACAACCCGATCGTTCGCCGGCGCCTGTTCGGGGCCGGGCGCCGGCCGCGTGTGCGGTTCGAGACCGCGCAGCTCGAGTCGTTCGACGTCGAGCTCCTCGGCGACGACGCCCCGATCACGGTCGAGCACTTCCTCGGCATCATCGAGGGCGGCCTCCTGAGCGGCGCGCGCTGGCACCGCGTGGTGCCCAACTTCGTCGTGCAGGACGGGGACCCCCGCGGCGACGGATGGGGTGGACCGCCGGTCGCGGGCGCTCCCGTGCACGCCTGGGCCATCCGGGACGAGATCAATCGCGCTCGCTACGACGGGCCCGTGCTCGGCATGGCGCTTTCCGGTCCGGATACCGGGAACAGCCAATGGTTCGTCAACCTGAGCCCCCAGCCGCATCTCGATGGGACGTACTCCGTGTTCGGGCGCGTGGTCCGGCGGGGCGGGCTCGACCGCATCACCCAGGGCGACTCCATCATCGCCATTCGGCAGGTGAGCGCCGTGAGGTGAGGGAATTACCTTTGTCGCAGTCTATGCGCTCCTCCCTCGTGCTCCTTCTGGCTCTCGGCGCGTGCCGGACCGCGCCCGGCGCGCTCGTCCCCGTGGCCGCCGCGCCGGCGACCGAGTCGCAGATCGCCGAGTGGGTGCGTCCCACCGTCCCGACGGCGCCGAGGCTCATTCGCTTCAAGTGGCTGTTTCGCGACGACAACTCCAGCGCCGGCGGGCGGGGCAGCGCCCGGATCGCGCCCCCGGACTCGCTTCGGTTCGACGTCTCGGGGCCCTTCGGCAGCAACCCGAGCGCCGCAGCGGTGGTCGGCGATTCCGCGCTCTGGGTGCAGCCCGAGGATGCCATCAAGAAGCTCGTTCCCAGCTATCCGCTCATGTGGGCACTGCTCGGCGTCGCCCGCATGCCGGCGGAAGGAGCCGCGGTCCGGGGCTTATCGGAGGGCGAGCGGACCGCCTGGGAATACGCGGCCGGCGCCGACACGATCGCGTACGTGCGCACCGGCGGGTCCGCCGGACGGTTCCAGGCGGAGGTTCGGGAGGCCGGGAAGGTCATCGGGCGGGTCGAGACCACGCGCGGGCTCGACGGCGAGCTCAAGTCCGCGCGGCTCACGGTACCGTCCGCGCCCGCCCGGCTCGATGTCACCTTTCTCTCGGCGGCTCCCGCCGATTCCTTTGCGCCCGACGTCTGGCGTCCTCGCGCTCGCTAGCGCGCTGCTGAGCGCGCTCGCCCTGGGCGGCTGCCTGTACGGGTTCGCCGGCGGCGGTCTGCCGCCCAACGTGAAGACGGTCGCGATTCTCCCCTTCGAGAATCTCACCCCGGAGCCGACCCTCACCCGTGATATCCAGGACGCGGTGCGCGACGCCATGGAAGGGCGCCTGGGGCTGCGGCAGGCGGGCGAAGCGAGCGCCGACGCGGTCGTACGGGGCACGATCTCGCGCTACGAGCCGGACTTGCCCGTCGCCTACCAGGGGACGACGGATACCGATGTGCAGGTGACCCAGCGCCTGGTGCAGATCACCGTCGCGGTCGAGATCGTGGATCAGCGCACCGGCAAAACCCTCTGGGAGCGCTCGTCGCTGACGCTCGACGGCAACTACGATCCGGGACAGGAGCTCGACGGGCGCCGCCGTGCTTACGAGCGGTTGGTAACGAACATCGTCGAAGGCGCCCAGTCCCAATGGTGACGGCACCGGCGTCGCGGCGCCGAGGCGCGAGCCTCCTGGGGTGCCTGGTGTCGCTCGCCCTCCTCGCGGTGGCCGCCTGGTACGGGGGAACTATCGGCCTGATGTACTGGCGGCAGTACGAGCTCCTCGATGAGATGAAGGTCAACGCGCGGCACGCGTCCGGTCTGCCGGACGTGACGATTCGCAATCGACTCGATACCAGGGTCCAGGAGATATTCGGTCCGCACTCCAAGATGCCCTTCGCGATCTCGCGTCCCCGAGGGCGGCAATCCATCCTCATCGAGACGCAGTACCGCGACAGCGTGGACCTCCCGTTCTTCCAGCGCGGCTTTCCGTTCAGGCTGCGGGTCCAGCAGCCCTGAATGCACGATTTGCCCATCGCGACGCTGCTCCTCAGCCTCGCCGCCATCCTGCTCGGCGCCAAGCTCTTCGGCGATCTCGCGGAGCGGATCGGGCAGCCGGCCGTGCTCGGCGAGCTGGTGGCCGGAGTGCTCCTCGGTCCGAGCCTCCTCGGCATCATACCGGCCGACGGGCCGCTCTCCGACGTGCTGCACCTGGTGGCGGAGCTCGGTGTGATTCTCCTCCTCTTCGAGATCGGACTGGAAACCGACCTGCGCGAGATGTTCCGCGTCGGCCCGGCGGCGCTCGCGGTGGCCTTCGTGGGTGTGGCCGTCCCGTTCGCGCTCGGATACCTGTATTGGACCGGCGGCGGACCCGGGGTGCCGGTGGACTCCGGCTCGACCGCCGCGATCTTCGTGGGCGCCACGCTCACCGCAACCTCGGTGGGCATCACCGCCCGCGTGCTTTCCGATCTGGGCCGGATGCGGACCCGGGAGGCCCGGATCGTGCTCGGCGCGGCCGTGATCGACGACGTCCTCGGCCTGGTGATCCTGACCGTGGTCAGCGGCCTCGCGGCGGGCGGCGCCATCTCGGCGCTGGGAATTGCGCGGGTGCTCGGGCTCGCCGTCGGGTTCCTGGTGGTGGCTGTCGTCCTGGGTCGGCTCATCGCCCCGCGCCTCTTCCAGATCGCCGAGCGCATGCGAGTGCGTGGGGTGCTGGTTGCGACGGCGGTAGCCGTTGCGTTCGGGCTCGCGGGCCTCGCCGACGTGGCGGGAAGCGCGCACATTCTGGGGGCGTTCGCGGCCGGCCTGATCCTGTCGGGCACCCACCAGTTCGACACCATCGAGCGTGAGCTCAAGCCGGTCGCGTCGATCTTCGCTCCCGTGTTCTTCGTGGTCGTCGGTGCGTCGGTGGATCTCCGCTTGCTCGACCCCTCGCGCGAGGGCGCCGGCGGGCTGCTGCTCCTCACGCTGCTCCTGAGCGTGCTCGCGATCGCGGGCAAGGTGGTTGCCGGCTGGGCCGCACCCTGGGAACGCTACCGGCGCCTGGTGGTCGGGGTGGGGATGGTGCCGCGCGGCGAAGTGGGGCTCATCTTCGCCAACCTCGGTCTCCGCGGCGGCGTCATCAACGACGCGGTGTTCAGCGCGCTGCTCTTCGTCGTGATGATCTCCACGTTTGTTGCACCGCCCGCACTCAAGGCGCTCTTCTCACGGGAGGCCCCCGATGCCGCGTCCTGACGGTCGCGCCGCCGACGAGCTTCGCCCGCTCGCGCTGGAGCGCGGAGCGAACCCCTACGCCGAAGGATCGTGCCTGATCCGCATGGGCGGGACGCTGGTGCATTGCACCGCCACGGTCGAGCAGAACGTCCCGCCGTTCAAGAAGGGAACGGGGCAGGGGTGGGTGACCGCCGAATACGCCATGCTCCCCCGCGCCACGGTCGAGCGCACCGCCCGGGAGCGTGGAACGATCGGCGGCCGGACCCAGGAGATCCAGCGCCTGATCGGCCGGTCGCTCCGGGCCTCGATGAGCACCATGGCGTTCGGCGAGTACACGATCCGGGTGGATTGTGACGTGCTCCAGGCGGATGGCGGCACTCGTACCGCGAGCATCACCGGCGGATGCGTGGCCCTGGCGGATGCCTGCCGCTGGCTGGCCGAGCGCACCGGCGTCCCGTCGCCGTTCGGCCGGCTCGTCGCCGCGGTCTCGGTCGGGGTCGTCGAATCCGAGATCCGGCTCGACCTCGCCTATCTCGAGGACCGGGACGCGGGTGTCGACTCGAACGTCGTGATGCTGGAGCCGGCCAGCTTCGTGGAGGTGCAAGGCACCGGTGAGCACGGTACCTTCTCGCGGGCTGAGCTCGGCGACATGCTCGATCTCGCCGACAAGGGGATCGCGCAGCTCTTCCAGGCCCAGCGGGGGGCGCTCGGCTGGTGAAGCTCCTCGTCGCCACCCGCAACGCGGGCAAGCAGCGCGAGGCGAGGCGCCTGCTGGGCGTCACCGGAATGGAGCCCGTGTTTCCCGACGAGGCGGGGCTGCTCGAGACCCAGGCCGAGAGCGTGCTCGAGATCGGCGACACCTTTGCCGCCAATGCGCGTGCCAAAGCCGAGCACTTCGCCCGGCGATCCGGTCTCCCCACCGTAGCCGACGACTCCGGCCTCGAGGTGTTCGCCCTCGGCGGCGCGCCCGGCGTGCGATCGAAGCGGTTCGCGGGGGCGTCCGGCGAAGGACTGACCGGCACCGGGCTCGATCAAGCCAACAACGCCGAGCTGCTGCGCCGCCTCATGGGCGCGCCGCCTGCGCGACGACGGGCGCGGTTTCGTTGCGTCCTCGCCTACTACCCCTCTCCTGATGCGATCCCTGAGCTCGTCGAGGGAGTGACCGGGGGGACGATCGTCGAGGAAGCGCGGGGCGGGAACGGCTTCGGATACGACCCGCTGTTCTTCAGCGACGAGCTGGGCAAGACGTTCGCCGAAGCGACCGGCGAGGAGAAGGACGCCGTGAGTCACCGCGGGCGCGCGTTCCGCGCGTTGGTGGAGCTGCTCGGCGCTGCCACCCGAGGGAACCCGATCCCGGAGCGCCCGTGAACCGATGTCTGCTAGCCGCCGTCGGCCTGGCGGTCGCCGGCTGCGCCGGCCGTCCGGTCGAGGCACCGGCGCCAAGCGCCGCCGGGTCCGCACCGTACGCCTCGACCTATCACCGCCGCGCCAATCCGCCCGTCCTGATCCGCAACGCCACGGTGCTCACCGCGGCAGGCCCCGAGCTCACCGGCGCATCGGTTCTTTTCGCCGACGGCAAGATCGTGGGCGTCGGGAAGGACCTTACCCCGCCTGAAGGCGCCGTGATCGTGGACGGCACCGGCAAGTACGTCACGCCGGGCTTGATCGACACCCACAGCCATCTCGGCGTGTACGCCGCGCCGTCTACCTCGGCCGAGAGCGACGGCAATGAGGCCACCCGGCCCGTCACGGCCGACGTGTGGGCCGAGCATTCGTTCTGGCCACAGGATCCGCAGATTCCGCTCGCGGTGGCGGGTGGAGTCACGGTAGTGCAGGCGCTCCCCGGATCCGCCAATCTCATCGGCGGGCGCTCCGCCGTGCTCCGGCTCGTGCCTGCGCGCTCGGTCCAGGAGATGAAATATCCCGGGGCACGGTACGGCCTGAAGATGGGGTGCGGCGAGAACCCCAAGCGGGTGTACGAAAAGACCGGCCCCTCGACCCGAATGGGCAACATGGCGGGCTACCGGGCTGCGTTCATCGAGGCGCAGCGGTACCGGGCCAAGTGGGATGCCTGGAACAAGTCGAAGAAGGGCACGCCGCCCGATCGCGATCTCAAGCTCGAGAGCCTCGCCGGCGTGCTCCGCGGCGAGATCTTCGTGCAGAACCACTGCTACCGCGCCGACGAGATGGCGCAGATGATCGACCTTGGCCGCGAGTTCGGGTTCCGGATCCGCTCGTTCCACCACGCGACCGAGGCGTACAAGATCGCGGACCTGCTCGCGCGCGAGCAGATCGCGAGCTCGATCTGGTCCGACTGGTGGGGCTTCAAGATGGAAGCGTTCGACGGGATCCCCGAGAACGCGGCCCTGGTCCAGCAGGCCGGGGCGCTCGCGATCATTCACTCGGACAGCGAGAATGGCATCCAGCGGCTCAACCAGGACGCGGCCAAGGCCATGTACGCTGGGCGGCACGCCGGCATCGCGGTCGCCCGCGAGCAGGCGATTCGCTGGGTCACGCGGAACCCGGCCTGGGGGCTCGGCCTCGATAGCCTCACCGGCACGCTGGAGGCCGGCAAGGCCGCCGACGTCGTCGTCTGGTCCGGCGACCCGTTCTCCGTCTATTCCAAGGCGGAGCAGGTTTACAACGAGGGGTGGCTCGTGTTCGACCGCAACGATCCGAAGCGGCAGTGGCGGACCGATTTCAATCTGGGAACCGGCGCGCCGGGGGTGGGCCGATGAACCGACGCGCCCTCACATTCGCACTCACCCTCGCACTCACCCTCGCACTCACCCTCGCGGCATCAGCCGCCGGGGCTCAGACCATCGCCATCGTCGGCGCCACGATCCACCCGGTGTCCGGCCCGCCGATCGAGAAGGGGACGATCCTGATGCGCGACGGACGCATCCTCGCGGTCGGTACCGACCTTGTGGTCCCGGAGGATGCCGTACGCATCGACGGCGCGGGCCGATGGGTCACCCCGGGCCTGATTCAGACCGCGAGCACCCTCGGTCTCCACCTCCTGGATGTCGGCGGACAGAACGAAACCCGGGAGGACTCGCTCCAGGGGCCGCTCAAGCCGTCGTTCAACATCGCCGACGCGCTCGACCCCGCGGCGCTGTCGCTTCCCGGAGCCCGGCTCCAGGGGATAACGACCGTGCTCGCCATTCCCACCACCGGGCTCATTCCAGGTCAGGGCGTGGTGTACGATCTGTACGGGGAACGGATCGAGAGTCTGCTGGTGCGCTCGCCGGCGGTCATGGTCATCGACTTCAGCGAGGACGGAAAGCCATCGGCCGGCGGCAGCCGGGCCGGCATCCTCAAGCGGCTCCGCCAAGTGTTTCGCGACGCGCTCGAGTACGACCGGCGCCAGGACGATTTCCGGCGGGCCCAGATCCAGCCGCTCGCCGCGCCAGCGGAAGACCTGGAAGCCTTGAAGCCGGTGCTCCGCGGCGAGCTCCCCGTGCTCGCCATCGCGAACCGGCGAAGCGACATCGAGAATGCGCTCCGTCTCGCCCGCGAGTTCAACCTCAAGTTGATGCTCTGGCAAGGGGCCGAGGCCTGGCAGGTAGCCGAGGAGCTGGCCCGCGCGAAGGTGCCGGTGGTCGTCGAGCCGCTCACGGACATCCCGACCTTCGATCAGCTGTCGCCGCGGCTCGACAACGCGACGCTGCTCCGGGCGGCGGGGGTCACCGTCGTGATCGCCCAGCGCGACGACGCGCTGCATCGCAATCTCCGCTTCGCCGCCGGCAACGCGGTGCGGAACGGCCTGGCCTGGGGCGAGGCGCTCCGCGCCGTGACCCTCGCGCCCGCCGAAGCCGCCCGCGTCGGCGATCGCTACGGGTCGCTCGAGCGCGGCAAGGTCGCGAACGTGGTGGTGTGGTCCGGCGATCCGTTCGAGTTCTCCAGCCGAGCCGAGCACGTGTTCATCCGGGGACAGGAAGTGCCGCAGGTAAGCCGGCAGACCGAGCTGCGCGAGCGCTATCGCACGCTTCCGCCCACCTACTGAGCCGGGCCGGTATCGCTCGACCCGCTGGACGGGTAAACCGGCCCTGGCGCGGAGCCTACGAGCGCCTCAGTGGCCGCCGCACCGATCGCAAGCGACGTGCACCACATCCCCGTTGTGCGGTCCGCAACGTCCGCATCACCCGCCATTCAGTACCTTCGGCTCCATGGCGTTCCTCCGCGGCTTGGTCACCTCTGTCGTGCTCGCCCTGGGCGCGTGCTTCGGCGACGACACTCCCGAGCCACCCCCGCCGACATCCGCATCTCCCGCTGAGGCGCCGCCCACCGAGCGTGTCGTCGGGCCGCTGAGCGCCGCCGACGCCGAGGCGCTCGCGACCATGAACGACCGTCTCACGGAGTACGTCGAGCTGCACCGCAAGCTCGAGGAGACGCTGCCGAAGCTGCCGAATGCCGCGACGCCGAAGCAGATCGACGCCAACCAGCGGAAGCTGGAGCAACTGGTGCGCGAAGCCCGGGCCACGGCCAGGCCGGGCGACATCTTCACCCCCGAGGCGCGACCGGTCATCAAGCGATTGCTGGCCCGCGTATTCGCGGGGCCGGAAGGCAAGCAGTTGAAGGCGTCCATCATGGATGAGAACCCCGTCGGCCTCAAGCTCTCGGTGAACGGCCGGTACCCGGACGACGTGCCGCTGTCCACCGTTCCACCCGAGGTGCTGCAGACGCTGCCGAAACTGACCGAGGACATGGAGTACCGCTTCATCGGCGACCGCCTCATCCTGCTCGACGCGCACGCGCATGTCGTCGCGGACTTCATCAACGACGCCCTGCCCAGCTGACGCGGCGAGGACATGATGCGCGCACCCGTTCCAGGTTCCCTCTTGCTCCTTGCGGCGCTGCTCACCGGAAGCGGTTGCCGGGACGGCGGCTACGCCGGCGTTGCCGCGGCCCAACAGCCTCGCGTGGAAGCGGCGGTGCCGCTGCCGAACAAGAACGGCTCGCTCAAGTTCGGCGTGCTGGGCGACTTCGGGACCGGCGCCCGCTCGCAATACGAGTTGGCCCAGCAGATGGCCAAGCTTCACCGGGGGTTCGACTACGAGCTGGTCGTGCTCGTCGGCGACAACCTGTACGGATCGGAGCGGCCGCAGGACTTCCGCAAGAAGTTCGAGCTTCCCTACAAGCCGCTGCTGGACGCCGGCGTGAAGTTCTACGCCTCGCTGGGAAACCACGACGCCCGCGAGCAGCGGTTCTACAAGCTGTTCAACATGGATGGAAAGCTTTACTACACATTCAGTCCAAAGCCCGACATCCGCTTCTTCGCGCTCGAGAGCACCTATCCCGTGCCGGAGCAGATCCGGTGGCTGGAAAAGGAGCTTGCGGCATCCACGAGCGCCTGGAAGATCGTCTTCTTTCACCACCCGCTGTACTCGTCGGGCGATCGGCATGGCTCGGACCTCCGGCTCCGGGAAGTGCTCGAGCCCCTGTTCCTGAAGTACAATGTGAGCGTGGTGCTGACCGGGCACGACCACTTTTACGAGCGCATCAAGCCGCAGAAGGGGATCACGTACTTCGTCGTGGGATCGGGCGGCCAGTTGAGGAAGGGCAACATCGACCGCGGGACGGGCCTCACGGCCAGGGGGTTCGATACCGATCTGGCTTTCATGGCGGCCGAGATCACCGGCGACCAGATGTACTTCAACGTCATTTCCCGGCAGGGACAGAGGGTTGACGCGGGCGTTGTTACCCGGCGCAAGCCGGCGCGCTGAGGGGAGCCTTCCCCGATCCGCATGGAGCTTGCT
>JBOHSN010000119.1:0-9675 GCA_050733215.1 Gemmatimonadales bacterium
CGCGGACGCGGCGCGGGCGCGGCCGATATCGCCGCCGTGGCGCGCGGGGCGGTGCCCGGCCGGATGAGCTCGGCGGGCCCGAGCACGGCATCGGGGGTGGGCGCGGTGGCGAGGGTCAGATCGCGCGCATCCGGGCGGCTCTGCTCCGGCTCGGACGCGCAGCCGGACGCGGCCAGCGCGGCGGCAACGATGAGAACGGTTCGGGTCTGGTGCATCGAGTGATCTCCGGATGGGGCCCCGGCAGGCGCGGGCGATACTTCGGGGACGCCACAGTGAATCATAGACGCACAAGGGGGCCACGCGTTAAGCGGTCATCGGCTGTCGGTCGTCGGTCGTCGGTCGCGGCGGTGACCGGGGTCATTGTCCGGGGGCGGCCCACCCCATACCGTATAGGTAAGCCGAGTGGGTGTGGGGCAACCTGGTGGACGCCGAGCTGCTCTTCCCAGCCCGGCGTTTTCCGTTGGTGTGCATTACGTAGAGGGACGGGGGGTGACCCATGGAAGCACGCATCACGGCACACTCGCAGCCGTACCGGCTGCGCGAGCGGATGGAGGAGGCGGAGGTCCGCCACGGGACCGACGTGCGCGTCGATCTCCCGGGAGTCCGGGTCATGGCGTTCGCGGACAGCTGGTTCAGTTCGATCACCGGCGCGTTCTTCAACGCGCCCACGAGCGCACGCGAAGGCGAGGTCTTCTTCTGCAACATGGGAAGGATCAAGGTCCACGAGACGCTCGTCGAGGGCGACGATCATCCGTTGCCGAGCACCGTGATCCTGGAAGGCTTGAAGGTGAACGAGTCGGGCGTCTACGACATCATGAACGCGCTGGTGCGTTCGAACGGCGACATCCGGGTGTTCGTGGACGATCGGACGAAGGTCGTGGCGACACAGCGGGAGCTGATTCCAGTGTGAGTGCGAGTGTGAGTGCGAGTGCGAGTGTGAGTGCGAGTGCGAGTGCGAGTGCGAGTGCGAGTGTGAGTGAGCGCTGTCACTCGCACTCACACTCGCACTACTTCGCTCGTTCCAGATAGGTCCCTTCCCGCGGATTGACGCGCACCCGCTCCCCTTCACCGATGAACTCCGGCACCTGCACCGTCACACCGTTGCTCAGCTTGGCGGGCTTGGTGCTGGCCGTCTTCGTCGCCGACTTCATGACCGGCGTCGTCTCCACCACCTCGAGTTCCACCACGGAGGGGAGCTGGATGGCGATGGGGCGTCCGTTCAGCCACTCCGCCTGGAAGTTCATCCCCGACTCGAGCCACGGCCCGGCATCCCCGATCGCCTCGTCGTCGAGCGAGTACTGGTCGTAGCTGGCGTTGTCCATCACGTGAAGGCCGTTGGCGTCGCGATAGAGCACCTGGAGCTCCTTGGTGTCCAGGCGGGCGTCGTCCACGAACTCGGTGGCGCTGAGGCGGGTGTCGAACGTGTTGCCGGTGGCAAGGTTGCGCAGTCGGACCTGCACGAATGCGCGCAGGTTGCCGGGCGTGCGGTGCTGGAAGTCCATCACGCGGCAGGGCTGGCCGTCGATGATCAGCACGTGGCCACGTCGGATGTCGGAAGCCTTCATCGCTGCTCCAGGGCGGGGCGAATTCGCGGCGGAAGATACACCCTCGGCCAACGAGTTCACCACCGTGCGCCCGCCAGCGCACCGGCGCGCGCGGCGAAAGGTCGGCGGGGTTATCGTTCGGCTACAGCGGCCGCGTCAGTTGACGCAGCTAGGCTCGGGAGCGTGCCGGGGTACCCAGACCGCCCAATACAGATCCTGCAGGCGGCGCAGGTGGGCGGTGGAATCTTCGAAGGCGACTTCGGCCAGCACCTGCGGGGTGTAGCGGAGGCGGGTGAGCGCGGCGCCCACGGACACCTCGAGCGTCAAGGTATAGCCCGAGCCATCCTCGTGGCGGTAGAGATGCACCGGGCGGGCTCCAGCCCGCTCCGCCGCATTTCGCCAGAGCGCCGCCTCGAGGGGGTCGGCGGTCCGCCAGCGAAGATGCACCGTCGTGCCGAGCGTGATCCTGTGAGCAGGGACAGGCATGGTGCCGCGCTCATGAGCAACTTCCGGTCCACTCTGGCGTAATCGGTGCATGCCCTTCCGCATCAAACTCCTCCTGCTGATCTCGATGGCCACCGCCTGCGGCTCGACCGCGCGGCCGGCATCCACGCCCGCCACGGCCCTCCGCCCGGTCAGTGGCGATTCCACGTGGCGCGATCACGTGGCAGCCGCCTCCCAGACGGCGGGCGATCCGATCCGCTACCGGCATCACCTCGAACGCGTGCACGCGGAGCTTCCCGGCCAGCCGCAGGTGATCTGGGCGCTCGCGCGCGCCGAGGTGATGCTGAAGAACCCGGACAGCGCGCTCGGTTGGCTCCGCCGGTATGCGGATCTCGGGCTCGGGCGCGATCCCACCTCCGACTCCGTGCTCGCCCCGCTGGCCGCCCGACCGGAATACGCCGAGATCGCGGCACAGCTCGGACGAAACCGTGTGCCGGTGGATCAGGGCGAGACCGCGTTCACCTTGCACGAAGCCGAGCTGGTGCCGGAGGACGTCACCTTCGACCCGGGCCGCCGCCGCTTCCTGGTGAGCAGCGCCCGGATGGGAAAGGTGATCGCGATCGAGCGCGACGGACGGCGACGGGACTTCACCCGGGTGGATCATCGCGGCTGGGCTATTCTCGGGGTGGTGGCCGACTCCGCGCGCAAGCGGCTGTGGGCGACCGCGTCCGCCCTGCCGCAGGCGGAGGGCTATTCCCCCGCCGACTCCGGGCGCACCGCCCTGCTCGCGTTCGACCTCAGCAGCGGCGACCTGGTGCGGCGGCTCGCGCTTCCCGCGACCGGCGGCGGCCACAGCCTGGGCGACATCGCGCTCGGCGCGGACGGCACGATCGTGCTGTCCGACTCCCGGTCGGGCGAGCTCTGGCGGCTTCGGCCGGACGCCAAGGCGCTGGAGCTGCTGGTGCCGCGCGACGTGCTGGTCTCGCCCCAGGGGATCGCGTTCCCGCCCGATGGCAAGCGCGTGCTCGTGGCGGACTACGCGCGCGGCATCGCGGCGGTGGACCTCGCGACGGGCGCGGTCAGGTGGCTTCCCCAGCCGCGCAATCTCGCCGGCTCGGGAATCGATGGGCTGGTGCTCGCCGGACGGGATCTCATCGCCATGCAGAACGGCATTCGACCGCCGCGCGTGCTTCGTCTCCGGCTGGACCGCGATCTCGCCGCGATCGACAGCTGGAGCGTGATCGAGGCCGGCACTCCGGCGCTCTCGGAGCCTACGCACGGCGTGGCCGTGGACGGCTGGATCTACTACATCGCCAACGCGGGCTGGGACCGGCTGGAGGAGGACGGCCGCGTGCGCGAGGGAGCGGCGCTGGAGAAGGGGATCATTCGACGAGTGCTTGTGGAGCAGTAGAGGGCGGGAGAGGGCGGGAGAGGGGCCTGCGATATCGGGCACGGCGCAAGGTACAGCTCCTTCTCCCGCCCTCTCCCGCCTTCTCCCGCCCTTTGCTCCCTTAGGCGCCGGTTTCCCCCGCCTGCACATCCTCCAACCGCACCCGGCTCCCGCCCGCCTTGGTGCGCCCGGTTTCGAGCAGCGACTTGAGGCGGAGCAGGTCGTCGTCGATCTGCCGCTTGGGATGGCTGCCGAAGAACGTCGCGACGGCCTTGCCGAGGGCGCCAGCCGGCGGGGCGCAGGAGAGCTGGAGCTCGACCCGGGTGCCTCCGTCCGGCCGCTGCCGGAAGCGCACCTCGCCCGCGGTCTCCACCAGCGAGTCGTCAACGCTGCGCCAGGCGATGCGCTCGCGCTCGCTCCATTCCGTGATCTCCGCGTCCCACTCCACCGGCGCGCCGAGCGGGCCGGCAGCGACCCAGTGCGAGCGCTCCGGCCCGGTGACGCGGACCTCGCGCAGATGCGTCATGAACCGCGGGAACCGGGTGAAATCGCTCCACAGCGCCCACACTTCCTGGAGCGGCGCCGCGATGTCCACGGTCTTCTGCACGTCCAGGGTGCGGCGCCGGTGCGCGCGCGCGCGTCGCGCGCCGATGGGCGGCGCGCCGCCCTGAAGCTGCGGCACGCCGTGCGGGTCCGCGTGGGCATCGATCTGATTCCAGACGCGGCGCACGCCGCGGACCCGCGCCACACCGCCCAGGAGATCCTCCAGCTCGTCCTCGAGCACCGCGCCCCCGAGGGTCGCTTCCCCCTGAATCACCGCCACCTCCACGGCGCTGGGATGCGAGACCAGCCGGCCGAGGCGGGCGCGGACCCGTTCCTCGATGACCGCGTCGGCGGCGGTATCCCCGCCGAACCGGAACCGCAGGCCAGCGACCGCGCCCGACGAGCGGTTCTTCACGTCCCGCGCGGCGGCGCCAAGCTCCTCGCCCACCCGACGCCGCGCCCGGCCCAGCCGGTCACGCACGATGTGTCGGCGCCGGGTACCGCGATCGGGGTCGAGCAAGTACATGAGCCCGGCCCCCAGCAGCAATCCCGCGACCAGTGTCCTGGGTGCCTTCATGGGAAATCTCCGGGGGTCTTTTCCTTCGCGAGCCGAAGTGCGATATAGGGAGGGCGTACCGGCGGTGATGTAACCCGCGTCACCGCCCGGCCCCATCCGGCGAGGCACGGTGCCGGCTTCCGGTGCACCCACGGCGGGCAACGGAGCGATGACACGAAAGACTGAGACGCAGCGGAGCCCGCAGGCCGGGGAGCCCGCGGAGCAGCGGCCGGACGAAACGATCTGGGAAGACATCCACGACCATCTGACCACGAACCCCGACCTGGACGCGACCGAGATCGAGATCGTGGTCGAGGATGGTGACGTGACGCTCACCGGCCGGGTGGACACCCGCGAGGCGAAGTGGGTGGTCGAGGAGGTCGTCCGCGGGATCCCGGGCGTGCTCGAGCTGCACGACCGGCTGAAGGTGGCGAGGCTATGAAGAGCGGATGAGCCGCTCTTCCCGCGCGAGGCGGCCGAGCGTCGCGAGCGCAGCTTCCAGCGGTCCGCGCAGCGCCCAGCCGCAGTTCAGCCGGAAACAGTGGGCGTAGCGTTCCCCAACCGAGAACAGCCGGCCCGGCACGATGCCGATCCGGTGCGCGAGCGCTCGGCGGGACAACGCGAGGGTATCGCTGCCCTCCGCCAGCTCCACCCACAGGAGATGCCCCCCACGGGGGCGGGACACGCGTGTCCCCGGCGGAAAGAGCCGGGCCACCGCGTGGGCGTAATCGGTCACCTGCGTGCGGAACCTGAGGCGGAGGCGCCGCAGATGGTGTTCGGCGCCCCCGCCCCGCAGAAACTCCGCGATCGCGAGCTGCGCCACGGTGTTTGTGTGGATGGAGCTCGCAATCTTGAGCTTCCGGATCCGCTGGGCGTGGCGCCCCGCGGCCACGAACCCCACCCGGAATCCCGGCGCGATCGTCTTCGAGAACGAGGAGCAGAGCACGACGTCGCCCTCAGGGTCGAACGCCTTGAGCGGGAGCGGCCGCAGGTCCCCGAAGTGGAGGTCGGCGTAAAGATCGTCCTCCACGATCGCCACGCGGTGCCGGGCCAGCAGCGCCACCTGCTCGCGCTTCTGCTCGGGCGGCACCTCGAAGCCCAGCGGGTTCTGGAAGTTGGGGCTGGTCAGGAAGACGCGGGGCCGCGTGCGGCGGATCGCCGCTTCCAGCGCGTCCAGCCGCACGCCGGTCTCCGGATCGGTCTCCACTTCCACCACCACCAGGCCGAGCGACTCGGCCAGTTCGAGAAAACCGTAGTAGCTCGGGGATTCCACGAGCACTGCGTCGCCCGGGCGCGCGAGCGCCCGGAGCGCGAGCTGGATCGCCTCGGTGCATCCGTTGGTGACCACGAGCTCATCGGGCGCGATCGCCACGCCCACGGCGAGCCATCGGCGAACGAGCTGGTGCAGCAGCGCTTCATGGCCGGCGGGATGGCCGTACGCCACCCCGGCCCAGCCGGCCTCGCGCGCCACGCGCGCGACTAGCCGGCCGAGGCGGCGCGCCGGGTAGTGCTCCGGCGCGGCGGTGGCCACGCCGAACGGCGCCAGGCTCGGGTCGTTCACCCGCGACAGCAGCTCCCAGACGAGATCGGCGACCTTCACTTCCTCCCGGACCGGCGCCACCCGCCGCACGGAGGGTGACGGCGGAAGCGCCGGCGTGCCGCGCACGAAGTGGCCGGACTGCGGGCGCACTTCGACGTAGCCCCGATCCTCCAGCACCTGATAGGTCCGGAGCACCGTGGCCAGGCTGACGCGCTTCTGCCGGCTGTACCCGCGGACCGAAGGCAGCCGGTCGCCGGGACGGAGTGCCCGGCGCTCGATGAGCCCTGCCATCTCGTCGGCCAGGCGCTCATACAGCACTCCCTCGCGGCGGCGGGCCGGTCCTCGACGGGCAACTGTTCCGGTAACAGGAGTCATGCTGTGAAACTGTTATGGCATCGCGCCGCGCGCTAGGTTGAGCCATGCCGACCGCCCTCCAGCCGATCCGCCTCGTGGCCTACGCGCCGGCCCACCGCGCCGCCTTCCGCGATCTCAACCTCGAGTGGATCACGGCCCACTTCGAGGTCGAGGACGAGGACCTCCGCGTGCTGAACGATCCGGAGGGGGAGATCCTGGCGCCGGGCGGCGCCATTCTGCTCGCGCTCGACGGCGACACGCCGGTCGGCACCGGCGCCCTGATCCCCACGGGACCGCACGAGTTCGAGCTGGTGAAGATGGCGGTGACGGAGCGCGCGCGGGGCCGGGGAATCGGGCGGGCGCTCTGCGTGGCGCTCGTGGCCCTGGCTCGCGAGCGCGGCGCGCACCAGGTGGAACTCCACTCCCAGACGACGCTCGCCCCTGCGGTGAGCCTCTACCGCTCGCTCGGCTTCGAGGAGGTGCCGCTCGGGACCACGCTGTACAAGCGAGCGAACATCCACATGGTGCTCCGGCTGCGAGCCGGCGGGTGACCTCGCGCGCCGTCGCCGCTTGCGCGGCATCGGCCGGACGCCGCAGCTTTCGCCCCGGTGAGCGAGCAGATCGTGGTGCAGAGGAGCGAGCCGCGCTTCCACTGGCTCGATGTGGTCGGGCCGGCGCCGGATGAGCTCCGGGCCATAGCCGACCGCTACGGCCTGCATCCGATGATGGTGCAGGACAGCCTCGAGCCGGACCATCTGCCCAAGTACGAGCGCACCGGAGACGCGCAGTTCGTCATCGTGCGCGCCTACGACGAGCTCTGCTCCCCGCACGCAGTGACTGCGCAGGCGCTCACGCGCAAGGTCGGGATCTTCCTCGGTCCCGAGTACGTCATCACCGTTCACCGCAAGGATCAGCCGTTCCTCGCCCGGTTGCGCGAGGAATACTCGGCGTCGCCCTCGGGCTCCGCGGCCTCCGATGAGAGCACCCTCAGGGCGCGGCTGTTCGCCGATCTGATCAACGGGGCGGTCAACTCGTACGAGGCGCCGTTGGACGCCGCGGAGCGGGAGCTGGAGCAGTTCGAGCGCACGCTGTTCCACCAGCGCGATCTCGTCCCGTTTCTGCAGGAGATCCTCACGGTGAAGCGGCGGGTGGGACTGGTGAAGCGAATGCTCAGCCACACGATCAACGCGTTCGTGAAGATCCCCAGCCCGGCCGACGCGAACGCGACGCTGCTCCAGGATCTTCGCGAGAACCTGGACGCCACCTACACCTGGGCCGACGAACTGCTCGAGCAGCTCGACACGCTCCTGAGCCTGCAGCTCGGCCTCGCGTCCCACCGCACCAACCAGACGATGCGGATGCTCACGGTGGTGAGCGCGTTCTTCCTGCCGCTCACGTTCATCGTCGGGGTCTACGGCATGAACTTCACGCACATGCCGGAGCTGAACGAGCGCTGGGGCTATCCCGCCGCGCTGCTCCTGTGCCTCCTGGTGGCGACGGGGATCGGCCTCTGGTTCCGGCGGCAGGGCTGGCTCAAGCAGTGACCGAGCGGCTCTACTACACCGATGCCTACGCCACCGAGTTCGAGGCGTCGGTCCTCGAGCGCGGCGAGGCGGGCCGGCGGGTGTACCTCGACCGCACCGCCTTCTATCCCACGTCCGGCGGCCAGCCGCACGACCTGGGACGGCTCGGCGGGGTGCCGGTAGTGGAGGTGGTGGATGAGGGCGAGCGGATCGCCCACGTGCTCGCGGAGGCGCTCGGCGGCGCGCCGCGGGTGCACGGGCGGGTGGACTGGACCCGCCGATTCGATCACATGCAGCAGCACACCGGACAGCACCTCCTCTCCGCCGTGCTGGCCGAGCGCTTCGGGTTCGCGACCGTGAGCGTGCACTTCGGACCCGAGACGTCCACCCTGGATCTCGACGCGCCCACCATCGAGGCGGCGCAGGTCATCGCCGCCGAGGCGCGCGCCAACGAGGTCGTGTGGGAGCAGCGTCCGGTCGAGGTGACGTTCGAGGATGCCGCGAGCGCCGGCGGGCTCCGGAAGCCGACCGACCGCGGCGGCACGATCCGGGTCGTCACCATCCGTGACCTCGACCGCAGCGCCTGCGGCGGCACGCACGTGCGGACCACCGGCGAGATCGGCCCGCTGCTGATTCGCCGGATCGAGCGGGTCCGGAAGGCGGTGCGTCTCGAGTTCGTCTGCGGCGGGCGCGCGCTTCGGCGCGCCCGCGCCGACCAGGAGCTGCTCGCGCAGCTCGCCGCGCAGTGCTCGGCCGCACCGGACGAGCTCCCGGCCATTCTCGAGACCCAGCGCGCCGAGCTCAAGGCCGGCGCCGCCGCGCGCCGAGAGGCGGACGAGGCGCTCGCGGGCTATCGCGCGCGCGAGCTGTACGATGCGACGGCGCCCGATGCGGCTGGCGTGCGTCGCGCTCTCGTCCGCGAAGGGGCGGCCCTCGAGGCGATGCGCGCCCTCGCGCAAGCGTTCACGGCCCTGCCCCGCGCGGTACTGGTGGCGGTGGTGCCGGCGCCGCCCGCCGTGCTGATGGCCGCGTCAGCGGACGCGGGAGTGGACGCCGCCGCGACACTCAAGGCGGCGCTCGCTCCCGCGGGCGGACGTGGGGGCGGCTCGCCACGGCTGGCACAGGGCACCGTGACGGACGCGGCGGGCCTGGACCAGGTCGTGACGGCGCTTACGGCTCATTGAGCCGGGCGACGCCCATGTTGGGGCGTGACCAGACCGGCATCGCTGCCCTTCGACCTGACCCTTCGGGCCGACCCGCGGCTGGCGGGCTGGCGGAGCGCGGTCGGCGTCCCGCTCGCCTACGACCCGCCCGAGACGCCTGACGCCAGATCCGAGCCCGAGGCGCCCGACGCGGTCCTGGTCCTCGCCTGGAACGTGTGGATCGGCCGCGGCCGGCTGGACGCGCTGGTCGCGCGGGTGCGGGGGGAGCACCAGCTTCCTCTTGTGGTGCTGGCGCAGGAGGCCTATCGCAGCGACGACAGCGTGCCCCGCGACGCCACGGCATACGCGGCGAGCGACTTCTCGCAGCGGTCCTTTCCCGAGCTCGACGTCTCCGCGCTGGCGCGCGACCTCGGCCTTCATCTCCGGTACATCCCCTCCATGCGGAACGGCGCGCACCGAAGCGACCGGGGCAACGCGATCCTCTCGACGCTGCCGCTCGAGGATGCCCTCGGCTGGGAGCTGCCCTTCTCGTACCAGCGGCGGGTGGCGCTCGCCGCGACGGTCCGTCTCCGCGACGGGCGCGCGGTCCGGATGTGCAGCGCGCACCTCGATCCACGC
>JBOHSN010000120.1:0-9538 GCA_050733215.1 Gemmatimonadales bacterium
GATCGGCGGCGACCGTGTCCACCGCGCCGGCGCGGAGGCCCGCCGCCGCCAGCACGCGCTCGGCGTGTGCGCGACTGAAGCCGATCACGTCCGGCACCGGGATCGGTGCGGGGCCGCTGCTCGCCGCGTAGCTGATCGCCGTGTGCTCGGCGAGCACCATCCCCGCCGGCGGATCCTGCCATGCCACGCGTCCCGCGGAGATCGTTGGGTGACTTCGCGCCGGCCCGACGCGTCCGCGGAACCCCAGCTCGGCGAGCTTGGTCTCGGCTTCTGCGACGGGCAGGTCGAGCAGGCGCGGCACCGCGTGATCCGAGCTGAAGAGCGGCACCGGCGACAGCCAGGCTGACGCGATCAGGTAGCCGATGCCGAACGTGGCAAGAACGACGAGGCCGTCGCGAAGCCAGCGCCGGCCCGAGTACGCGCCGGGCGCGGCATCGATCGGTTCCGGCGGCGGGGACGGCTCGCGGTGCCGGGCGCCGGGCACGTGCCGCCGCACCCTCACGCGCGCCTCCTGAGGCGCGCGGCATAGGCGCCGTCCATTCCGTCCCGCTGAGGCAACGTCATGAGGTCTCCGGCCTCGGTGAGAAGCGCCGCTGGAAAGTCGGCGGGTGGCTCGCGCTCGAACTCGCGATGCTCGCGCAGAAAGCGCTCGACCTGCTCGCCATTCTCCTCAGGCTCGAGCGAGCAGGTGGCGTACACCAGGAGGCCGCCCGGGCGCACGCGGTCCGCCACCGCGGTGAGCAGGGCGGCCTGTCGAGCCGCCAACGCCGCGAGTGCCGCCGGCGCGACTCGCCAGCGGGCATCGGGGTGCCGCGCGAACGTCCCGGTCCCGAGGCACGGGGCATCCAGGAGCACGGCATCCACCGGCCGCACGGGCGGCCGTTCCGCGTCGGCCACCAGCGGCATTTCCCGGCCGCTCCCCGCGCGCGCGAGATTCTCGCGCAGCCGGCGGAGCCGGGTGGGATGCAGGTCGGCGGACACGACCCGCGCGCCTGCCCGCGCGAGACCGAGGGTCTTTCCGCCGGGCGCGGCGCAGGCGTCGTACACGACGGCGCCGGCTGGCACCGCGGCGTAGCGGGCGACCAGCGACTGCGCCGGATCCTGCACCGTGAAGTCACCGCCGGAATAGCCCGGCAGCCGATCGGGACGGGACGCGTCCACCACGAGCCCCGCGTGGTACGGCGCGGGTTCCACGGCCACGCCCGCCGCGCGGAGCTCGGCGACGATGCGGTCCATCGAGGCGCGGGCCGGCTGAAGCACGAGCCGGGGGCGGGTGTTGTTCCACTGGAGCAGCCGCTCGGTGGCGTCCCGCCCGAACCGCGCTTCCCAGCGTCGCACCAGCCACGCGGGATGCGAGTGCCGCTCGGCCAAGCCGGCCAAGCCGCCGGCCTGGCCGGTTCCGCGCTCGGCCGCCGGGGCATCGTCGCGGGCATCCTCGCTGCCGAGGCGCCGCAGCACCGCATTCACGAACCCGGCCGCCCGGGGCCCCGCCGCTTCGCGCGCGAGCGCCACACTGGTTCCCACCGCGGCGTGCGGCGGGACCCGATCGAGCGCCGTGAGCTGATACGCGCCGAGCCGGAGCACGTCGCGCACCGCCGGGTCCACCCGCGCCAGCCCGCGCGGCACGAGCGGGGCGAGTCGGCGGTCGAGTCCCGTCCGCCGCCGCAGCACCCCGGCGGCGAGCTCGTGGGCGAGTCGTCGGTCCGGATCGGGGAGCGCCCGGAGCGTCTCCGCCAGCGCCGCCTCGAGCGGCCGCCCGCGCCCGACGTCCCGGAGCACCTCGAGCGCCGCGCGGCGTGCGGCCAGCCCCTGGTTATTGGCTACCATCGAAAGCAATCACACGGAGGCGCGGAGAGCGCGGAGAACTGCAACTGCAGCTCTGAGTGGCCTCGCAGGTCTCCGCGTTCTCCGCGCCTCCGTGGTGAATTCGATCAACCGAGCATGCCCTGATCCGGGGTGGACGGCACCGCGATCTCGCGCCGCGGCATGCGGCCCGCGAGGTAAGCGGCGCGGCCGGCATCCACCGCCCAGCGCATCGCGCGCGCCATGCCGACCGGGTCGCGCGCCTCGGCGAGCGCCGTGTTCATCAGGAGGCCATCCACGCCCTGCTCCATGGTGACGCAGGCATCGGAGGCGGTGCCAACGCCGGCGTCCACGATGACCGGAACGGAGAGCCGGCGCTTGATCGCGCGGATGCCGTACGGATTCAGGAGACCCAGCCCGCTCCCGATCGGGGACGCGAGCGGCATCACCGCCGAAGCACCGGCGTCCTCCAGACGGAGCGCGGTGACCAGATCGTCGTTGGTGTAGGCGAGCACCTTGAAGCCCTCCCGCACCAGCTCGCGGGTGGCAACGAGCAGTCCGTCCACATCAGGCAGCAGCGTCTCGCGGTCGCCGATGACCTCGAGCTTGACGAAATCATTGAACCCCGCCTCGCGCGCGAGCCGGGCGTAGCGCATGGCCTCGTCGGCGGAGTAGCAGCCCGCGGTGTTGGCGAGCAGGAAGAAACGCTCGGGCGGGAGGTGATGGAGGATGCCCTCCTCGACCCGGCGGTCGAGATTCACCCGCCGCACGGCCACCGTGACCACCTCGGCGCCGGAGGCCTCGATGGCGGCGATCATCGCGTCGTTCGAGCGGTACTTGCCGGTGCCGACCATGAGGCGGGACCGGAAGCCTCGCCCGCCGATCTCGAGCGGCGAGTCCGCCAGAACGTCGGTCGCGGTGAGGGTCACGTCAGCCTCCTCCCACGAAATGCACCAGCTCGACGGTGTCGCCCGCGGCCAGCGCGGTGGCGCCGAGCGCCGGTCGCCGGACGATCTGCCGATTGTGCTCGACGACGACGGTGCGCGGGTCGAGCCCCAGGTGGCGCAACAGGTCGTCGAGCGTGGAGGGGCCAGGTAGCTGGCGGGCCTGGCCGTTCACTGTGATTTCCATCATTGGGGAAAAATAAACCACAAAGCGAGGAAGGACACGAAGGTCGCACCGCGACCCTTGAAGTCGACGGTAGCCCGGAAGCCTTCGGGTCTTCCTCTCTTTGTGGTTCAATCGATCGCAGCGAGGTACTCCAGGGCCGCGCCCGCCGGATCCGGAGCGAGCCAGAGCCCGCGAATGGCTGCCACCCCGTACGCCCCGGCCTCGCGCATCTCCTCGACCCGCGTTGCCGTGATCCCGCCGACGGCGATGACGGGGAGACCGACGCCCGCACAGGCGCGGACGAGCGCCGGGCCACCGCCCGGTCGGCCAGGATGCGAGGCCGTCTCGTACACCGGGCCTACGAGGAGGAACTCCGCGCCTTCCTCCCGCGCCGCACGCGCCTCCTCCACGCCGTGCACCGAGCGCCCGATCCAGCCGTGCGGCAGCAGCCGGCGCGCATCGGCGGGGGCGAGATCGGCGGCGCCGAGCTGGACCCCGTGCGCGCCCGCTGCCGCGGCGACGTCCGCCCGCGCATTCACGAATACCGACGCTTCCGCCGGGCGGGCGAGCGCGACGAAGCGTCCGGCCACCGCTGCGAGGGCACCGACCGGGGCGCCGCGGTCTCGTACGTGGAGCGCGATCCCGGAGCCGGCCGCGGCGAGCGCCGCTGCGCGCACCGCCAGATCCGGCAGGGCGAGCACCGCGCCATCCGTGATCGCGTGAACCCTGGGGAGCGGCCGGCGCCCGCTCACCTGAACCGGTCGCCGGTTGCCACCCCGCGCCCGCGAACCCACTCGGCGGCGGCCATCCGGGGTTTGCCGGCCGGCTGCACCTCCGCCACGTCCACGGCATCCGCTCCGCCCGCCACGACGAGGGCCTGCCCGGCCCCGATCACGGTCCCCGGCTCGCCGACGCCTTCCACGACGCGGGCTCCGAAGAGCTTCACCGCGTCCCCGCGGAGCGTGGCCCAGGCCCCGGGCACGGGATCGAACGCCTGAATCCGCCGGGCGGCCGCGCGCGCGCCGTCGCCGAAGGCGACATGCGTCAACGAGCGGTCGATCTTCGGCGCGTAGGTGGCGGCCGCATGATCCTGGGCTTCACCGATCGCGCCGCCGTGTGCGATCCGATCCATCGCCTGACCGAGCGCCAGCGCCCCGAGCTCCGCCAGACGCTCGGTGAGCTGCCCACCGGTCTCGCCGTCGGAAATGGCCGTGCGGAGGCGCAGCAGTACCGGCCCGCTGTCGAGTCCCGCTTCCATCTGCATGATGCTGATGCCGGTCTCGGTATCGCCGTGGAGGAGGGACCAGGCGATCGGCGCGGCGCCGCGCCACCGGGGCAGGAGCGACGCATGGACGTTGATCATCCCGAGGCGCGGAATCGCCAGCACTTCGGGCCGGAGGATGTGCCCGTAGGCGACCACGACGCCGAGGTCGGGGCGGAAATGGCGGAGCCCGGCCGTGAACACGTCGCCGACGGGACGCTCGGGCTGGAGGACGCTGAGGCCGGCGTCGAGCGCGGCCAGCTTGATGGGAGGGGAAACGAGGGTGGAACGGGAGCGGCCCTGGGGGCGGTCGGGCCGCGTGATCACGGCGGCGACATCGATACGCCGGCGGAGCAGCTCGCGGAGCGCCGGGACGGCGAACTCCGGAGTGCCGAAGAACGCGACCCGCATCACTCCGGCCGCGCGGGCGCCGGCTGCACCTCTGTGATGGTGGGCGCGTCGCCGTGCTCGCGCTTCCACCGCGCGATGAGGAGCCGGCGCCGCATCAGGCTCAGGTGATCCAGGAAGAGGATGCCGTCGAGGTGGTCGATCTCGTGCTGCACCGCGCGCGCCACCAGCCCCTCCGCCTCGAGCCGGAACGGCTGCCCATCGCGGTCCAGCGCCTCGACCACGACCCGCTCCGGCCGGCTCACGTCGCCATAGATCTCCGGGATGGACAGGCAGCCCTCCTCCGCGACGCCGCGACCCTCCGCGGATACGATCGCCGGATCGATCATCGCGAAGCGCTGGCCTTCGGCGTCGATCACGGCGACCCGTCGCGCGATGCCGACCTGGTTCGCGGCGAGCCCGATGCCGCGGGCGGCGTCCATCGTCTCGAACATGTCGTCGACCAGCCGCTGGATCTCGTCGTCCACCACGCGCACCTCGGCGCTCCGTTGCCGGAGCACCGGCTGCCCGAACAGATAGAGCGGCAGCAGACTCATGCCTTGCGCGGCTCCACGGCACTGGCCTGGTCGCCGATGCGCACGATGCGCCCGCGCTCGACCACCAGGGTGGACGTGCCGCTCTCGATCGTGATGCGCTCGTCCTTGATGTCCTTGACCCGGCCGATGAGCCCGCCGCTCGTCGTCACCTCGTCGCCCTTCTTGAGCGCGGCGAGGAGCGTCTCGTGCCGCTTCCGGGCCTGCGCCTGCGGCCGGATGATGAAGAAGTAGAAGACCAGGCCGATGCCGGCCACCTGCAGCAGCAGGACGGCGAGCCCGCCGCCCGCACCGGGTGCGCCGCCGGGCGTGGGAGCGATGAGAGAGAGCACGGGGACGATCACGAAGCGCCTCGGGAGCGGGAGTAGCGGTCGAGCCAGTCGCGGCTCCACCGGTCGAACGAGCCGTCGAGTATCCGCGCGCGGGCCTGCTCGCCCAGGCGGAGCAGGAACCGCACGTTGTGGAGCGCAATCAGCCGCAGCCCCAGGATGTCTTCGACCCCGAACAGATGGCGCAGATATCCGCGGGGAAACGTCGTGCAGGTCTCGCAATCGCACTCGGCGTCGAGCGGCTCACGCGACCCCCGGAGCGCAGCGCTCCGCACGTTCACCCTGCCGGTGGGCAGCCACGCCGTGCCATGGCGCCCGTTCCGCGTGGCCGCCACGCAGTCGAACAGGTCGATGCCGCGCGCGATGCCCTCGAGCAGGTCGGGCGGAAACCCGACGCCCATAAGATAACGCGGCACCAACGGCGGCAGGACCGGCTCCATCGCCTCGAGCACTGCGTGCATCACCGGCTTGGCCTCGCCGACCGAGAGGCCGCCGACGGCAATGCCGGTCCACGGCCCCCGCTCGAGGATCCCGTCGAGCGATGCCCGCCGGAGATCGGCGTGGGTGCCGCCCTGGACGATGGGCCACAGTGTCTGGGGAGACGAGGGCGGGAGAGGGCGGGAGAGGGCGGGAAGCTCCGATGCTCCCGCCGGCATTCCGTCTCCCGCCTTCTCCCGCCCTCTCCCGCCTTCTTCTGCCAACTCCGCATGCCGCGCCTTGCACCGATCCAACCACCGCAACGTCCGCTCCATCCCTTCCTTCGCGAGCTCGTGCGACGCCTGGCCGGGCACGACGTGGTCGAACGCCATCGCGATGTCCGCCCCGAGTGCCCATTGGATCTCGGTCGCGCGCTCCGGCGTAAGGAACCGGGTGCTTCCGTCGACGTGGCTGGTGAACTCGACGCCCGCTTCCGAGATCCGCCGCAGTCCCTCGAGCGAAAAGACCTGGAACCCGCCGGAGTCGGTGAGCATCGGCCGGTCCCAGGTGGTGAAGCGATGCAGCCCGCCCATGTCCCGCACGACGTCCTCGCCCGGCCGGAGGTGCAGGTGATAGCTGTTGGCGAGGACGATCTGGGCGCCGGCGCGTCGCATTTCCAAGGGATGAAGACCGCGGACGACGGCATGGGTGCCGACGGGCATGAAGGCCGGGGTCAGCACGTCGCCGTGGGGCAGCGACAGCGTGCCGGCGCGGGCGGAGCCGACGGTGGCGTCGAGGCGGAAGGCGAACATATCCGCTATCCGCTATCGGCTATCCGCTATCCGCGCGCTCCGCCGTCGCTCGGTACCCGCCGCGGTCCTCGGATGACCGCGGCCAGAGCGGATAGCGGATAGCGGATAGCAGCCAGCCCCCACACTCATCCCAGAATGCGGTCCAGCTGCCGCCGGTGTACCAGGTCGTGGCCCGCCATCATCCGCATGATGTGTCCCACGCTCTCGGGTCCCCGGTCGGCGTGGAGGCCCACCCGGTCGAGTGCCGTGGGCGCGGCCGAGCGATAGAGCCGGAGGTTGGCGGTCCGGAGGCCGGCCAGCTGTCCCATCGCCTCGGCGAGCGGGATCTCGCGGTAGCGCAGATCCCGCGCGAAAGTGTCCTGGTCATAGCCGGGCAGCGCGGGACTGTCCTGGGTCAGGATCACGCGCACCCGCCATCCAGTCACCAACTCGGCATCGGCCAGGTGCTGCACGACGTCGATGGCCGACCACTTGTCGGGCGCTTCCGGCCGCCGCAGCGTCGCGTCATCGACGTGCGCGAGCCGGGCCTCGAGCCACGGGACCAGCTCGGCGAGCACGCCGATCGGCTCGCGGTCGCCGAGCATCGCCAGAATCGCCCGGGTGTATTCGGCGGCCGTCGCCCCGGCGGTGCCGGCCGGATTCGAAAACGTCGTCTGTATCGTCATCCCTCTCGCCTCGCACTCACACTCACACTCACACTCACACGGCCACTAAATGACTGCCATCGCGTCGCCGTACGAATAGAACCGGTAGCGCTGCGCGATCGCGTGCTCGTACGCCGCCCGCACCGTGTCGTAGCCCGCAAAGGCGCTCACCAGCATGAGCAGCGTCGAGCGGGGCAGGTGAAAGTTGGTGAGCAGGCGATCCACCACACGGAACTCGTACCCCGGGGTAATCAGCAATCGGGTCTCGCCGGCGCCCGGCTTCACGACGCCATCGTGGTCGCTGGCGCTCTCGAGCGCCCGCACGACAGTGGTGCCGACCGCCCAGACCCGCCCGCCGAGCCGGCGAATCTCGCGCAGCAGGGCGGCGAGTCGGTCCGGAATCTCGTAGCGCTCCGGGTGCATCGGGTGCTCCCCGGGATCCTCGGTCTCGACCGGCTTGAAGGTACCGGGCCCGACCTCGAGGTCGAGCCCTGCGATCACCACCCCGCGGGCAGACAACGCATCGAGCAGCGGGTTGGTGAAATGGAGCCCCGCCGTGGGCGCGGCCGCACTTCCCGCCCGCTTGGCGTACACGGTCTGGTAGCGGGTAGCATCCTTCGGGGAGGGGTCGCGGTCGATGTAGGGGGGAAGCGGCACGCGCCCGAACCGCTCCATCGCCTCTGCCGCGGTCGCGCCCTCGATGCGCACCCGGCGATGCCCATCCGGGAGGACTTCCAGGGTCTCCACCGACACGCCAGCCCCGAGCTGCACCTGCTTTCCCGGCTGGAGTGCGGAGCCGGGCCGCCCTATCGCGATCCAGCTTCCGTCGTCGGCCGGGTGCACCAGCAGCACCTCCGCGGCGGCGCCCGAGGCACGGCGACCGATGAGCCGCGCGGGCTGGACCCGGGTGGTGTTGATCACGAGGAGGTCGCCGGGCGGAATCAGCTCCAGCAGGTCGGTGAACGCGCCGTCCTCCAGCGCGGCCCGCGGACCCACTGGCCCGCCGGCCCGCCGTACGACGAGGAGCCGGCTGCTGGTGCGATCCTCGAGCGGCTCCTGCGCAATGAGGTCGGCGGGGAGCACGTACTCGAAATCGGCGGTGCGGAGCCGGTGCTCAGCCTTCAAAGAACGTGGCCTGCCGCTGGGGCGGGGTCATGCCGAAGCGGCGATACGCGTGGGCCGTGGCGCAGCGCCCGCGCGGAGTGCGCTCCAGGAAACCCTGCTGGATGAGGTAGGGTTCGTAGACGTCCTGCAGGGTATCGGCGTCCTCGCCGACCGCCACGGCGATCGTCCCGAGGCCGACCGGCCCGCCGCCGAACTTCTCGATGATGGTGGAGAGGATGCGCGCGTCCATGTCGTCGAGGCCGAACTCGTCCACGTTGAGTCGCGCCAGCGCTTCGCGGGCCACGGGCCCGGTGATCGTGCCGTCGGCCCGCACCTGGGCGTAGTCGCGCACCCGACGGAGCAGGCGGTTGGCCACGCGGGGCGTGCCGCGGCTCCGGCGCGCGATCTCGCCCGCGCCGGTCGCGTCCAGCGGCGCGCGGAGGATGCCCGCCGAGCGGGTCACGATCGTCTCCAGGTCCTCGGGCGGATAGAAGCCGAGGCGCTCGACGATTCCGAAGCGGGCCCGCATCGGCGGCGTCATCAGCCCGAAGCGGGTCGTCGCGCCGATGAGCGTGAAGCGCTCCAGCTGCATCGGGATGGTCTGTGCGTTGGGCCCTTCGGCGATCCGCACATCAACCCGGAAATCCTCCATGGCCGGGTACAGGAACTCCTCGAGCGTGACCCGCAGCCGGTGGATCTCGTCGATGAACAACATGTCGCCGGGACCGAGCGACGTGAGCAGCCCCACGAGATCACCGGGCTTCTCCAGCACCGGACCGGACGACGTCCGGAGCTGCACCCCCATCTCGCGGGCCATCAGCATGGCGAGCGTCGTCTTGCCGAGCCCGGGCGGGCCGAAGAACAGCGTGTGATCCAGCGTGTCCCGACGGGCGCGGGCCGCATCGATGGCGATCTGGAGCGACTGCCGCACCTGCTCCTGGCCCACGAATTCGTCGAGCCGCGACGGGCGAAGCGCCGCGTCCGCGGCCGGCTCGTCGGGCAACGCGTCGGGGGTGGTGATCTGGAGGTCGTGCATGGGCCGAAACCTATATCGTGAGAGGTGAGAGGCGAGCGGTGAGCGGTGAGCGGTGAGACGTGAGCGGGCGTTCCCTCCCCC
>JBOHSN010000121.1:0-9405 GCA_050733215.1 Gemmatimonadales bacterium
TCGGCTGACGGCCCTGCTGCAGGACGCGTCGAGCCTCGGGCCAACGCTGCGCTTCAGCCGGTTCCCGTTCCCGACCAACGAATGCCTGGCACGGGAGACGCCACCGGCAGCGGGATGCACGCCGGAGACGGGGTTCTGAACAGCGGTAAGCGGTGAGCAGTAAGCAGTGAGCGGGGGGCTCCGGTCTACATCGGAGCCCCCCGCTTATCGCGTACCGCCTACCGCTTACCCGCTACTCACTGCTTTCCGCTGACGATGCCCCGCCTGATCCGCACCGCCTTCTCCCCGGCATCGGGCACCGGCTCGATCTTGGCCACCACCTGCTCCGTGAGCCGCACTTTGCCGGTGAGCGTCAGCGTCTCGGCGCCCCGCCGGACCCGGATCGGGAGGTCGTCGCCGTTCTTCGCGCCGCGGAACCGCTCGCGGTAGGCCGGGCCGAAGTTCGGGTCGCTCAGCTCCAGGTCACCGAGGGCCAGGAGAACGTCGCCGACCTTGAGGCCGGCCTCCTCGGCCGCTCCGCCCGGCTGGAGCGCCGCGATGCGGATGCCGGTCGAGTCGGGACCGGCGGCGACGCCCAGCATCGGCTCGCGGACCGTGTCGGCGGACAGCCGAAGACCCGCCAGCGCCAGCACCTGATCGTAGGGGAACGGCTCGCGCCCGTCGATGTATCTCGCCTCGAATTCGGCGAACGACCTGCCGCCGCCGGCCGCGGTCACCGCGGGCCACCAATCCTTCCCGGTGAAGCCGCGGCCCCGCTTGTAGGTGGACTGGTATAGCGTCCGCATCACGTCGTCGAGCGAGCGGCGATTGTCGCTGCCGTCCCGGATCAGGATGTCGATCAGCAGGCCGGCCAGCGATCCCTTCGGGTAGTAGAGGGCGTCGCTGCCGTCCACCGGATGAATCCACGTCGAGAGCGAGATGTCCTCGAGCGCCGTGGGTGGAGCCTCGGCCACGCGTTGGACCTTCTCCGCGGTGAGCCCGAAGAAGACCGTCGAGTCCACGACGCCGCCGCGCACCAGCGCGAGGTCGGCGTAGTAGTCGGTGATGCCTTCGCTCACCCAGAGCCACGGCGTCGGCTGCCGGCGATCGTAGCGGTACGGGACCATCTCCGCGGGGCGGAGCCGCTTCACGTTCCAGGCGTGGAAGATCTCGTGCGCCGTGATCGAGGCGAGCAGCGGGTTGCCGATGACCTGCACGCCGTAGATGCCGACGTGCGAGCTCTGATGCTCGAGCGCGCTCCCGCCGCCGGAGGTGGAATCAAAAACCAGGAGCGTGGTGTAATTCTCCCACGGCGTCTCCTGGAACACCGCTGCCATCGGCGGGACCATCTTGCCGATCTCGTCCCAGAGCTGCGCGCGGCCCTGGCCCTGGAGCAGTCCGGCAGGATAGCTGCCGAGGCGATGGGTCTTGCCCTCGACCACCATGCTGTCGTAGTCGAACCGGCCCACGAAGAACGGCATGTCCACGAGGTCGTGGTAGTTGGCCTCGTGATAGCTGCGGGGCGCGCCGGCGGAGCGCATGCCCGTGGCGACCTTCCAGTCGGCTTGGGTGCGGATGACCACCGTCGCGGGAAACTCGAGCGGCCGGCCTTCCGCGTAGAGGAAGAGGTTGGTCCCGTTGAACATCGCGAAGTCGCGGCGAGACCACGCCATGGCGTTGTCGAGCTGATCGGCGCGGAAATCGAACCGGACCGTGACGCGGCCGCCGTCCGACCGGATCCGCCAGGTGTCCGGATCGACCTTGTCCCACCGGAGCGTCCGCCCGCCCGACTCGACAGCGAAGTTCGACACCCGTTTGGCGAAGTCGCTCACCTCGTATGCTCCCGGCGTCCAGATCGGCAGCGACAGCAGCACCGGGCCGCCGCCCCCCGCTGCGACGTCGAACGTCATGGCCACCCGCAGCGTACGCGTGCTCGCGCTCGCGGAGTCGAACGTGACCTCGTACGCGACGTTGGAGATCGGCGCAGAGCGGGTCGGTGGCACGGGCGACGCCGGTGCTGCGGCCGGACGCTGCTGGGCCGGGACCGTCCGGATGCCGGCGAGGGCGGTGAGGAAGGCGAGAGTGCTGCACGAGGCGCGCATGGGGCTCCGGGTTCGGGTGCTGATTCGATGCCAGCGGCCCGCAAATTAACCGGATCGACGCTCCCGGAGCCGCTCATAGCGCCGGGCCGCTTTCACCCGATTGCCGCACGTGGCCGGGCTGCAGAAGCGGCGCCGGGCGTTCCGCGTCCGATCGTGGAAGTAGAGCACGCACTTCGGATTGCCGCACGCTCGCAAGCGACTGACGTCGCCATCCACCAGAAACGCCGCCGCCGACGCGGCCACCGGGCTCAGCAGCGCCAGCGGGTCACGTCCCACGGGGACGGTCTGCCAGTCGAGTCCGCCGCTGATGCGCCGCAGGGTCTGGTGCGCCGGCGCGGCGCGGAGCACCCGGTTGATCGCGGCGATGGCGGCCGGAGACGGCGCCGCGCCGTTCACGAGCGTGCGCGCCAGCGCGGCCAGACTCGACCGGAGGGCGTGCGCCTCCCGGAGCACCCGCCTCCCGCCCGGCCTGCCGCGCAGCGCCGCCAGTTCGCGCGGCCCCCCCGCCGGCGCGAGATCCGCCGCCACCAGCCAGTCGGCCAGTGCGCGCGGGCTCGGGATGGCGTCTACCCAGCGGTCGCGATGGATGTACCGCGTGTTCACGAAATCGACCCACGGGAGGTTGGCGAGGAACGGCGCCGGCGGGAGCGCCGGGGGCGGGGCGGAACGGGGCGGACGCGGCATGGCGCGGATTCTACCCAGCAAACCATCACTTGACAAGGCAGGGGCGGGGAACTTATACCCAGCTAATCGCATTATTGCTGGGTACATTGGCCTGGAGAGCGTCATGAGCCCCACCGACATCCCCACCGCCCCCGGCCCACATCGGCGAAGGCGCTGTCTCCGGCGGTCTCTTCTTTACTGATCCCGACGGGATCCGCCTCGAGATCTTCGTGCCGGCTGGCATCGAAGCGCACGCGCCGGCCGCCGACGCGCCGACGTGCGGGTTCTTCTGATGGGCTATCACGAGGGCGAGCTCGAGGCACAGCGGCGGGCGGGCGTTGCGGCCGCCGCGGCCCGCCTGGAACGATTGCCCCGGGCGGAGATGCCTCCGGCGGCCCAGCAGTTCGTCGCCGCGCAGAGCCTGGCGATCGTCGCGTCCACCGATGCCGGTGGACGGCTCTGGGCGTCGGCGCTCAGCGGCGCGCCCGGGTTCCTCCGCGCCGTGGACGAGCGCACGCTGGTGGCACGGGCCCGGCCGGCGCCGGGCGACCCGCTCCGCGACAATCTGGAGCACGACGCGGCCGTGGGACTGCTGATCATCGATCCGCCCGCCCGCCGGCGCATGCGGGTCAACGGGCACGCCCGCTGGATCGACGACGCACAGCTCGAGGTCGTCACCGACGAGGTGTACGCGAACTGTCCCAAGTACATCCAGCGGCGGGAGCCTGACATTGCCTCGCCCCCGTCGGCTGGAGCAGCGCGGCGCGCTCCGGAGCTGACGCGCGAGGCGCGCGCGCTGATCGCCGCCGCCGACACGCTGTTCAGCGCCACCCGCCACCCGGGCCGGGGCGCCGATGCATCCCACCGGGGTGGCGAAGCTGGATTCGTGCAGGTGGCGCGCGACGCGGACGGGACCGACGTGCTCCGGATTCCGGACTACGCCGGCAACAACATGTTCAACACGCTGGGCAACCTGATGGTCGAGCCGCGCGCCGGGCTCCTCGTTCTCGATTTCGAGCGCGGGGGGGCGCTGCAGCTGACCGGGACGGGGGAGGTGCGCTGGGACGGCGCCGCCCGCGAGGTGGCGTTTCGGGTGGACGAAGCCGTGGAGCTACCCGGCGCGCTTGGCCATCGGTGGCGGAGCCTCTAGGGCCGGGGCACCGTCTGCCGGGATGGCGAGCTCGCCCTCCCAGCGTCCGACGACCGCCGCCGCGAGCCGGCTACGCCGCCGCCCCCTCAGTGTCGCGCGGCGGTCGGCGGCTCGGGCGCCGGCCAGCCCGGGCTCTCGTCCAGCTTCCCTGCGCCGGCTTCCACTCCTGGCAGCGGGATCATGCCCTCGTCCCATTCGCGCTCGCTGCGGCCGATGAATGCCGCCGCCACGAGGTCGCCGGTGACGTTCACGGTCGTGCGTCCCATGTCGAGGATGCGATCGACGCCGAGGATGATGGCGATGCCCTCACCTGGCACTCCGAATATCGCGAGGATGCCGACCAGCAGCGGGATCGAGCCACCCGGCACGCCGGCGGTGCCGAGCGCGGTGATGACGGCGAGTACCATGACGGTGGCCTGCTGTCCGAGCCCGAGCGTCACGCCGAACACCTGCGCGAGGAAGATGACCGTAATCCCCTCGAACAGCGCCGTCCCATTCATGTTCATCGTGGCGCCGAGCGGGAGCACGAAGCCGGCGATCTTGGGCGGCATGCCCAGGTTCTGCTCGGCGGTGGCGATGGAGGTAGGAAGCGTCGCCGAGCTGGAGCTCGTGGAGAAAGCGGTAATCATCGGAGCCTTGATCCGCGCGAAGAATCGCAGTGGCGACACTCCGGCGAGCAACCTGAGGATCAACGAGTAGTTGACGGCCATGTGCAGCAGCAGGCCAAACAGCACTACGGCTACGTATACGGCCAGCGGTTTCAGGAGCACCGCACCGAACCGGGAAGTCACCCCGTAGATGAGCGCCGCCACTCCGAACGGCGCGAGCTTCATCGCGATCTCTACGATCTTGATCACGACGTCGTTGAGCGCCTCGAGAACACGGATCATCGGGCGGGCGCGGTCCGCCGCGATCATCGTGAGTGCCACGCCGAAGATGAGGCCGAAGAATATGATGCCGAGGAGGTCGGTCTCCGCAGCGGAGCGCACCGGATTGCGCGTGACGATGTTCACGAACGTCTCGACGCCGAAACCGCCGGTCTGCGCCGCCTCGATCCTCGCCGACGCGTCGCTGGCGTAGGTTTCCATCAGCTGCCTCTGGATCTCGGGGGTGATCCGCGCCCCAGGCCGGACGACGGCGACGAGCATCAGGCCGACCGTTGCAGAGAGAGCCATCGAGACGAGGAAGAACGCCAGCGTCTTTGCGCCGATGCGCCCCACCCGCTTGAGGTCGCCCAGGCTGGTCACGCCTAGAGCCAGAGACGCGAACACGAGCGGGATCACGATCATGAACAGCAGGTTCAGGAAGACCGCGCCCACGGGTCCGGCTACGTAGCGGTTGGTCCAGAGCACGAAGGCGCTGCCGGTTCCGACCAGCCAGTTGGCGAGCATGCCGGCGACGGCGCCGAGCAGAAGCCCTAGCAGGATCTTTGTATGGAGCTTCATACTCGTCCCCTCCCGTGAATTCCCGAACTCTCTCACCGCAGCGCGAGTGTTTCCATCTTCGCTTCGATGCCGCGCAGCAGGCTCTCGTACGACGCCGCGAACTTGCTCACACCTTCCGCCTCGAGCCTGGCCGTCACCTCCGCCAGGTCGATGCGGGCCCGCGCGAGCTCCGCGAGACGGGTGCCGGCCAGGGCGAGCTCGCCGAGCCGCACCAGCGGATTGATCATGCCTTGCTCCGGGAGAGCACCGCGCGGACCAGCTCGGCCGCGCGCGCGGGGGTGAACTTGAACTCCTCGAACAGCCGTTCGCCGGGGGCCGACGCACCGAACCCTTCCATCGCCAGCATCGCCCCTGCGTCGGTCACGTAGCGAAGCCAGCCGAACGACGACGCCGCTTCGACGCCCACCCGGGCGCGGATGCCCGGCGGCAGCACCGCGTCGCGGTAGCCTGCGGGCTGCGCCTCGAACAACTCCCATGAGGGGAGCGACACGACGCGGGCCCGCACGCCCTCGGCGAGGAGCCGCTGCGCCGCGGCCAGCGCCACGTGCACCTCGGACCCGGTGGCGATGAGAATCGCCTCGGGGCCGCCTGGCGGATCCCACAGCACGTAGCCGCCGCGGGCGGCGCCCTCGACGGCGCCGAGGCCGCCGCCCGCGCGATCGAGCACGGGGAGCTTCTGCCGCGTGAGTACCAACATCGTGGGTCCGTCGCGGCGGGCGACGGCCGCGCGCCAGGCTTCCACCGTTTCCGTGGCGTCCGCCGGGCGGAGCGTGACCAGCCCGGGGATCGCCCGCAGCATGGCGAGGTGCTCCACCGGCTGATGGGTGGGGCCGTCCTCGCCGAGGCCGATCGAATCGTGCGTGCCGATGTAGATCACCGGCAGCCGCATGATGGATGCGAGACGGATGGCCGGTTTCATGTAATCGGAGAAGACCAGGAACGTGCTGCCGAACGGCCGAATGCCGCCATGCGCCGTGATGCCGTTGAGCGCGGCTGCCATGCCGTGCTCGCGCACGCCCCAATGGATGACGCGCCCCGTGGTCTCGGGGCCGAGCGTGCCGCCCTGCTTGAGCGTGGTGCCGGTGCTCCCGCCCAGGTCGGCCGATCCGCCGACGAGCTCAGGGATCGCCTCGGCGAGCGCCTGCAGGGCGAGACCCGACGCCTGCCGGGTCGCCAGTGCGCCTTTCTCGGGGCCGATGACCGGCAGCGCGCGCTCCCAGCCCGGCGGCAGCTCGCCGGCGAGCTGGCGCCGAAACTCCGCCGCATCATCGGGATGCCGCTCGGCATAACGCGCCATGCGATCGCGCCATGCCGCGTGGTCGTGCTGGCCGCGCGCCCGCGCGCCCCGCCATCCCTCGTATGCCTCGGGCGGCACATGGAATGGAGGTTCGACCGGCCACCCCATCAATTCCTTGGTCCGCCGGACTTCGGCTGCGCCGAGCGGCGCACCATGCGCCTCGGCCGTGTTGCGCTTGGTGGGCGCGGGGTCGGCGATGATGGTGCGGAGGATGACGAGCGACGGCCGGTCGGTGGTGTCGCGCGCGCGCGCCAGCGCGGCGGTGATAGCGGCGAGGTCGTTGCCGTCACCGCCGACCCGAACGACGTGCCAGCCGTAGGCCTCGAAGCGATGGCCGACGTCCTCGGAGAACGTGAGGGCGGTGTCGCCGTCGATGGTGATGTGGTTGTCGTCGTAGATGAGCGCCAGCTTGCCGAGCTTCAGGTGCCCCGCAAGGGACGCCGCCTCGCTCGCCACCCCCTCCATTACGTCGCCGTCGCTCACAAAGCCCCAGACCCGGTGGTCCACGATCTCAAGCCCCGGCCGGTTGAAGCGATCCGCGAGGATCCGCTCGGCGATCGCCATGCCGACGGCGTTGCCGACGCCTTGCCCGAGCGGGCCGGTGGTCGTCTCGACCCCCGGCGTGTGCCCGCGCTCGGGATGCCCCGGCGTCCGCGAGCCCCACTGCCGGAAGCGGCGGATCTCGTCGAGCGGCAGGTCGTAGCCGCTCAGGTGGAGCAACGTGTACTGGAGCATCGACGCGTGGCCGCAGGACAGGACAAACCGGTCGCGGTCGGGCCACGCCGGAGCGGCGGGATCGTGACGGAGGAAGCGGGTCCAGAGCGCCCACGCGGCGGGCGCCAGCGCCATCGGCGTCCCGGGGTGCCCCGACTGGGCCGCTTCGACCGCGTCCATGCTGAGCGCGCGGATCGCGTTGATCGCGATCCACGCGGAGTGATCGTCCGCCGGGGCCTCGCTGCGGGCGGCGACGGCGCGAGCGCTTTCCACGGTCAGGGTCAGGCTCCGGGCCGGAGTAGTGGAGCGGGGAAGATAGCCGCGGGATGGGCGGATGATAACCTCGCTGTCGAGAGCTTTGACAACCCTCCGGAACGGGCTCAAGTTCTCCCGTGGTGACTCGGGCCGAGCGTACGTACGAGATCCACGAAGTGGCCGAACTGACGGGTCTCACGCCAGCACGGCTCCGTGCGTGGGAACGACGCTACGAGATCGTGCGGCCGCGCCGGATGCCGAACGGGTATCGCGCGTACTCGGCCGACCAGGTCGCGCTGCTCCGCGCGTACGCCCGGCTCACCGACGTCGGCGAGCGCATCGGCGACCTGGCGCACGAGCCCACCGAGGCGGTGCTCGCGCGCGCGGAGCATCGCGAGCTCGACGCCACCCCGCTGGCCGCGCTGGTGGACGCCGTCAAAGCGTTCGATCGCGAGCGGCTCGAGGTGCTGGTGGCGCAGCAGATCGCGCTCCGCGGCCTCGGTCCCTTCGCCCAGGAAATCGTTGCGCCCCTCGCCCAGGCCGTCGGCGATCTGTGGGCTCTCGGCACGATCCCCATCGCCGCGGAACATCTGGCCAGCGAGGTGGTGTTGCACGCGCTGAAGGGCGGGCTCCGGGCATCGCGCGGGTCCGGGCCGCTCGCCGTGTGCGCTTGCCTCTCCGGCGAGCGGCACGAATGGGGTCTGCTCGGCACGCTCACGCTCCTGCAGGAGCAGGGGTGGCGCATCCACTATCTCGGACCGGACCTTCCCGTGGAGGAGGTGCTCGAGGCGGCTTGGCGGCTCCGCCCGCAGGTGGTAGCGCTCAGCACGAGCTCTCCCGCCAACTGCGAGAGCCAGCTTCCCGCGCTGGCGGAGCTGCCCCGCCGGCTCCCGCCGGGTACCATCCCCATCATCGGCGGCAGCGGCGCGGAGCCGCACGCCGGCGGATTACGGCACCTCGGATTCCGCGTCGGGCTCGACGCATTCACGTCCCGATGACCGCCCATCCCTTTAGCGGCTCGGCTCCGCCGTCCAGCGCTGCCTGCAACGGCCCGACGCGGCGCCGCCGCGCCGTCGTGATCGGCGCCGGCCTCGGCGGGCTCGCCACCGCGGCCAGGCTGGCGCACGCCGGCCACGAGGTCACCGTGCTCGAGCGGCAGGCCCTGCCGGGCGGGCGGCGCTGCTCCGGATGCTGCACGTGGCCGGTGCCGTGCTCATGATCGGCAACGTGACCGTCACCGGCTTCTGGGCCATGTTCCTGTATCGCCGGCGACCCACCGTACCGTTCCGACCGGTCGCGCGCGCGATCCTCTGGACCGATCTCGCGTTCACGCTCTTCGGCGGGATCCTGCTGACCGTTTCGGGAATGCTGCTGATCCGCCTCCGCGGGTACGTGATCGGGCAGACCCCGTGGCTGGTGCACGGCATCGGCGCGCTGGCGGCGAGCACGCTGCTCTGGCTGGCGGTGCTGCTGCCGGACCAGTGGCGTCTCGAGCGCATGGACCCGTCCGACGATCGCGGGCTCCGGCGGGTGTTCATCCGCTGGTCCGTGGTGGGGTGGACCGCCACCGGCGTGCTGTTCTACGGTCTCTGGGCGATGGTCACCGGCCGCATGCCATGAGCCTGGCGCGCGGCAAGCGTGCGATGCTGGCGGTGGCGCTGCTCCAGGGGCTAGCGCTCTACGGGCTGCACCGGGCGCTCGATGCTGAGGTCTGGCCCGCCACCGACCCCCGGTGGGTCTTTCCGCTGTACGCGATCTTCACGGTCGTTCCGCTGGTCCTCCACCTCGACCCCGCGCATC
>JBOHSN010000122.1:0-9404 GCA_050733215.1 Gemmatimonadales bacterium
GCGGTTCACCACCACGCCGGCGGCGAACCGGTCGCCGTCGCGGAGGAACCGCGGCAGCGCCGGCCGCGCGACGAGCGGACGGGTGACGAGGAGCGACGACTCGCCCTTGCCGTAGCGATCGCCGGCCGTGACGGCCACCGCCATGAGCCGGAAGGTGGTCAGGTTGTCGGGCAGCTTCGCGCGCGCGATGGCGCGCCCCGCTGAATCGGTCACCACCGACCCGAGGAAAAAGGCGGTGGTCTGGAATCGCGACCGGAGGACATCGGCCGCGTCGAGCCCTCCCCCGCCGCCCGGCGCGCGCTTCCCCTTCTGCCCCTCGGGGATCTGCGCGGCCACGCTCGTGAGATTGCTGGCGAGCCGGAGTCCGAGCCCGCGCGGCCGGTAGATGAGGTCGATGGGATCGGGCGTGGTGTAGCCGGTGAGCGCCAGCACGCCGGCGTCAACCGCCCAGAGGGTGACTTCACTCCGCACGCCCCTCCCACTCGTACTCACACTGACACTCACCTGCGCGGTGTCGCCGGGACGCCATTCGGGTTGCGCGGGCTCCACTGCTACCGTCAGGCGCTTGGGTTCCGGCGTCACTCTGAGCTCGGTGTAGCCCACCCGGATCGTCGGCCGGCCGGGATCGTCCACCCGGCCGGGCTTGGCGCTCCGGCCGCGCGCCACCACGATCGACACGAACGCGTTGGGGGCGAGCGTTTCCGTGATCGGAAGCCTCAGGGTGGTGCTGCCGCTGGTGATGCGGAGGCGGCGCTGCTGGAGCAGGCCCTCGCGCTCCACCGTGATCCAGGCTTCGGCATCGGTGAAGGGCGATGCAAAAAGCACGGTCGCGGTGTCGCCGACGGTGTAGCGGGTGCGGTCCGGGATCACATCCATCTTGAACTGGGACGCGTCGTTCCACGGCACCCAGTCCTTGCCGGTGGCCCAGCGCACGAAACTGGTGACCGCCTCTCGCCCCGCCCCGTCGGTAGCGCGGAACGTCACCGTGTAGGTGCCCCCCGCCGTGGGCGTGAACCCGCACCGGGCAGGCTCGGCGGCGGTCACCAGCGCGCAGCGGGCCACCGTATCGCTCACCCATTCGCCGGTGACTTCGCCGTAGCCGTCGCGCTCGCGGTGGAGCTGGTGCCACTCGCGCCGGACCACCATGCCCGCCACCCGGACGCCGTGCTCGCGCCGGCCGTCCGGCCGAACCGCGATGACCCCCACACCGACCGGTGTCCCGGCCGTCCAGAAGTACTCCTCACCGCTCGGCTTGGCGCCGAGATAGAACGCCGCCGGATGCACCACCACCCCGGCCGATGCGCTCACCGTCTGGCGGTTCACATCCTTGACGGTGGCCTCGAACGTGGCGAACCCGGTGCGCCCCTTCTGCGTCCCCCTGAGCGGCAGACGAAGCGCCAGCCGGCCGCGCGGGTCGAGCGTGTCGGTGCCGCTCGCGGTCACCTGAACCGGCGTGGACGCGCCTTCCATCTCTTCCCACCACCAGCCGGTGTCGCCGATGAGATAATCGTCGTAGCCGGGGATGCTGGGTCCGCCGCCGTCGCTCTGCTGGCGCAGCGTCCAGCTCACCGCCGCGCGGCCCATCGGAGCGCCGAACAGGTAGCGCGCCTCGACCGTAGTGCGGATGGAGTCGCCGGCGAAGCGTGCGCCCGAATCCGCGGCAACATCCACCAGGAACTCCGGCGGCCGGTACTCGGCCACCCGGTACGATGTGCTCGCGACCTCGATCCACTTGCTCTTCCGGCGGAGCTCGACCGCGACCTCGTAGGTGCCGAGCCCCGCCGCCGCCGGCACGACGAGCGACGACTGTGCGGTGCCGAACGCCGACAGAGCGACCGTCTTCTCCTGGAGGCGGCCGCGCTCGGCGTCCTCGCCGCTGCGGTCATAGAACACCCAGCGGAGCGAGTCGCCGCCGGCCGGCACGACCAGGTTGCCGAGCAGCCCCGTCCGCACGATGCTCTTCGCGTAGACCCGCTCTCCGGGACGATAGATCCCCCGCTCGGTGAATACCGCGGCGGCGACGGGCAGCCGTTCACTCCCCCACGCCGCCGACACGTTGAAGCGCCAGGGGCTCAGGTCGGGATCGTACCGGTTGAGCGGTACCAGAGTCCGGTCGCCACCGAGCGCCACAGTGATGTACCCCTCGGGGCGGCTGTAGTTCTCGCCCTCGTCGGCTTTGGCGGGTGGCGTGCGGATGCTCGGGAACCGCGCCACGCCGTCAGCGCCGCTTTTGGCGGCGGCCAGCACCGCCCCACCCGGGTCATGGAGGGTGACCGTGGCGCCGGGCCGGGGGAGGCCGTCGCTCGCGCCGGTCACCCACACGGCGCCCTCGGTGACGCCCACCCGCGCGTGCGCACCCAGGTCCGTCACCTGCACCAGCGCGATCGGGCGATTCCGGCGGCTCATGCTGTCGAGGCGCGGACTGGTCACCTGCACGGCGAGCAGCGTGGGCGCCCGAGTGCCGGCCGCCGGCTCGGGCAGCGGCACGCCATAAATCCCCACCCGGTCGGAGCTGCCGGCGACGGCGATCCGCCGCCGCCTGGCACCGGGGAGCAGCGCCGGCCAGAGCTCGGACCACTGCCACTCGCTCCGCGACATCAGCTCCCGCTCGAGCGAGTCGGGCACGGGCGCGACCAGCACCTCCAGGGTATCCACGTTCACGTGGGTCACCGCGAGCGTCCGCGGCCCCTTCCGTTCGACCACCGCTCGGCCCCAGGCATAGTTCACCGCCGGTGCATACCCCGACGTCCGGGCCGTGGCGACCGGGTTGCCGGTGAGCCGCTGCCCGAAGACATCCCGGAGTCCGGTGTCGGCCACCACGCCATACCAGGTCCGGGGAGCGAGCTCGCCTTGGAGCGGCCACTGGTCGCGTTCCTCGGCGGTGTCGCTGACGGTGAACGGAACCGCGGGTGTGAGTCGCAGGTGCCGCTGGACCTCGGCGCCACGCACCGGAGTCGTGAACGTCACCGTCAGCGGGCCGGTGGGGCAATGCTCGCGACTCCATCCGCAGGCGGCAGCGGTCAGGCGGAAGTTGCCGAAGGTCGAGAACGGCCAACGCTGGAGGGAGTCGCGTCCGCGGTCATCGAGCGACGCGGGCGCGACCAGGTGGCCGCCGCAGCCGCGCGGCAGCTCGCGCTCCGGCAGAAGGCGGACGACGCGACGGAGCGAATCGGCCGATCGGTCGCGGTCCCACCCCCCGGCGTCGCGGAACTCCCACCGGTCCTGCTCGGTGACGGCGCGCTGTGACTCGGCCCGCAACCGGACGCCGCCGCTCGACGCGCAGCGCTGGTCCAGCTCGAGATACACCGCGCGCGCCAGCACGCCCGGATCCGGAGGGGCATCGAACACCAGCTCGAACACCGGGGCCGGCGTGAGGAACCGCGCCTGGCGGTCGGGTCCCACCGGAATGCCGGCCAACACGCGGGGGCCCCGAACCCGGAACGCAAAGCGGTACGGTCCGTCCAGCCGGCTGCCGTCCATGGCCTCGAACCGGTCGGTTACGGTAACGCGGTACGTGGTGTTCGGGGTCAGGGGAACTGCGGGCCGGAGCCGGATGGTCACGGGGTCGCGCCATTCCGCGCGGCCGGCGACGGCGGGCTCGACCGTGAGGATCTGTCGCGGATCGACGGTGCGGTCCAGCGATCCGGCCACCGGGCGGTCGAACGTCACGGTAATCGTCGCCGTCGGGGAGGCGTTCTGAGACGGAGCCGACCGAAGTACCCGGAGCGGGGTACCGGGATCTGCAGCAGCGGTCCCGAAGCCGCCCACGAGGAGCAGCCGCAGACGGAGCGAGGTCAGCAGGGGCATGCGTCCGCCGGGTGGAATGATTGACGGGGTGAGTGTACAATCTAGCTCGGGTTCACCGAGGTAGTCGCTGGAGCCAGACGCACCGTACAGAGGAACGTGGAGGAGGAACGGATGAGGATTCGCGCGTTGACGTGTGCCCTGCTTCTCGCCGCAGTTCCCCCGGCGGTTGCGCAGTCCGCGGGCACGTTCGAGCTCGGCGCCTTCGGGCGCTATGCGTTCTATGACGATGAAGCCCAGCTCGACGACCGCTTTGGCGGCGGCGGCACGCTCGGCTTCTACTTCCTGCGCAACTTCGCGCTCGAGGGAGAGGTCACCTACCACAAGACCAGGAGTTTCTTCAGTGACCGGATCACCAATACCCGCCTCATCGGCCGACTGGTGTACAACATCCCGCTCGGCGGATGGTCGAGCGCGTTCCAGCTCGGCGGCGGCTACGTCCGAAACCGGTACGGCGACGAGGCCGATGCCAGCGAGAACGGCATCCATGGCCTCGCCGGATTGAAGATCGGACTCGCCGAGAACTGGGCTTTCCGGCTCGCCGGCACGCTCGACTACATCTCGAACACCAAGCTGGAGCCCCTCGCCGACAACAACCAGAACTGGGGCGCGCAAGCCGGCCTCAGTGTGCTGTTCGGCAACAGCTTCGATCGCGACAAGGACGGGATCAGGGACGGCGAGGACGCGTGTCCCAACACCCCCCGTGGTGAGCCGGTGGATGCCACGGGCTGCTCGGCCAGCCAGCGCGACAGCGATCGCGACGGGGTCCGCGACAACGCCGACAAGTGCCCCGACACGCCTTCCGGTGAGACGGTGGACGCCGCCGGCTGCTCGGCCGGCCAGAAGGACGCCGACTCCGACGGTGTGACCGACAGCGCCGACAAGTGCCTCAACACGCCCGCGGGCGAAGAGGTGGATGCCGACGGTTGCTCGGCCAGCCAGCGCGACGCGGACAAGGACGGCGTGAGCGACGGCCGCGACAAGTGCCCGAACACTCCGGCCGGCGAGCAGGTGGACGGAGACGGATGCTCGCAGGGCCAGCGCGACGCCGACAAGGATGGCGTGGCCGACGCCGCGGATAAGTGCCCCGACACCCCGACGGGCGAGCCGGTGGATTCGCGCGGCTGCTCGCGCGACTCCGACGCCGACGGCGTGCCGGATGGAAAGGATGAGTGCCCGAACACGCCGAACGGCGCGCCGGTGGACGAGCGCGGCTGCCGCATCCTGTTCCAGAGTGGGGAGAAGCGCGTGGTGCTCCAGGGCGTGAACTTCGAGTTCAACAAGGCGACGCTCACCGAGGACTCGCGTGGCATCCTGCTCGAGGTGGCCAAGTCGCTGGCGGCCAATCCGGGCGTCCGCGTCGAGGTCGGCGGGCACACCGACTCGAAGGGCACCAACGCCTACAACCTGGGGCTGAGCCGGGAGCGGGCGAAGACGGTCGAGAACTTCCTCGAGGCCAACGGAGTGTCGCCCGCGCAGATCAGCTCTCGCGGCTACGGTGAGGCGCGGCCGGTCGCGTCGAACCGGACCGAAGAGGGCCGGGCGCAGAACCGCCGGGTGGAGCTGAACCGGCTGAACTAAGTCGGGACGGCAGGCAGGCGGGCAGGCGGGACGTCTACGGACGTTCCGCCTTTCCGTTTCCGAGCTCCGAACGACTGCGACCACAGAGGACACAGAGGACGCAGAGCACTGCACCCTGTTCGAGGATCGGGATCTCTGGACCCGAGACCACTACAAATTGTTGTTCTCTGCGTCCTCTGTGTCCTCTGTGGTTCGAGTTTGTTATTTGCGCTTGGACGTCGTGATCAGCGCGACGCCGAGGACGATTGCCCCAGCCGCGAGCAGGCTGCGCGGGCCGAGGCGTTCGCCGGCGAAGGCCCGGCCAAGGAGCACCGCCACCATCGGATTCACGTACGCGCAGGTGGCCACGCGGGATGGCGTGGAGACCCGGAGCAGCCAGGTGAACGCGGTGAACGCGACCAGCGAGCCGAAGATGATCAGGTAGCCCACGGCGAGCACCGAGCGCGTGGAGGCCGTGGCGAGATCCACGCGTCCGGCCTCCCCGCTGGCGAGCCCGACCGCGAAGAGCAGGCCGCCGCCCGCGAGCATCTGGAGACTCGACGCGATGGCGGGCGAAGCCGGCAGCCGCATGGTGCGCGATCGCACCGAGCCGAGCGACCAGCTCATGGATGCGAGCAGGCACGCGCCGGCGCCCGCGAGGTCGAGAGGGGCGCCGTTGAGCCCTGACGGCGCCACGAGCAGGCCCACGCCCGCGAGCCCGGCCGCGAGGCCGGCCAGCGTGCGCCGGCCCGGCGCGCTGCCGCCGTGCGCCCACTCGAACAGCACGGTCCACGCCGGGGTGACCGCGACGAGCAGCGCCGTGAGTCCCGACGGGACGCGTTGCTCCGCCCACACCACGCCCCCGTTGCCGACCAGCAGGAACAGCGCGCCCAGCGCGAGCGACGGCGCCAGGTTCGAGCGCGAGGGCGCCGGATCGCCCCGGAGCCGACCCCACGCGTGCAACAGGACGCCCGCGGTCAGGAAGCGCGTGCCGGCCATCAGAAAGGGCGGCAGCGTCTCGATCGCGAATCGGATGGCCAGGTAGGTGGAGCCCCAGATGATGTACACCGCACCGAACGCGGCGATCACCGCCCACGGACTGCCGTCTTTCCGGTCCCGCGTCATGGATCCATGCACTCCATCGATGACCGAGCGCCCCCGGCGCCGGCCGGGGGGCGCGAAAAGTACATCTCGACGGCGGCGTTGGAGATGGTGCGAAGCGACGGTGGTCAGGTCATCCGGTTGGCTGCTCGTCCGCTGCGCTCATTCCGGCTTGTCCTTCCAGGTACTCCTGGCGGTACATCCGGATCAGCTCGAAGAAGTACGAGATGGCCAGCGGCCCGATCAGCAGGCCGAGCAGGCCGAAGTAGCGGAGGCCGGCAAAGGCGCCGATCACCGTGATGAACGGGTTGATCCGCGCCCACCGGCGGAACACCATCGGCCGGATCACGTTGTCGATGTTCCCCACCACGATGACGCCCCAGACCGCGAGCGCGATGGCCCACCCATAGCGGCCTGCGATGGCGAGCGCGATGGCGCCGGGACCCCAGATCAGGCCGCTTCCGACCACCGGCAGGATCGCCACGATCACGGTCACCACGCCCCAGAAGAGCGCGCTGGGGAGTCCGGCGGCCTCGAACGCGAGACCCACCGCTGTTCCCTGCACCACGGCGGTGGCGAACGTGCCGATCAGTGTCGAGGTGGCCACGTCCTTGAAGCGCTGCCGGAGCCGTTCCGCATTCTCGGTCGAGAACGGGATGAACGGACGCACAGTCAGCCAGACGCGCTCCGGGTCCACCAGGAGGTAGAAGAGCCCGAAGAACGCCACCGTGAGCTGGAGCGCAAGGCGGGTCGCGGTACCCACCAGCGTCAGCAGGCTGGCGCCCACGAACGCGACCACGCGCGAGCTGATCTGCTCGAGCTGGCTGCCGATGTCGTAGGGACCGATCCGCAGCGCGCGGACCCGATCGAGCAGCGGGCTGTCGATGACGCCGGCCGCCATTTCCTGCGCCTCGGTGGCGATGAGCCCGATGAGCGACGCGCCCGGCACCACGATGACGGTGAGGGCGAACGCGATCGTGATGCCCGCGGCGACGCCCGGCGGCAGCCGCCGGGCCAGCAGGCGGTGCACCGGGGCAAACACGATGTAGAGAACCGGGGCGGCGATGAGGCCCGTCGTGAACGGCCAGAGCGCCACCGCCAGTCCGACGCCGAGGACCAGGATCAGGGCTGATGCGCGCTGTTTCCTGGTGTCGAGGAAGGGCATCGCAAAAGTGTACGCCGCTCCCGAGGGCGACGCCAGCATCGTCTGCTTAGATTGAACATTCCCGTGTCCATGCAACCTTCCGACCCGATCCAACGGCAGGACGAGCCGCTCCATCGGCTCGCGGGGCTCGCCGCGCGGCTCCTCGACGCGCCGGTCGCGGCCCTCGCCGCCCGCGACACGTCCGGACTGCGGATCGTGGCCGCCCATGGGGTCGATGCACCCGGGCAGGCGCGCCTTGCGGCGCTGGTCGGCGCGCTCTCCACGCGAAGCGACGCCACCACGTTGGCCACGGCCGCGGGGATCGCCGCGTGGACCTCCGTGCCGGTCCCGACCGGCGACGGCGCCGACGGGTCCGCGGGCCTTCTGCTCGTCGCCGACCGCCGGCCGCGCACCTGGACCGCCGTCGAGCTCGAGCATCTCGCCGACCTCGGCGCGCTGGCGGGCGACGCGTTCCGCCGCGGATCCGAGCGGGCCCGTGAGGCGCAGCTCCGTCACACGCAGCGGATCGAGGCGGTGGTCCAGCTCGCCGGCGGCATCGCCAACGACTTCAACAACCTGCTCACGGCCATCCTGGGATCGGCCGAAATCCTCCTCGAGGATCCCGAGCTCGGGTCCGACGCCCGCGAAGACGTGGAGCAGATCCGGAAGGCCGCCACCCGCGCGGCGCAGCTCACCCACCAGCTGCTCGCATTCAGCCGGCGGCAGGTCCTCCAGCCGCGCCTGCTCGATCTCAACGTGCTGGTCGAGGACATAGCACGCCTGCTCCGCCGCGTGCTCGGCGACGCCGTCGAGCTCGAGGTCGAGCTCGCGCCGACGCTGGAGCCGGTCCTCGCCGACCGCGCGCAGCTCGAGCAGGCGATCGTGGACCTGGCGCTCCGCGCCAGGGACGCCATGCCGGCGGGCGGACGGCTCAAGCTCGCCACGGCGCCGGTGGAAGTGGACGACGGCCGGGCGTCTCCGGGTTCCGGGCTCCGCGCGGGCCGCTATACCGCCCTCGAGATCAGTGATTCGGGGCCTGCGCTTGACCAAGTGACGCTGGACCGCGTCTTCGAGCCGTTCGGGCCCGGGGTGGGTCAAGCCGGGCTCGGATTGGCCTCGATGCACGGCGTCGTGCGACAGAGCGGCGGATACGTCACCGCCACCAGCGAGCCCGGGCGGGGCACCACGTTCACCATCCTGTTGGCGGCGGTGGAGCATCAGGCCGCTGCGCCTGGCGCGGATGCGCCGGGCTCGGCGGAGAGCGGCGAGACGATCCTGTTGGTGGAAGACGAGGAGCAGGTGCGGAAGCTCGGCCAGCGAGTCCTCGAGCGGGCCGGGTACTCGGTGGTCACGGCGCCGGACGGCCAGTCGGCGGTGGCGCTCGCGAACCGGCACCCGGGCCCCATTCACCTGCTCGTGGCCGACATGATGCTCCCGGGGCTGAGCGGCCGTGAGCTGGCCGCCCAGCTCATTATCCACCGTCCGGCCATCAAGGTGCTCTACATCTCGGGCACCAGCGACGACGCCATCGCCCGGCACCGCGTGCTGGCCCCCGGGACCGAATTCCTCCAGAAGCCGTTTGCGCTGGGGCAGCTCCTGCACAAGGTTCGGAAGGTGCTGGACGCCCCGCTGGCCCGGTCTTAGCTTCTCCCTACCCGTTACCCGGACGATCCGGGGCGCGTTCGGGGCGTCCCGTGACCGATAAACATCGCCAGTGATAGACCCCGGTCTCCTGCCGATTCTTGGCGCCGGCGCCGCCGGCGTCGCGCTGGGCGTGGGCGGCGTCGTCTACGGC
>JBOHSN010000123.1:0-9338 GCA_050733215.1 Gemmatimonadales bacterium
TCGCCGACACGGGCGCTCCCGGCGTGTCAACGATCGTCCTCGGCGAGTCGTACGAGGCGCCTGCGTTCGGCGATACGACATCGTTCGGCTCGCCCGTCTCCGTCTCGCCGCGTGAGACCCGCGCGCTGCCGCCCGGCGCGGCGCGGCGCCGCCAGGCCGGGCTCCGGAACGTCCGCCGCCGCGGCGAAGGCCGCCTCTTCGAGGGGCTGCGCGAATGGGTGCCCGGCGACGACACGCGCGCCATCGACTGGAAGGCGACCGCACGGCGGGGGAAGCCGATCGCGCGGCAATACGAGGACGAGCGGCGGGAGCAGGTGCTGCTCGTGATCGACGCGGGGCGGTTGCTCACCGCGGAAGCGGACGGCACGCCGCGGCTCGAGACGGTGCTCGAGGCGGCGCTTCGGCTGGCCCATGCCGCGGTCGAGCACGACGACAACATCGGCGTCATGATCTTCGCCGACGAGATCCAGAGCTTTGTGCCGCCCTCCCGCGGGCGGCGCGCTCTCCGGAACGTGCTCGACGCGCTCGCGGCGGCCGAGGGCCGGCTGGTCGAGTCGGACTACCCCGCGGCGTTTCGGGAGCTGGCGCTCCGCAACCGGCGGCGCGCGCTGACGGTGTTCTTCACCGACGTGATCGACCGGACCGCGAGCAGCGCCCTGCTCACCCACGCCGCGACGCTCAGACCGCGGCACCTGCCGCTGGCGGTGACGCTGCGGGATCCCGCCCTGGAGCGGGTGGCTCAGGCCGCGCCGGCCAGCGTGGCCGTGGCGTTCGAGCGGGCCGCCGCGGAAGAGCTGCTCCACGCACGCGACGAAGCGCTCGCCGACATGCGCCGGCGCGGGATTCTGGTGCTGGACGTTGCTCCGGCGGGCGCGGCGGAAGCGGTGGTGGAACGGTACGAGCAGCTCAAGCGCCGCGGCCTACTCTAAGGCACCCCAGGCCGGTACCGGCAGCGTCTCCGGGTCCGGGAACGCACGGGCGAAGGCCTCGACCGCGGCTGCATCGAGCTGGCTGCCGGCCACCCGCCGAAGCTCATCCAGCGCTTCGGAAGGTGAGCGCGACTCGCGGTAGGGCCGGCGGGTGGTCATCGCGTCGAACGAGTCCGCGACGGCGACGATGCGGGCCTCGAACGGGATGCTGTCGCCGCGGAGCCCGTCCGGAAAGCCCGCGCCATCGATCCGCTCGTGGTGCGACCGCACGATCCGCAGCACCGCCGGCGTCTCGCGCGCGAGCGGCGACAGCATCCGCTCGCCGAGGGCGGGGTGCTCGATCACCTGGCGAAATTCGTCCGCTGTCAGCGAGCTCGGCTTGTGCAGCACCGCCTCGCGCATCCCGATCTTGCCGATGTCGTGCAGCTCCCCTCCGATGCGGATCGCGTCGAGGGCGGCCGCTTCGAAGCCGAGCTCCTCGGCCGTGGCGACGGCGTACTGGCTCACGCGGATCGAGTGGCCCCGGGTGTAGGCGTCCTTGGCCTCGAGGGCGCGCGCGAGCATCTGCACTCCCTCCAGGAACAGCTCCTTGATCCGCTCGGCCTGCGCCTGCACCTGCTGCTCGAGGTGCGCCTGGTAGAAGCGGTTCTGCATCACGAGCGACCGCTTCTCGAGCACGCGCGCCACCCGCGCGTGCATCTCCTTGATGGCGACCGGTTTCAGCAGAAAGTCGGCGGCGCCGAGCTGGAGCGCCTCGACGGCGGTGCCGGTCTCCGCCATGCCGCTCAGCATGACCACCGCGGTGTCGGGCCAGCGACGGCGCACCTCGGCGAGGAAGCCCATGCCGTCGAGCTCGGGCATGCGCAGGTCGGAGACGATGAGGGGGAGCTCGCCGGTTTGCTCGAGCGCGTCGAGTCCCTCCTTGCCGGTGGCCGCCTCGAGGCAGCTGAAGCCGAGCGGCTCGAGCATGCGGACAACCGAGCGGCGGACCAGCGGCTCGTCATCCACGACGAGGCAGCGTGCGGTGACGGGCGCCGGGCTCATGCGGACGTGGTCCTTGCGGGCACGGGGTGCAAAGTAGACGATCCCGCGTGGTCGAGCACCTCCCGCACCTTTGCGGAGAGGGTCTCGGGCGAGAACGGCTTGGCGAGGAACGGGGCGCCCGGCTCGAGCAGTCCGCGGCGCATGATCTCGTCGTTGGTGTAGCCGGACATGAACAGCACGGGCAGCCCGGGCCGGATACGCGCCAGCTGGTCGGCGAATTCGCGGCCGCCCATGCCGGGCATCACGACGTCCGAGAGGACCAGATCGAACGTGCCGGGATCGGCCCGGAGCAGCTCGATCGCTTCATGGCCGTCCTCGGCTTCGACCGTGCCGTAGCCCTCTCCCTGCAGGAAGCGGCACGCGAAATCGCGGACGAGGCTCTCGTCTTCCACCACGAGCACGCGTTCGCCGTGACCCTTCGGCGTGGGCTGCGGGGCCGCCCACGCGACCCGCTCGCCGCTCTCCTCCACCTGCGGCAGGTACACCCGGAACGTCGACCCTTCGCCCGCCTCGCTGTACACCCAGATGTAGCCGTCGCTCTGCTTGACGATGCCGTAGGCGGTGGACAAACCGAGTCCGGTGCCGTGGCCCACCGGCTTGGTGGTGAAGAACGGCTCGAAGATCTGGGCCTGCGTCGGCGCGTCCATCCCGCGGCCGGTGTCGCTCACCGACACGAGCACGTACGGTCCGGCACGCACCACCGTGCCGGGATGGCGGTGCCCGTCGTCGCCGCTCAGCACCACGGTGGCGGTCTCGATCGAAAGGCGGCCGCCCTGCGGCATCGCGTCGCGCGCATTGAGGGCGAGGTTGATGATCACCTGCTCGAACTGGGACCGGTCGGTCTTCACCCAGCCGAGCTGCGAGGCCAGCCGCAGCACGAACTCGCGGTCCTCGCCCATCAGGCGGCGGAGCACCGACTCCATGTCCAGGAGCACCGCGTTGAGCTCGAGCACGCGCGGCTGCAGCAGCTGCCGGCGCGAGTAGGCGAGGAGCTGGCGGCTCACGTCGGCGGCGCGATCGGCCGCCCGCGCGATCTGGCCGACGTCCTCCTGCCGGTTGTCGTCGTCCGCCATGCCGCGGGCGAGGAAGGTGCAGAAGCCGAGGATCACGGTCATCATGTTGTTGACCTCGTGCGCGACGCCTCCGGCCACCCGTCCGATCGCCTCCATCCGCTGCGCCTGCTGCAGGTGCTCCTGCACCCGCATGCGCTCCGTGAGGTCACGGAGCACGAACGCGCCGGCGAGCACCCGCCCGGTCTGCGCGTCCCGGATGCCGAACGCGCTGCATTCGACCTCCACCGGCTCACCGGTGCGTGCGTGGCGCAGCCGGCCGTCGAAGGTCCATGACTGCCCCGCGGCGATCCGCGGCAGCACCTCGCGCTCGACCGTGGCCCGTGTCTCGCTGTCCCACAGCTCCGGGACGGCCACGTCCGAGACGAGCGACTCCGTGGTGAGCCCCACCAGCTCGCGGCCGGCCTTGTTCAGGTACACCAGGCGCCAGTCGAGCGACGCCATCGCGATGAAGTCCCCGCTGTTCTCCACCAGCGACACGAAACGTTGCACGTCCTCCTCGGCGCGCACCCGCGCGGTCACGTCGAGCGCCAGCACCAGCCGCGCCTGCGTGCCGCGGAAGCTCACCTCCTGCGAGCTGATCTCGACCTCCATCAGCGACTCGTCCTTGCGCCAATGGCGGAAGCGTCCATCCACGGTGATGCCGGGCCGCCGCTGGCGCAGGGCCTCCTCGAAGACGGGCAGCTCGGCGGCCGGCTGGAGGTCGCGAATGGTCAACCCCAGGAACTCCTCGCGCGACCACCCGTAGTGCTCCACCGCGGCCTGGTTCACGTCGAGAATGGCGAGACTCTCGTAGTCGTACACCCACATCGGCGAGGGGTTGCGGTCGAAGAGGCTCCGATAGCGTTGCTCGCTCTCACGCATTTCCTGCTCGGCCCGCTTCCGCTCACTGATGTCGATGACGAAGCACGCCCACTCAAGCGGCGCCTGCTGGGTGATGGCCGCGCCGATCACGATCGGCACCCGGCGCCGGTCCTTCCGGAGATACTCCTTCTCGAACGGCCGGCACACGCCGGTCTCCAGGAGCTGGGTGATGGCGCGCTGGTCCAACTCGTCGTACTCGGGCGGCGTGATCCCGGACCAGCGGATCTGCCCGGCCAGCATCTCCGCGCGGGTGTAACCGATCAGCTCGAGGAACGCATCGTTGGCTTCCAGGATCCGCTCCGGATCGGCCACCAGGACGCCGATCACCCCGGACTCGGACAGGGCCCGGAAGCGGGCCTCGCTCTCGCGGAGCGCGGCCACCAGCCGCTCCCGGTCCTGCTGCGTGCGGCGGAGCGCGGTGACCTCGGTGATGCTGGCGCCGACCCAGCAGGTCTCGCCCCGCGGATCGCGCACGGGATAGAGATTGACAATGAAATGGCGGAGGCTCTCGAGGTGTCCCGGCGCGGGCAGCTGCACTTCCAGGCCGAGCGCGGGCTCGCCGGTGTCGAGCACCCGCTGCAGCAGCGGCTCGGCGAGCGCGCCCGCGGGGTGGGGGAGCAGGTCCCGCACGCGGCGGCCGGCGTGCTCGTCCGCCGGCTGGTTGGTGAACCGCGCGAGCGCGTCGTTCACCCGCACGAAGCGGAGGTCGCGATCGGCATAGCCGATGCCGATCGGCGTGGACGCGAGCGCCGACTCGAGCATCGTGGGGATGGGCACCCGTACACGCGCGGCGCGGCGCCGCATGCGCGCGACGAGAGCGTGCAGCCCCCAGCCCGCCGCGCCCGCGGCCAGCATGAGGAGCGCGAACATGCCCCAGTCACGCATGGAGGCCGGTCGCCACGAGCGTGGCCGGTGCCGTCAGCCCGACCGAATGGAGGTGATCAATCGCTCGGAGCGCGACATCACCGGCCGGCCGTGCCACGAACCTTGCCTTGCTTGACCAACGGCAGTTCGGCACGGCAGCGCGGCGCAGCGCCCGTGTTCTTGGCGGGGACCCATTCGCCGGACGAGAGCCGCGCGTAGGTGCAGAACTGCACCACCATCGGCCGTCCCGAGCCGTCAACGCACGCGGGCCAGGGCTGCGCGATCGCTGCGTTCTTCCAGGGGCCCTTCTCGCGCATGGCGTCCGTGCAGGCGGGGGTCATCGCCGCGACCGAGACGTTCACCGGGGTCGTCACGAGCTCGACCACTTCGATGCCGGGCGGGGCAGCGGGAGGGGCGGCGGGAGGGGCGGCGGCGATGGGCGCGCCCGCGGGCGGCGAGCTTCGCGGATCAGAGATGGCGGGCTCCGTGACCCGCGGTCCGCTCGGCTCCAGCCCGTGCACCCATTCGGTCTGGCGCTTCTCCGCCTCCTGCGCGATGTAGTACGCCGCGCTTACCCCCGCCAGGGTGAGTGCGAGGAGGGTCCAAAAGGTACGATCGGACCGCATCCAGCGCCGAAGGCGAAGCCGCATACGTCCATGATAGTTTGATCCGCACAGGCATGCCACGCCCGTCTGGCAGGGGCGGGGCCACGCAGTACCTTACCCGGTATGGAATCCGCGACCCCCTCCCTCCTCGATCGTCCCGCGGCCGAGGCTGCCCGGCTCCTCGCACTCCGCCTGCTTGACGCGGCCGCGGCCGCGCGAGTCCGCCTCGGCCGACCAGACGATCCCGAGGCCCTCCACGCCTTCCGGGTGGCCATCCGCCGGCTTCGGAGCTCGCTTCGCGCCTGGCGAGCCGTGCTCGATGAGGGCGTGTCGCCCCGCGTACACCGCCGCCTGCGGCGTCTCGCGCGAGCCACCGGCGCGAGCCGGGATCTCGAAGTCCATCTCGCCTGGGTGGCGGCGCAGTCGCCCCACCTCCGCGAGTACCAGCGCCCCGGCCTCGCCTGGCTGGACGACCGGCTCCGGCGGCGGCAGCGCAAGGCCGACGAGCGGCTCGCCCGCGCGCTCGAGCGCCGCTACGCCCCCGCCGATGCGAGGCTCCGCCGCCGCCTCCCGGTCTACCGCGCCACGTTGGATCCCCGGCCGCTCACCGGCGCCGGCGCCCTGGCGCCCCTCGTGCTCCGCCTGGCCGGCGAGCTCGAGGCGCGGCTGGCGCTGGTGCAGTCGATCGTCGACGAGGCGCGGGCACACCAGGTTCGCATCGGAGCCAAACGGCTCCGCTACCTCCTCGAGCCGTTCGCCGCGGAGCTGGAGGGGGCGCCCGCGATCGTCGCGCAACTCAAGGCGCTCCAGGACGTCCTCGGCGAGCTGCACGACGCGCACGTGTTCGCCGGCGAGCTTGCCGAGTCGCTCGAGGGCGCCGCGGTGGAACAGGCGAAGCGCGTTTCGCGCGAGCTGCTGCACTGGATCGAAGACGCCGCGCCGTCGGAGGTTGCCCCCCAGGAGGATCCGCGCCCCGGCCTCGTCGCGCTCGCCCACCGGCTCCGGGACATCGCCGAATCGGCCTTCACCCGCTTCCAGGCCGACTGGCTCGGCGGGAAGGCCGGCGGCTTCTTCGCGGACGTGCGTGACGTGGCAGCGCGGCTGACCGCCCGGGCCGCGGCGGGGCGGGAGATCGAGCGCAAGTACCTGCTTACCGCGGTGCCGCCCGAGGCCGGCGCGGTCGAGCCGCTCGAGATCGAGCAGGGCTGGTTGCCCGGCGAGCGGCTGGTGGAGCGGCTCAGGCGGCTCCGCTGGAACGGCAGTGAGGCCTGGTTCCGGACCATCAAGGCTGGCGCAGGGCTCGAGCGGATCGAGGTCGAGGAGGCGACTTCGTCGGAAGTGTTCGACGGGATCTGGCCGCTTACCGACGGCCGGCGGGTGCGCAAGCGCCGCTATCGCGTGCCGGCCGGGGATCTCGTCTGGGAGATCGACGAGTTCCTCGACCGCGAGCTGGTGCTCGCCGAGGTGGAGCTGGCGGCCGCGGACACACCGGTCGTCCCCCCGGAGTGGCTGCAGCCATACCTCGTCCGGGAGGTGACGGGCGAGGCCGAGTACGAAAACCGTCAGCTCGCCAGTTGACCTCGTCTAGCCCTTGCTCACGGCAGCCAGCATCGTACGCATGCGGCTGAGCTCGTCTGCGTTGATGGTGTGTCCCATGCCGGGATACAGCCGCATCGTGACGTCGGCGTTTATCCGCTCCAGCACGGCGGCGCTCTCCCGCACCCGCTCCGCCGGGATATGCGAATCCACGTCACTGCAACCGAGGAACACCGGGGTGGCGTCGAAGCTCCCGGTATAGCTCTCCGGCCTGACCTCCGGTCCTATCAATCCGCCGCTGAGGCAGGCGACTCCACCGTAGCGGCGTGCATGACGTGCCGCGAACTCCAGCGCCAGACACGCGCCCTGCGAGAACCCGAGCAGCACCGTCCGCTCTGGCGGGATGCCCGCGTCCATGCATCGCTGCATCGTCGCGGCCACCGCCGCGAGTGCCGAGCCGAGCCAGGGCTCGTTCCGCTCGATCGGCGCGAGGAAGCTGAACGGATACCAGCTGTTGCCGGCGGCCTGCGGCGCCAGGTACGCCGCGTCCGAGATGCGCAGCTCGTGGGCCAGGGTGAGGATCCCCGGGGTCGTCCCGCCGCGTCCGTGCAGCGTGACGACCGCGAGGCGCGCGTGGGAGAGCGGGGTGCCGGCGCTGTGCACCGGCTGCTCGGCGTGGGTCATAGGGAGTGTGTCATGCGACGGATACCCGGTGGATGCCGGATGCAAAGGGTGACTACGGTCGCGCCGCGGAGCCCATCCCGTCGGCAGCGATGCAGGAGTGTATCGCCGAATGCCTGGAGTGCTACCGCTCTTGCTTCGCGGTCGTGAGCCACGGTCTGGAACCGGGGGCTAGGCTGACGTGGCCTGGCGCACAGCGCCGGGTCCCATGGCGCCACATCTTGCCGTTCGTCGTATCGATCATCGTTCGGGTCAGCTGGGTCCGTCCGCCCCGTTGCGGTGGGCCCATTGCGTGTACGGGAGGCGCCCATGTGGCAGGAGCTGAAGGAGTTGCTCGCACTCCCGATCGCAGCCGCCTGTGGCGCCGCGCTGGCCTTCCGGCCGGTACGGCGGGGCACCCCGCCGCGCGATCCGGCCGTCATCCAGACGCAGATCGTCCTGGCGATCGTCGGGGCGCTGATCATGATCGTGGTCGGCGCCAGCCTCGCCCGCGCGTTCGGCATCATGGGCGCGGCGAGCCTGGTGCGCTACCGTGCCAAGATCAGCGACCCCAAGGACGCGGCGGTCATGCTGGTGGCGCTGGCCGTCGGTCTCGCGGCAGGCGCGGGGATCTACCTCCGGATCATGCTCGCCACGCTCTTCATCCTGGTGATTCTCTGGACGCTGGAGTCGTTCGAGCCGGATCAGCCCAAGCCGTTCATGCTCAAGGTGACCGGGGACGATCCCACCGATATCAAGGAGGAAGTCGAGCGGCTGTTGCGGGAGCAGCAGATCGCGTTCGAGCTGCGACAGACCGGAGATGAAGGGCTCGAGTACCAGCTTCAGTTGCCGCCGCGCAAGAAGACCGACAGGGTCGCGAATGCGATCGCGGCGATCGACCCGTCGCGCAAGCTGACCGTCGAGCTCGACGCCGAAAAAGTCAAGAAGTGAGCCGAATGAAGCTGCTGGTGCAGCCCGACGACGGCGTCGAGCCTGTCCTCGAGACCATCGAGGGCGCGGCACGCTCGGTCGATATGTACGTCTTCCGGCTCGCGCACCCGAAGCTGGAGCGCGCCATCGCCGACGCGGTCGCGCGGGGCGTGACCGTGCGGGCGCTCATCGCGCACCTCAACGGCAGCGGCGAGGCCGCCCTCCGCGCGCTGGAATCGCGGCTGCTCGGTATGGGCGTCACGGTGTCCCGCACCGACGAGGACCTGCTGCGCTATCACGGCAAGATGATGATCGTGGACGGCCGGGTGCTCTACGTGCTGGGCTACAATTTCACCCGCCGCGACATCGAACGGAGCCGGAGTCTCGGGCTGGTGACGGACCGGAAAGAGCTGGTCGCGGAGGGCCAGCGGCTCTTCGAGGCCGACTTCGACCGGAAGACGTACACGCCCCGGCTCGACACGTTCGTGGTGAGCCCGCTCAACTCCCGGGCCTCGCTGCTGGAGCTGCTGGAGAGCGCGCGACAGCGGTTGCTGATCTACGATTCGCGGCTCACCGACAACATGATGCAGCGCGTGCTCGAGCGCCGCGCCCTGGCCGGGGTGGAGGTCTGCGTGATCGGGAAGGTGGAGAAGCCGCTCCGCGGCGTGCAGGTAGCGGCGTACCCGGGCAAGCGGCTCCACGTTCGCGCCATCGTTCAGGACGACGAACGCGCGTTCATCGGCAGCCAGAGTCTCCGCCGGCCGGAGCTGGATCGGCGCCGGGAAATCGGGGTGATCACCGACGACGGCGGGGTGGTGGAGGGGATCGCGAAGATC
>JBOHSN010000124.1:0-9179 GCA_050733215.1 Gemmatimonadales bacterium
GTCCATCAGCGACAGGTCGAACCGGAACTGGTAGTCTCCGTTGTCGTCAGTGAACGCCGTGAACGGCGCCCCCACCATTTGGAGATGCGCGCCCGCGAGCGGCCGACCGTTGTCGCCCCGGTAGATGCGCCCGGTGACGACCCCGAACTGCGGCGTGCGCGCCGAATCGCCCGGGTCGCGCTCCTGCGGCACGCACTTGTCGGGTCGCTCGGGCGCATAACTCTCCATCGGCCGCGACGCGCGCGGACCCGCGCCGGGCGGCGTCCGGGGACGACGGCGGCCGAAGATACGGCGCGCCTCGGTCTCGATAGTCGGGGCGGTCGAGATCTCCGCTCGCTCGGGCGCCCCCGCATCCGGTGCCGCGTTGCGGCGTTCCCCGGGGTCGTCTTCCGGACGCTCCTCTCCCCGGGTCCGCTCGGCGTCTGACGGTGCGTTGGCGTCCGGCTCCGGCTCCGGGTTGCGGGCCGGCGGCGGCAAGGCGGCCTCACGGGGCGGCGGTGGCGGCTCCGGAGGTGGCGGCGGTTGCTCCGGTTCCGGCTCCGGCGGGGGTGGCGGCGTCGGCGCGGGCGGCGGAGGCAGCGGCACGTACAGCGGCGTGACCACCGGTGCCCGTCGCTCTCGCTCCTCATCGATCCGCCGCCAGAGCGCGTCCGTTTCGCGGCGCGACAGGTCGAGCCCCAGCAGGACGAGGAGCACGTGCGCGAGCGCGCTCGCGGCGATCGACGGCCAGCGCGCCACGCGGCGGCGCGGCAACCCGGCCCAGCTACCCCGTCTCACTCAGCCGCGGCCGCGGCCGGCGAGAGCCCGGCGCGAAGTGGGTGATAGGCGCCCGACCCGAAAAAGATCCCCGCCGCCACGAGGCAGAGCGCCCCCGCCGCCACGAACGCCGGGTGATACCCGCCCAGCTCGGAGCGCACGGTACCCGCGCCCCACGCGGCGGTGGCGGCGCCGAGCTGGTGGGCGGCGACGATCCACCCGAACATGATGCCCACTCGCTCTTTTCCGAACGCGTCCGCGGTGAGCCGTACCGTCGGCGGCACCGTTGCCACCCAGTCCAGACCATAGAACGCGGCGAACGCCCAGCGCGCGGGCTCCGGCCCGGCGAGCGCTGCGGGCAGGGCGAAGAGCGACAGGCCGCGCAGCCCGTAGTACCACGCGAGCAGTTTGCGGCTGTCCCACCGGTCGGTGAGCCACCCCGACGCCGTGGTGCCGACGAGATCGAACACGCCCATCGCCGCCAGCAGCCCGGCGGCCGCGACCATCGGGATGCCGTGGTCCACGCAGGCGGGGATCAGGTGGGTTCCGATCAGCCCGTTCGTGCTCGCGCCGCAGATGAAGAACGTGCCTGCGAGCACCCAGAATGGTCGCGATCGGAGGCCGTCGCGGAGGCCATCGAGCGCCGCCCGCGCGGGGTTCCCTGTGCCGGCCGCCGCGATCGCATCGCGATCCGTGCCGCCGTACGGGGCGAGCCCGACGTCGCGCGGGAAATCGCGGACCAGGACGGCGACCAGCGGCGCCACGAGCAGCGCGAGGCCGGCCATCAGCAGCACCGGCGCCCGCCAGCCGTAGCCGGCCGCGAGCGCCGCGAGGGCGGGAAGGAAGATGAGCTGGCCGGTCGCGGTGCTCGCCGTCAGCGCGCCCAGCACCGTCCCGCGCCGCGCGGCGAACCAGCGGTTCACGAGGGTAGCGCCGAGCACGATCGCCGTGAAGCCCGTGCCCACCCCGACCACCACGCCCCAGAGCAGGACGAGCTGCCACCGCTCCCGCATGATCGTGGTGAGCCCCACGCCCGCAGCCAGCACGAGGAGCGCCGCCGCGAGCGTGCGCCGCACACCGACCCGGTCGATGACGGCGGCCGCGAACGGCCCGATCAGACCATAGAGCAGCAGGTTGATGGCGACCGCGGCCGAGATCGACGCTCGCGACCAGCCGAATTCCTCCTCGAGGGGCACCAACAGCACGCCCGGCGTGGACCGGATCCCCGCCGCCACCAGCAGCACCACGAACGTGACCGCCGCGACCGTCCAGGCGTAGTGCAGCCGCCTCACCGTCGCGGCACCAGCGCCACCGCGCGGAGCGGTCCGCCCGAGCCGCCCTCGATCTTGATGGGAAGCGCGAGCAGCAACGACCCCGTCGGCGGGAGCGCGCCGAGGCCGGTGAGATTCTCGAACCCGGGCACGCCGTGCGCGCCGGCGATTCGATGCACCATGAAGTCCTTCGACTGACCGTAGTCGATGGACGCGACGTCCACGCCGAGCGCGCCCACCCGCCGCTCCTCCACCAGGAGTCTGGCCACGTCGGGGCCGAAGCTCGGGAAATGGAGCCGCGACGCATCGCGCGGGGTGTCATCCCCCAGATAGGCCTTGCGGTCCGGCCAGCGTTCGTCCCAGCCGGTCCGGAGCAGTACCGCGGCGCCGGCGGGGATCCTCCCGTGCCCTCGCTCGAACGTCTGCACGTCGTCCGCCGTGAGCCGATAGTCGGGGTCCTTCGCGGCTTGCGCGCTCACGTCGATGACGACGGCCGGCAGCACCAGCCGGTCGAGCGGGATCCGGTCCGCGGTGACCCCGCCCTCCGCGAAGTGGATCGGCGCGTCGAGATGGGTGCCGCCGTGCTCGGGCATGGCGAACGCGTTGGCGGCGTAGAAGTACCCGCCGGGCGTAGGACCGTACGCGAGCCGCTGAAGCTCGAACCCACCTTCCGACGTGGGCCAGAAGACGGTGCGCGCGTTCAGCGCGTGGGTGAGATCCACCATCTCGTAGCGCGAGAGATCGATGGTCTGCGCGCTGAGCGGCAGCGCGCCGAGCCCGAGCAGGAGGGCGGCGAGCCCGACTCGATACATGTTCGCTTCCTTACGCTATGGGGTGCTCGGTGAGGAGCCACGGCAGCCAGAGCCCGGGCTCCGCACCGACGCCGTCCTGCGAAATGTAGGCGACCGCCCGGCCCGCCTCGTCGGGATCCGCGAGCAGGCCCGCCGGGTTCGGCCGGATCCCCAGCTCGCGGGCGACCACCACCTCGAGGCCGTTGCAGAGCCAGGAGCATCCCATCGCCCGGTCGAAACACAGCGGCTCGAACCCGAGGGGGCGGCCCGTAGCGAGGACGGGGGCCCCGCGGCGGAGCGCCGCGCGCACCCCGGGCTCCCCATAGGCGGCGGTACCGGGTGATGACTCCGGTGGGGTGGAGGCCTCGAGGAATCCGGCCAGGTAGGCGGTGTGGAGGCCGAGCTCGAGCATCACGAGCCCGCCGCCGCCGGGTACGGCAAGCCGCGCCATCACGGCTCCGGCCTCGAGCGAGTAGCAGATGTTCGGCCAACCGTACCGGGAGTCGTCGGCGATCAACGCGGTCACGCGCGCCACGATGCTCTCGACCCGTTCCGGGGCGACGCCGAGCTTCGCGGCCTCCGCGCAGCGGTCGGCGGGTTCGACGCCGCACCACGCGATCGCCCAGACGTCGGGGATGAAGGCCGCGAGATCGCTGGACGCGCTGACGATGGTCGTGGGAAGCAGGTCGGCCGAACTGTACGCCGGCCGCGGAAAGCGCCGGGTGACGAGGAAGCCCGCCGACACGTACTCGCTCAGACGCATGCGGCCCCTAGTCGGCGGGCGAGGCGAGCCGAAGTCCGATGATGCCGGCGACGATCAGCGCCAGGCAGACCAGCCGCGCGGCGGACCGGAGCCACAGGCTGGCGATCACCGATCAGATCGCCAGACGGCCACGGTCGACCAGCAGGGTCGTCCCCGCGGTGATGGTTGCGTCGGGGAAGAAGAGCCAGCGGACCGTCCCACCCGAGACTCGCCCGCCAAGCTCGCGGTTGTCGCCGAGCGAGAGCCGGACCATGCCTGCGCCGTATCCCGCATAGGGGATCGCGGGCTGGGTGACAGGCACGACAAGCGCGGGGTTGAACCCGATGCCCAGCTCCCGGAAGTGCGCGAGGGCTGGGCGTTGCGCGAGCAGCGCGCGCACCGCCTCGGCCCCGGATTCGGCGCGGACATCGCTCACGCGGCCGCTGGTGAAGTCGAGCTGGACCATCCTCGCCGTGTCGTCGCCGACCCGCAGCATCGGGATGGCCAGGGTGCCGCTCACGCTCTCCTCGAGGGGCGCCACCCGCAACACGCCCGCGGGCAGCTCGATCTCCTTGTCGATGCGGAGCGGCTTGCCCGACACGGCGGCCTGCGTCGCGTTTCCGTCCTGGAGGCAGATCGCCCGTTTGCCGATGCGGAACCGGAGATCGGTGCCGCCGGGGGTGGCCACCCGCACCTGACGGTCGCGCAGCAGCTCCGCGGCGCGTGCCAGCCGGTGCCGGAGCGCGCCCTCGTTCGCGTCGAGCGCCGCGACGTGGAGCTGGTCGAAGTGGGCGGGCACCGGCACCGGCAGCCCGTCGGTGCCCGTAGTGATGCCGGTCCAGTGGAAGTGCACCTGCCGCCCGAGCCCGGAGTCGAGCCACTGTCCCAGCGCCTCCCCTTCCGGTGGCGGGACCTCGGTCGCCGGCGCGAGCGGCAGCCACACGTAGATGGTCGAGCGGCCGAGCTCGCTTTTCAGGTCCACGCCCGGGCCGAAGCCGAGCACCGTCACCTCGACCCCGGCCTGCGCGAGCGCCGTGCGCAGCGGGAGGATCAGCTCCGGCATCGCGACGGCGTCGGTCCGGAGGATGGCGCGCTCGCCCTGCGCCGGCTGGAGCGCCGCGACGATCCGGCGGGCCATGGACTCGTAGGGAAGCGGGGGCGCCGCCGCCTGGCCGAATGCAGGTGCCGCGCCCGCGAGCGTCGTGACGGCTGCGAGCGCGATCCCCGCGAGCGTGCGCGCGTCGGGCGACCCGCCCCCCGCCCGGCTTCGGAGCAGCCCGAGCACCTCGCGCGCCTGGGCCGCGTGACGCCGCTCGTGCCGTCCGATGAACAGGAGCCACTCGTAGAACGACAGCGGGCCCCACGCGGGGTGCGGGTACGAGAGCCGGCCCAGGGCCAGGCCGTTCACCCGCTCGATCAGCTCGAGCAGCCGGCGCCGTGATTCGCCGAGCGCGGTGAGCGCGGCGGCGAGATCGGGTTCATGACCCGGGATCGTCATCTGCGGCGCCGGCAGCCGCGATCGCCGCTCCTCGAAGCGGTAGTGGTCGAGCGCGCCGAGCACCGAGGAAGTCTCGGTCTCGGGGCCGAGCGCGTCCGGATCGGCCTGCTTGGCGAGGTGCCCCAGAGTCCGGCCGATTCCGCTTTCGACCAGCCGCAGGTGCTCGGCGATCTGCGCCACCGACCATGCGTCCGGGCGCGGCTGCCGGGTCGCGTCGGACGGCGGAACGGCCTGTATGACCGCAAGCAGTTCCGCGCGCGTCTCCGAGAGCAGCCCGACGAGCTCGGCCAGCCGGGGATGCAGGGCGCCCACGCTCATTGGCCCGACCCGGCGGCCAACAGATCCCGTCCGAGTCCGCTCCGGAAGCCCTTGCGGTCCCGCCGCCGATCGGTGAGCGCATGGGCGGTCAGCAGGACCAGCGTGATCCACAGGAGGTCGGCGAGCAGGAGATGGACCAGCTGGAGCCAGATCGGCGCGAGGAGCAACACGTTCGCGCCGCCGCCGGCCCACTGGATCGGCACGAGCGCGCCGAGCGCCTTCGCGACGCTTCCCGTGCTTGGGCGGGGCCTCGGTGCTTCCGGGGTGCGCGCCGCGAGCACCGGTGCCGCCAGGAGCAGGCAGAATCCTACCCCTACCGCCAGCGCGGGGTGCAGCACGCGCAGGCGCACCAGGAAATGCGCGGCGGGCGACCGGTCCTGCTGCAACCCATGGGTGAGCGACGTCGCCGGAAAGAGGGTGTCGCCGAGCGCGGTGACCGCGCCGGTCATCCCGACGAGCAACGTCGCGACGAGCAGGGAGCCCGCGAGCCAGGCCGAGCGCTCGACGCCGCGAGTCCGGATCGGCGACCCGCCGGAGGCCCACCAGGCGGTGAGCGTGAGGCACGCCAGCAACAGGAACGTGTTCAGCAGGTGCCCGGCGAGCCATCCGGCGCGCGCGAGCGACGAGTCCTCGCCGACCTTCTCCAGCAGCACGAGACCGGCGCCGATCCCGCCTTCGATCAGGAAGAAAGTGAAGGACAGCACCGCGCCGAGCCGAACCGGGCTCCCCCGCCTCGTCGCGCGGAAGCTCCAGATCAGCAGGACGACCATGAGGATGAGCGCGAGCCCAACCGTGATCCGGTGGGTCAGCTCTACGAGCGTGGCCGTTCCAGCGTCTTGGGGCACCACCACGCCGTTACAAAGCGGCCAGTAGCTGCCGCAGCCGGCGCCCGACCCCGACGCGCGGACGAACGCGCCCCAGAGGATCACGCACAGGTTATAGCCGAGGACGGCCCAGGCGAATCGGGCAAGGAAGGACATGGCCGGAAAATAGGTGCGCGGTCGCGCCGTCGCCCTCTCCCGCTCTCTTCCGCCCTCTCCCGCCCTCTCCCGCCCTCTCCCGCCCTCGTCTCCTTATCTTGCCCCGCCATGTCTGCCGCCGGCCACTTGGCCGATCTCCGCGAAGCGATTCGCGGCTCCGAACAGGACTATACCGAGGGCCCTATCGGCCGGGCGGTCGTGCTGCTGGCCGTGCCAATGGTGCTCGAGATGGTCATGGAGTCGGTCTTCGCGGTGGCCGACGTGTTCTACGTCTCCCGGCTCGGCCCCGGAGCCGTCGCGACCGTCGGGCTCACCGAGACGCTCATCACGCTGGTCTACACCATCGCGATGGGCCTGAGCATCGGCGTCACGGCCACGGTGGCGCGGCGCATCGGCGAGCAGGATCGGGAGGGTGCCGCGCGCGCCGGGGTTCAGGCCATCGCGGTCGGCATCGCGATCGCGGCCGTGCTGGGTGTGGCCGGCGCGGCGTTCGCGCCCGAGCTGCTCGGCATCATGGGCGCGTCGCCGGCCGTGATCGCGACCGGCAGCAGGTATACGGCCGTGATGCTCGGCGGCAACGTCGTCATTCTGCTGCTGTTCCTGATCAACGCGATCTTCCGCGGTGCCGGCGATGCGGCGGTCGCGATGCGGGTGCTCTGGCTCGCGAACGGCATCAACATCATGCTCGCGCCGTGTCTGATTTTCGGGCTCGGTCCGTTCCCCCAGCTTGGGATCACCGGCGCGGCGATCGCGACGACCATCGGGCGGGGCATCGGCGTGCTGGTACAGCTCCGCACCCTGACCCGGCCCGGCCGCCGGGTGACCGTGGCGCGCCGGCACCTCAGGCTCGAGCCCGCCGCCATGTGGCGGCTGGTCCGCCTCTCCGGGACCGCGACGCTCCAGGTGTTCGTCGCCACCGCGAGCTGGATCGGACTCGTGCGGGTGCTCGCGACTTTCGGCGACGCCGCGCTCGCGGGATACACCATCGCCATCCGGATCGTGATCTTCGCGCTGCTGCCCTCGTGGGGACTCGGCAACGCCGCCGCCACGATGGTGGGACAGGCGCTCGGCGCGCGGAAGCCGGAGCGCGCCGAGCGGGCGGTGTGGATCGCGGCGGGATACAACTTCGCCTTTCTCGGGTCCATCGGCGTGATCTTCGTGCTTGGCGCCGAGCCGATCGTCCGCCTGTTCACGACCGACCGGGCCGTGAGCCAATACGCCGTGAACTGTCTCCGGATCGTGAGCCTCGGCTTCCCCCTCTACGCATATGGGATGATCCTGGAACAGTCGTTCAACGGCGCGGGGGACACCTGGACGCCCACCTGGATCAACCTCGGCTGCTTCTGGCTCTTCGAGATCCCGCTCGCGTGGGCGCTCGCCGTGCCGTTCGGGGTCGGGCCGGTCGGGGTGTTCGGTGCGATCACCGCGGCGTACTCGATGACGGCGGCGGTGAGCTGGGTGCTGTTCCGGCGGGGGCGATGGAAGCTCAGGGTGGTGTGACGTGACCGCGGCACGCCGCGCGCGTGCGCGCCGAATCCTCGGCGATGTAGATCGCGGCTGCGGTTCCCTCGCGGTCCACCCCCGGCCCGAAGAGCTCCGCGGCTACCTTGACCACGGCGCCCGGCTCGTAGACCTGCCCGAGGATCAGCCCGTTGGCGCCGAGCTCCGCCGCCTGGTCGCGGAGCGTGAGCACCATGTCTTCCTCCGACGTCCAGACACCCCCGCCCGACGCGTTGAGATACGCGATCGTCCGGTAGGGGCGCCCCACGCCTCCCTCCGCGGTGTAGATGGTCACCGCCGCGGCGCATGTCGGCCGGTCGCGGCGATCCGGACTCAGCCGCGTCGCCTCGACGTGGACGCAGCCGACGACTCCGACAACCGCCGCGGCGGCCCGGATCAATCCGGCCAGGGTTCCCCTGTGACCAGGTAGACGAGCATTGCGAGTCCCGCACCTGCGGCCAGCACCTTGACGTCGCTGCTCGCTCCCGGCCGCCGGGCCGACCAGTTGGCGATCCGCGACAGGGGAACCCGCACTACAGCCTCGCCGCTCGATGCCTGGAGCATCGAGTCGGCGATCGTCGGTCGGTCGAGCTCGAGCCGGGAGCTGTCGGTCAGGGTGAGCCGCACTGCGGCGGGCTGACGCGCCGCGAAGCCCTGTTCCGGCGATACGTGCTGCGTCTGCCAGTGGCTGCACGCCACGGTGGCGAGGAGTCTCACCAGTGCGGTGCGTTCGGTCCACCGGACCGTCAAGTCGTGGTCAAGCCCTCGAGCAGCTCGAGCGCCGGCTGCTGATCCACGTGGATCGTCACGAGCAGCAGGTCGTCCGGGCGCCCCCATTCCAGCGCCTGCCGGAGCGCGCCCAGATCGTCGGGCGCGGTGCTGATCGCCTCCGGCGGCATCCCGAGCCGCCGGAGCTCGTCCGTGATGAGCCCGGGCACCTCGCCCGGCGCCCGGCCCCGGCGATACTTGTCCATCTCCTTCACGATCACGTGGTCCGGGTGCAGAGCGTACGCGGCGCGCGTCAGCTCGCGGATCGACTCGTCGTTGCGGTCGCCCGCCTGGCCGAGCGCCACGAGCGTGCGCCCGCGCCGGAGCGCCGAGGCGATGTCGCCCAGCGCAGCCATGCCGTGGGGGTTGTGCGCGAAGTCCACCACGACGCGCACGCCGCCGATGTCGAACAGGTTCGCCCGGCCTGGGTTGTCCGCGGCCGACCCGGCGAAGCCCTCGAGCCCCCGCGCGATCGCCGCGGTCGGCACGCCCAGCGCCGCGGCGGCCGCGATCGCGGCCAGCGCGTTCGCCACGTTGTGTCGCGCGGCGCCGCCG
>JBOHSN010000125.1:0-9140 GCA_050733215.1 Gemmatimonadales bacterium
GTCCGGAGCAGCGCGTTGCCGTACGGCTGCGCTGAGAGCCGGCGCGCGGCCTGCCGCTCGCTCCGCCGCGCGACCGCGCGCATGTCCGCGGCCTCGGCGGCGGGGCGACCGGGCGCCGAGCGGAGGAGGAACGCGCGGGTGGTCTGGTTGAGCCGCATGGGGAAGGAGAAGCGCGAGAGCCGCGCCAGGCCGTCGCTCAGCCGATAGATCGCGTTGTCGCGTGGCGGGATCGAACTGTGCCCGCCCTTGTTGCGGACCTCGAGCTGAAAGCTGAGATATACCTTCTCGGCGGTCTGCACGGTGAACCTGGCGGGCTTTCCACCGAGCAGCTCCCCGCCCCCGCCGTCCGTGTTGAGCGCGTAGTCCGCATCCACGAGATCGCGGCGCTGGCCGACGAGCCACGCAATGGCCGCACCGTTGGTCTCCTCGTCGGCGGTGAGCACGATCACGAGGTCCCGGTCCGGAACGAAGCCTTCCCGTCTGAGCCGGATGAAGTTCCCCACCAGCATGGCCGCCCCGGCCTTGTTGTCGGCGGTTCCGCGACCGTAGTACCACCCGTCGCGCTCCCGGAACTCGTAGGGCTCGAACGACCAGTCCTCCCGGCGTGCGTCCACCACGTCGATATGCGCCATGAGCAGGATCGGCTTCTGCGTTCCGCCGCCGCGGTACCGCGCGACGAGGTTCTGATATCGGGGCGCGTGCCCGATCACCTGCACGTCGGCGGGAGGAAACCCGGCGGCGACGAGACGACGGGCCATGGCATCCGCGGCCTCCCGCGTGTGCCCGGCCGAATCGCTGGTGTTGATCTCGATGAGCTCGCGCAGCAGGTCACGCCGGAGCACCGAATCGGACGGCTCCTGCGCGGCTGCCGTGGGTGGGAGTGCGAGTGCGAGTGCGAGTGCGAGTGTGAGTGGGGGTGCTGGCCACATGCTGGCTCCTCAGAATTCGATGGCGGGGGTGGCATCCCCGCTCCGCAGCAGCTCCAGGGTGGCGTCGGCGCGACGCACCTTCAGCGCCCCGCCGGCGTCGATGCCTTCGACGGTGCCGGCCACCGGCACGCGGAGCGTGCGGCCGCGGAGCCAGTCGCGGCGCCGCCAGGCCGCGAGCTCCGGGCGCGCGAGCATCGGTCCCCCCTGATCTAGATCGTGGAGTTCCGCCAGGAGCGCACGCAGCACGTCGTCCAGCGAAAGGTCGGGCCGCCATTCGGCCAGGCTCGCGCCCGGAAGCCGGGCCCCGGCGGGCGGCCGGTTCCGCACGTTGAGCCCGATCCCCACGGCCACCCAGGCGAGCGCGTCTCCCTGCCATCGCGCCTCGCACAGAATGCCGCCCAGCTTCCGTCCATCGAGCAGCACGTCGTTGGGCCACTTGAGCTCGATCGGTGGCAGCCCGCCGAGCGCCTCGAGCGCATCCGCCGTGGCGAGGCCGGCCCGCAGGCTCAGGAGCTCAGCGCCTGCGCCGGCGGCCGGCCGGCTGATCACACTCATCCAGAGCCCGCCCACCGGCGACTCCCAGTCCCGGCCGCGCGAGCCGCGGCCGGTGCTCTGCCGCGCCGCGACGATCGCCGTTCCGGCGGCCGCGCCGGCCGCCGCGAGACGATGCGCCTCGTCCTGGGTGGAGCCGACCCGCTCGAACCGGTGAACCGCCGGCCCGCCGCTCACCACGGCCGCTGCCGGTACCAGAGCAGCAGCGTGAGCCCGAAGACGATCCGGTAGACCGCGAAGGGCACGAAGGTACTCCGGCTCACGAAGCTCACGAAGAGCTTCACCACGACGAGCGCCGCTACAAAGGACACCAAGAACCCCGTGGCGAAGACAGGCACGTCGGCCGCCGTGAGCAGATCCAGATTCTTGAGCAGATCGTAACCCGTGGCCGCGACCATGACGGGGATCGCGAGAAAGAACGAGAACTCGGTGGCCGCCGCGCGGCTCAGACCCAGGCAGTACCCGCCCATGATGGTGGCCCCGGAGCGGGACACGCCGGGCACGAGTGAGAGGACCTGCGCGAGGCCGATGCCGAACGCGGTGCCGGGACTGACGTCGTCCACCCGCACAACCCGCGGCTTCGGCCCGAGTCGCTCGATCAGCAGCATGGCCAGACCGCCGGCGACCAGCGCCGCGGCGACCGACACCGGATTGAAGAGATATCGCTTGATCGCACCGTGCGCGAGCAGCCCGACGACGGCCGCCGGCAGGAACGCGAGGCACAATCCCCAGGCGAGCCGACGGTTCACCGGGTCGGTTCGGATGCCTGCGATCATCCGCAGGAGCCGATCCCGGTACAGCCACACCACGGCCAGGATCGCGCCGAGCTGGATGAACACCTCGAAGACGGTCGCGCGCTGGCCCTCGAAATCGAGCCAGTCGCCCGCGATGATCAGATGGCCCGTCGAGGAGACCGGAATGAACTCGGTGGCGCCTTCGACAATTCCGAGGATCGCCGCCTGGGCGAGCGCATGCAGCTCGCCGGCGGCACTCAGGTCCACGCGAGCACCTCTTCGTAGAGCGCCTCGTACTGCGGCACGATACGGTCCGCCGAGAAAACCCGCGCGCGGGCGATCGCCGCCGCGCGCACGGCCGCGTAGCGCACCGGGTCGCGCAGCAGCTCGATCGCCCGCCGGCCCATCGCCTCGACCGAGCCGGGCGGCTCGAGGATGCCGGTGACGCCGTCCTCGATCACCTCGGGCAGCCCGCCCGCCCGGCTGGCGACGACCGGTGCGCCGCAGGCCATCGCCTCCAGGGCCGCGAGGCCGAACGACTCGGTCTGCGACGGCAGCAGAAACAGATCGGTCGCCTGGAGCAGCCGGGCCACGGAGTCGAGTCGGCCGAGGAACCGCACATCGGCGGCGACGTCGAGCTCGTCGGCCTCGCGCTCCGCCTCGGTGCGATCGGGCCCGTCGCCGACCATGAGCAGCGTGGCCGGCATCGCGCGCCGGATCCGGGCGAACACCCGCACCACGTCCCGCACTCGCTTCACCTCGCGGAAGTTCGAGACATGGGTGATCAGGCGATGGCCTTCCGGCACGATCGATTCCCGGCGGGGCTCGGCGGCGGGCGCGTATTCCTCCAGATTCACGAAGTTGGGGATCGAGCGCACGTCGCACCCCATGCAGCCGAAGGCTCGGTAGGTCTCGTCGCGCAGGTAGTTCGAGACGGCGGTGACCATGTCGGACCGCTCGATGGAGAACTTGGTGATCGCATAGAAATGGGCTTCCTGTCCCACCAGCGTGATGTCGGTGCCGTGCAGCGTCGTGATGACCCGGATGTCCCGGGTGCCGCGGAGCATCTCGCGCGCGAGCCAGGCCGTGGTGGCGTGGGGAATGGCGTAATGCACGTGGAGCAGGTCGAGCTCCTCGCGCAGCGCCACCTCGTGCTGTTTCGAGGCCAGCGCGAGGGTGTACGGGTAGTGGTCGAAGAGCGGGTAGCGGCCAATGCGGGTTTCGACCTGGTGGAAGTAGACCCGCTCGGCGTAGCCCCGGAGGCGGAACGGCGAGTCGTACGTGATGAAGTGCACTTCGTGCCCGCGCCGGGCGAGATCGAGGCCGAGCTCGGTGGCGACCGCGCCCGAGCCGCCGTACGTCGGATAGCAGGTGATGCCGACCTTCATGGGTTCACTCTCCTCGCCCAGGCGGCGGCGATCTCGTCCGCGAGCCGCTCGGGCGCGCGGGTCGCATCCAGCATGAGCGCCGGGCCCGCGAGCTGGTGGCGGAACCACGTCTCCTGCCGCTTGGCATACCGCCGGGTGCCGACGGCGATCGCTTCCGCCACGCTGTCGCGGGTGCGCTTGCCGTGAAGGTACTCGACCGCCTCGCGGATGCCGATGCCGTCGAGGCCCGGCGCGTGGGCCGCGTGCCCTTCCGAGAGCACGGCCGCCACCTCCTCGATCAGCCCGCGGCGGACCATCTCCTCGGCGCGCTGTGCGATCCGCTGGTGCAGCACCGCCCGGGGCACGGTCAGGACCACGTACCACGGATCGACCGTCCCTCGGCTCTGCGCCTCCCGCTGCCACCAGCTCAGCGACCGTCCGGTGAGCAACGCGACCTCGATCGCGCGCGCCGCCCGTTGGCGTCCCCCGCCCCGGAACGCCGGGTCGAGCCGTGCGGCCCAGCGCAGCAGCTCGCCGGCCCTGAGGTCGGCGGTCCACGCATCCAGTGCGCGGCGGCGCGCGAGATCGAGCGGCGGCTCCAGAAACAGGCCGTCCACCAGCGCCTTCACATAGAGTCCCGTACCACCGACCACAACCGGCTGGTGCCCCCGCGCGCGCACCTCCCGGATGGAGCGCTCGGCATCCTTCGCGAACCGCCCGGCGCTGTAGCGCTCGCCGGGGTCGACCAGGTCCAGGCCCACGTGCGGCACCCGGGCCCGCTCGCGGCGGGTGGGTTTGGCGGTACCGATGTCGAGCCGGCGATAGACCTGTCGGGAGTCCGCGCTCACCACCTCGAGCGGCCAGTGTTGCGTGAGCGCGAGCGCGACAGCGGTCTTGCCCACCGCCGTCGGTCCCACGATCACGGGGACGCTAACGGCGGCCAAACCGTCGTTCCAGCTCGTCGCGGGGAAGCTGCACGATGGTGGAACGGCCGTGCACGTCGTGTGGCGGCAGGTCGGTCTCGAAGAGGCGCAGGAGCAGCCGCCGCATCTCCGCGTCGCCCAGCCGTTGGCCGGCCTTCACCGCCGCGCGACAGGCGTACGTGGCCGCGAACCGCTCCAGCCGGTTGGCCCACCCGCCGAAGCGCCCGCGTGCGAGGTCGGCGATCATCTCGCGGAAGCAGGCCCCCGCGTCGAAGCGCGGATGGGGCGCGGGCACCGCATGGATGGCGACGGCACGGCCGCCGAACGCGTCCACCTCGAAGCCGACCGATCGGAGCTCGGCGGCGTGGGTCTCGACGGCCTCCAGCTCTTCATCGGTGAGCTCCACCGTCAGTGGCAGCAGGAGCTGCTGCGACGCTGCCCGCCCGCTCGCCAGCTCGGCCATGGCGGCCTCGTAGAGAATGCGCTCGTGCGCGGAGTGCTGATCCACGATGACCACGCCGTCGGGCGACTCGTAGACGATATACGTGTCGAAGACCTGGAGGAGCGGCGTGGTGAAGCCGGCGTCGGCGGACCGATGGCCGGATGGACCGATGGACAGTTGCGCCGGTTCCGGAGTGACCTCGCCGGGAGCCGGCGCCAGACCTGACGCCATCCGTCCATCAGCCCATCGGTCCATCCGGCCCTCCCCGAGCGGCGCAGCCGCGATCATCGCCCCGATTGCCTCCCGCACCGCCTCTTCGACCGCTCGCTCCACGCCCACCCGTTCCCGGAAGCGCACCTCCAGCTTCGCCGGGTGCACATTCACGTCCACCTCGCCCGGCGCCACCTCGACGCAGAGGAGGAGAGTCGGGCGATCGCCCGGATGGATGGCCGCCCGGTAACCGGCCTCGGCCGCGCGCACGAGGAACGGATCGCGGAACGGCCGGCCATTCACGAAGAGCTGCGTGCGCCGGCCGGTCGGGGCGGCGTCGGCCGGGCGCTGCACGAGCCCATCGATCCGGAACGCACCCCTGGCGTAGGAGACCGGCACCAGCGTCGCCGCCAGCTCGCGGCCCCACACCCCGGCGAGCCGCTCCTCCCGCGACTGGGACGGAGGAACCAGCAGGCGCAGGGACCCATCCAGCTCCAGCTCGAAGCCACGGTCGGGATGCGCCAGCGCGAGCGTGGCGAGGGCGTCATGCGCCGCGCGCGCCTCGCTCGCCGTCGAGCGGAGAAACTTCCGGCGGGCTGGCGTGTTGAAGAACAGATTCCGCACGGTCACGGTGGTGCCCCGCTGGCGCGCCGCGGTTTCCACCCGGTCGAGCCGTCCGCCGGTGACGGCGAGCACCGTGCCCTCCGTGCCTTCCTCGGACGTGAGCAGGACGAGCCGCGACACCGATGCGATCGCCGGCAGCGCTTCGCCTCTGAAGCCGAAGGTGCGCACGCCCACCAGGTCGGCAACGCTCCGGATCTTGCTCGTCGCGTGCCGGTCGAGGGCGAGGACCGCATCCTCGCGACCCATCCCGCCGCCGTCGTCGCTCACCTCGACCAGCGACTTGCCCCCGTCCTCCAGCCGTACCTGCACCCGCGTGGCGCCGGCGTCCAGCGCGTTCTCGACCAGCTCCTTCACCACGGACGCCGGGCGCTCCACCACCTCGCCGGCCGCGATCTGGTCGGCGACGGCATCGGGCAGGATGGCCACGCAGCGCGGCACGCTCAAAGGCTCCGGAGACGGAAGACCGAGTCGGTCGGCACCCAGCCGAGCCGGCCGCCCGGGGCGTTCACCATGGTCCAGCCCCCCTGCCGCCGGAGCAGCAGCACCGCACTGCCGGCCTCGAGCGGCGTGACCGTGGGCGCGCGCTCGTGGGGCGAGAGCTGGAGCGGCGTGCCGCCCAGCACGATGGCGACCGGGCGCGCCTCCCGGGCGCGGATCGCGACGGCGCTGACCCCCGCGACACCGCCCAAGAGCACGAGGGCGACCCCCACATCCCGGCGGCGCGGACGCCACGCGAGCAGCATCCATCCTACGGCCCAGAGCGGCAGCGCTGCGAGCGCAAGTTCTGGCCAGCTCACCGGCGGCGTCCAGAGGCGCGCGGCGCTCGCCGGCTCGGGCGGCGGGACCAGATCAAGCGCGCGATTCACGGTTCGCTCCCGCGGGGCGAGGCGGTGCGCCTGCAACCACGCCCCCGCGGCGCGCCCGTCGAGGCCCAGCCGGTAGTACGTCGCGCCGAGGTTGTACCAGGTGGCGGGGTCGCGCGCGTCGCGGTCGAGCTCGCGGAGCAGCGCGCTCGCGGCGGAGTGCAGCGATCCCGCGGCGTAGAGGCGGGCCGGGTCGGACGTCTGGCCGCCAAGCCCGGGCGCTCCGCCGAGCGCCGTGAGGAGCGCGATCGCTGCGAGGGCGCCCGATCGGCCGGCGGTGCGGGGACGCAGCGTGTCGAGGAGCTCGCGTGCCTCGCGCGCGAGCTCCGCCGGCACGGGGCCGGCCGCGGGGCCGTAGCGGAGCTCGCGAAGCCGGTCGCGCACCGCGACCAGGCGGACGGCGGGCGCGGGATCGAGCCCGGCGGCCCGGAGCGCCGCCACGAGTCCACCATCGCCGAGCGCCTCGGCGGTGGGCGCAAGGCTTCGCACCAGCGTCTCCAGCTCGCCCTCGAGCGTGGCGACGTCGGGGCGCGCCGGCCTGGGCCGGGCACTCGGCCGCCTTGCGCGGAGCCGCCGCCAGAGCAGCGCAAGCGGTGGGAGCAGCACCATCACGGCCCATGCCCACCCCGGGAGCGCGCGACGCATCCGCCACGGCCACGGCGCGCCTTCCATCGGCAGCAGCCGCGGCGGCGGCGGGCGCGACGCCTTGGCCTCGCTCCCGGTCGCGACCACGAGCCGGTCTCCGGCCAGCGTGGCGGTTCGGAATGTCCCGGCGCTCACGTCGTAGAACGGGTACGTGGCGCCCGGCAGCGGCAACGTCCCGGACGAGTCGGGCACTACGGTGAAGCGGAACGTCTTGGCGCCGCCAAGGCGGCCTTCGGTGACCCGCAACCGCTCGTCGGTACCATCGGGATAGGAGCGCACGCCGCCCTCGGGCCACGCGAGCTCGGGCGCCGGCCAGAGCGCCGGATTGCCCTCGCCGCTCAGCTCGAAGGCCACCGACACCGGCTCGCCGGGTACCGCGGTCGGCGGCTCCACCGTGCGCACCAGCCGGAGATCCCGGCCCACGGCGCCGGCATAGCCCGCCGGGCGGTTCTCCGCCGGAGTCGCCGCGACCGACACCGTCTCGGGTGCGCTCGTCAGGGTGTAGCGTTCCTCCTGGCTGAAGAACTGGAGCGCGAGCGGGACACTGTACTTGAGCACGGCCGGGGTGACGATGATCCGGCCCGGCCGAAGCGGAAACACCACCTGATGCGCCACGAACAGATCGTAGAGCGTTCCGCCCACCGTCCGCGTGGCGGCGATGCCGGGCGGCACGGGCTGCGGATAGCTCCAGACGCCTTCGATTACCGGCGGCTGCAGCGTCGGGGGCCGGCGCAGTCGGACGCGCAGGTCGCGCGGGAACCACGCGGCCGTGAGCACGTCGATCTGGTCGCCGACGGCACCGCGCCGAGATGAGAGCGCCAGGTTCACCGCCGCCTGGCCAGGCGTGTCGGGTGGTGGCGCCCGCTCGAGCAGCGTCCTGAGTGCCGGATTGGCCGCCATCGCCGTCGCGCCGGGCAGCTCGTCCACCTTCACGGTCACGGCCGGCGCCACGACTTCCCGCCTGCCCTGGACCGCGCGCGCCGGTCCGATCGCCCACTTGCCGGCCTTGAGCGCGCGGAGCCGGAGCTCGAGCGTCGTGGATCGGCTGCTGCCGCCGAAGTGCGAGACCGAGCTCCGTTCGCTGCGGCCGACGATCTCGAATCCGGAGATAGTCGGGATGAGCAGGCGGAGCGGAGCGGCCGATCGGCTGACCGCGTGCACCGAGTACACGATGTCGTCGCCGACCGCGAGATGCTCGCGGTCCACCGACGCCTTGAGCTCGGCGCCGGCGCCCTGGATCAGCAGCCAAGGCAGCAGCAGAAGCGTGCTCACCAATCCTTGATCCCTCCGGCGCTCCCGTGATAGCGCCGCTGCTGCTCGTTCCGGGTGGCGCGCTCCTCCCGCTCCATCGAATTCAGGATCTGCTCCGCCTCGGCCTGACTCACACCTTGCGGCGCCGGCTTGGGCTGCGCGGGCTCGGGCTGCTGCGCTCCGCCGCCGCCACCACCGCCCCCACCGCCGCCGCCCCCGCTGGGCGGCTTGCGGCGCAGCGCCAGCTCGAGGTTCCACTTGGCGCGGGCGGACGACGGCTGGAGCAGCAGCGCCGCGCGCAGCTGGCTTTCGGCCTGGGCGAGCAGCGTCTCCGCGTTGGCGGTGTCCCGCGCGGCCTCGAGCAACGCGGTGGTCCCCAAGTTGTAGAGCGCGCGATACCTGAGGCCGGGATCGGGCGACTTCGTCGCCTCGGTGAGCGCGCCATGGGCGACGTCGTAGCGCTCCGCCCGCACCGCCGCGGTGCCCGCGTTGTAGAACGCGGTATCGCGCGCCTCGCCCGATCCCGCTTGGGCGAGATACGCCTCCGCGGCCCTCACCGCGTCGCCTTCGGCGAGCGCGCGGTCGCCGGGCGCCGGGCGC
>JBOHSN010000126.1:0-8955 GCA_050733215.1 Gemmatimonadales bacterium
GCACTCGAGCGAATCGGAGTCGGCGCCGCCGCCGCCGCCGGGCAGGCGGGCGGGCGGGCGGGCGGGCAGACATCAGGGCAGGCGGATGCCCGTGCACTCCTCCGGCTGACACTGCGCCACCTGTTTCTGGTTGCGGTGTCGCTCGCGCTCGCGGTGCTCGTCGCGGTGCCGGCCGGGCTGCTGCTCGAACGGCTCCCCCGCGGCGCAGAAGGCGCGATCCGGGGAGTCGGCGTGGTGCAGACGATCCCCGGGCTCGCCCTGCTCGCCTTCATGCTGCCGGTGCTCGGCATCGGCACGACGCCGGCGGTGGTCGCGCTGTTCCTCTACTCGCTGTATCCGATCGTCCGCAACACCTACACCGGCGTGCGGGAGGCCGACCGCCCCGCGATCGCTGCCGCGCTGGCGGCGGGGATGACGCCCGCGCAGACGCTCCGGTACGTGCGGCTGCCGTTGGCGGCGCCGGTGATCATGGCGGGGATTCGCACGGCGGCGGTGATCAACGTGGGGACGGCCACGCTCGCCGCGCTGATCGGCGCGGGGGGACTGGGCGATCCTATCATCGCGGGCCTCGCGCTGGCGGACACCCGCATGGTGCTCTCGGGCGCCGTGCCTGCGGCATTGCTGGCGCTCGCGGTGGACGGGGTGCTGGGCGCATGCGAGCGAGCGGTACGGCCGGAGCTCTAGGGAGGAGAGGGAGGGGGAGGGAGGGAGAGGGCGGGAGCGGATTTCTTGCGCTTGCCGGGCCGTGGGAGCTCCGCCGCGGCGCTGCCAGGTTTCGCCCGGATGGCGGAACAACTAATCGTTGGCGAAGTCCTGATGCGCCGCTCTGGAGCCCCCACCGCCCGGACTCGCGCTGCTTCTCCCGCCTTCTCCCGCCTTCTCCCGCCCTCTCCCGCCCTCTCCTCCCCTATGCCGTCGCCACCTGATCCACCGCCACGCGCCCGACGTCGCGACGCAGCCGAGCGCGCACCCGCGCCAGCAGCAGCGCGGCCACCGCGGCGAGGCCCACCACGAGTCCCCACCAGAGTCCCACCGCGCCGAGCCCGCGCTGGAAGCCGAGGGCGAGGCTCACGGGAAAGCCGAGGAGCCAGAAGCCGAGCAGCGCGATGAGGAACGGCGCGCGGGTGTCGGCGAGCCCGCGGAGAATGCCGAGCGACACGACCTGGAGGCCATCGAAGACCTGGAACGTGCCGGCGATCGGCAGGAGCGACGCGGCGAGCGTCACCACGCCGGCTTCGCGCGAGTAGATGCGCGCGAGCGGTGTCGGCACCGCGAGCATGATGAGCGCCGTCATGGTCATGAACGCCACGCCGCACGCGAGGGCGGCGCGGGCGGCGCGGCGGGCCCCCGGCATGTCGCCGCGCCCCACCGCCTGGCCGACGAGCACGGCCGCCACCCCCGCGATGCCCATCGGGACCATGAACGTGAGCGACGCCAGGTTGATCGCCACCTGATGCGCCGCGATCGGAATGGTGCCGAGCCGTCCCATGAGCAGCGCCACCGTGCCGAACACGCCGTACTCCATCAGATGCTGGAGGCCGATGGGCGAGCCGATCGCCGCCATGCGCGTGAGCGGTGCGCGCTCGAGCGCCTCTCGGCGGAACGGCAGGAGATGGGGCCGGAGCTCCCGCCAGGCGAGGACGAGCAGCGCGAGCGTCATCAGCCAGCGGCTCGCGGTCGTCGCCCAAGCGGCGCCGGCGATGCCCAGCGCGGGTGCGCCGAGTCGTCCGTAGATCAGCATCCAGTTGAACAGGACGTTCGCGAGATTCGCGCCGACGATGGTCAGGACGATCGGCCGCATCAGCTCGCGGGCCTGGAGCGTCTGCCGCAGCACGATGAAGGCGTAGAACGGGAGGACGCCGGGGATGAGACACCAGGCGTACACCGCAGCGCCGGCCGCGAGCGCGTCCGGCTGGCCCAATGTCCGGAGCGCCGGCCCGGCGAGCACCAACAGCAGCGAGCAGGGCACGCTGATGGCAAGCGCAAGCAGGAGCCCGCGCTGCACCGCGCGCGCGATGGCGGGCTCGTCGCCAGCACCCACCGCCTGCGCCACGAGCGGGTCGAGCGCCATCAGCATCCCCATCCCGAACACGCCGACCGCGAAGAAGTAGACGTTGCCGAGCGCGACCGCACCGAGCGCCTCCGCGGACAGCCGCCCCACCATGATCGAGTCCACCACGCCCATGAGCATTAAGCCGACTTGTACCACCACGACGGGGAGAGCCAGTCTCAGCAGGGCGGCCAGCTCTGCACGCTCAGGGAGAAGAGAAGTCACGTAGGCGGTAAGGGCGGTAGAGGCGGTACAGACGGTAGAGTCAGCCGGGAAAGCGAAAAGGTACCAAAGGGCAACTCCTTTGGCACCTTCTCACAGTATCACCCCTCTACCGTCCGTACCGCCTCTGCCGCCGGTACCGCCCCTAATTCGTGTCCCTCTCACTTGGCTTCTGGACATCCACGTCAGGCACATTGACTTCGACCCTCTTCTTGTTCACGTCGACGTCCGGCACGTTGAGTGTGTCCTTCTTCATCCCCACGTCCACGTCCGGGGTCCGGATGGTGTCCGTCTCGGTCCCGATGACCGGCTTCTCCACCTCATATTCCCGGTCGCCCGTCTTCTGGCAGCCGGCCACCGCGAGTATCGCGGCAAGCCCGGCGATTGTGAGCACGCGCACGTTCCGCCTCCTGGTCTGCGTCACCCTGGTTCGTTCCCTGGTTTGCTCCGCGAACCGGGCCAATCTCGCTAGGTCCGGTCGGTTTGCCCGTGCGCCAGGTCACGACCCGCTGTCGGCCAGCAGCGCCATGGCGGCATTCCGGCCATTGACCGCGATGACGCTGCCGCCCGGATGGGTGCACGCCCCGCAGAGATAGACGCCCGGCATGGGGGTGCGGGCGGCGAGCCGCCGGTCCCACATGAACGGCGGCAGGATCTCCCCCTGGAAGATGTGGCCGCCGGTGAGACCGACCCGCCGTTCGATATCCGGGGGGCCGAGCACCTCGCGGTCCATGATCGCCTCCGGGAGGTTGGAGCAGAACCGGGCAATCGAGCCGACCACCACATCGCCCACCTCATCCCGCCGCCCGTCCCAGCTTCCCTCGCGAAAGGCATACGGCATGTACTGCGCGAACACACTCAGCGTGTGCACGCCGGCGGGGGCGACGCTCCGGTCGTACGCGGTCTGAAAGTACAGCTCGGCCCAGACCCTGGGTGGCAGGTCGCCGCGGCGCGCGGCCGCATGCGCCTCGCGCCACTCCGGCTTGCTGAGCGGCGTGTTCACCTGCCCCGTGTGGTGGGGCTCGGAGAGGCCGGGCCGCGCCCGGAAGTTCGGGAGCTCCCGGAGCGTAAGGTTCACCTTCACCGTGACGCCCCGGATCGGCACGCGTTCGACCTGCTCTTGCCAGCCGGAGTCGGCCGCGTCACCGAGGAGCCGGAGCGTCACGCGGGGATCGGCGTTGGAGACGACGTAGCGCGCCTGGATCCGCTCCCCACCCTCGAGCTCGACGCCCTGGCCTGGGAGGATGCGCGCGACCGGAGCGCCGGCCGCGACCACCGCGCCGGCGTCACGAGCCGCGTCGCAGAGAAGGAACGAGACCATCCCCATGCCGCCCTCGACGTAGCCCCAGGCCCCTGGCTGGCCGTCCATCCGCCCGGAACCGTGATGGAACCAGACCGAGGCCGTCCCGGAATCGTGCGGACTCGCGTCGGTGCCGATGACACCCTGGCCCAGATACGCAAGGTGCATCCGCCCGTCCTGCATGAAGCGCTCGACGCACTCCACCATGGACCAGTCAAAGAGCAGGGCGCGCGCGTCCGCATCGCCGCGGAGCCGATCCTCGATCTGCTCCCGCGTCGGCGCGTCGCCGATCCAGAGGTCGCCATCCCCGTCGGGACGGAGCGCGTCGCGGAGCCGGCTCTTGAGCGCGCCCATGGCGCGCCAGCCGCGGAGGTCCTTCGGCGCGAAGGCGCGCACCTCCGCCTCGCAACGCGCATCGTCGTTCCAGAGCTGGATGCTGGAGCCATCCTCGAACGGCACGAACATGCCGCCCGCGGCGGGATGCCAGCGGAAACCACGGCCGGGGAGGTCGAGCTCACGCATCACGAGTGGATGCAGCAGGCCGACGATGTAGGCGCAGGGCGACATCCGCACGCCCGGCCACGGCTCTTCGAGGGTGCAGGCGCCGCCGATCCGCTCGCGCGCCTCGAGCACCAGCACCCGGCGGCCGGCGCGCGCGAGATAGGCGGCGCAGGCGAGTCCGTTGTGGCCGGCCCCCACGACAATGACGTCCCACCGGCGCCGGGCGAGCGCCGGGACCGGCTCGGGGAGACCGACGCGGCCGAGCACCGAGGCCGCAGGTCTGTAGGCACCGTCACCCATCGTTCCCGTGGACCTTGCGCGTGGCCGCGCCGAGCAGGCGGCGCGGTGCATGCCTGACGAGGAAGACGATGACCTTGTAGCGCCAGTCGGGGATGCACACCACCGGCCCTCGCCGATCGAGCGAGCGCAGGGAGCAGTCCACCACATACTCCGCGCTCAACCAGAACGGCCTCCTCTCGAGCTCAGCCTGGTCGAGGCCCATCCGGTCGTGGAACTCGGTGCGGGTGAATCCGGGACAGAGCGCCTGCACCTGTACGCCGGCGTGCGCCACTTCGCCGGCCAGTCCCTCGCTGAACACGGTGAGGTACGCCTTGGTGGCGGAGTAGTTGGCGTTGCCGGGCGTATAGATGAAGGAAGCGACCGACGACACGTTCACGATCGCGCCGGCGCGGCGGGCCAGCATGCCGGGGAGCGCGGCCTGCGCAAGGCGCATCGGGGCGAGGGTGTGCAGGTGCAGCATCGCAATCTGTGGCGCGGGGTCGGTCTTGGCGATGGTGCCCTTGGTGCCGAAGCCGGCGTTATTGACCAGGATGGCGAGCGCCGGGCCACTCTGAAGCCGGGCGGCGACGTGCTCGATCTCCTCGTCGCGCGAGAGATCGGCGCGCAGAGCCTCGACCTGCACGCCATGGCGGGTGCCGAGGTCTCCGGCCAGCGCCTCGAGCCGGGCCGCGTCCCGCGCCACGACGATGAGATCGTGCCCCCGCGCGGCGAGCCGCTCGCAGAACACCCTGCCGATGCCGGCCGTCGCGCCGGTGACCAGAGCCAGAGGTCGCATGGCCGGTGAATCTGCGGGCGGGCGGCCCGGCCCGGCAAGCGCAATCCGGAGTGCAAAGTGCGGTATCGCTCATGCGAGTTTCGGCACTCCGTCGCCTGAGCGGTCGGTTGGCGACCACCGTTCAGAGTCTGGTCACCCCGCGCCCGGCGGTCACCGGCCCTCTCCGCCCAACCTTCGCGCCGCCGCGAGGTTCCACGGTTCGCCGAGCGCCCGGCACCGCGCGCGTCGGAACCGCGCCGGTCTCCCGACTGTCTACGACCTCGACGGCCGACTCCCTGCATTCGGGTGCAGCACGGTTTTCGCTACCCCGGGTGCGCAGGGGGGGTCTCTATGTATCGCATCGAGTTGGGTCCCGACGACATCGGCGTCTTCCGCAGCATCGAGGAGATGGCGACCGCGATCAAGACCGGCGTCATCACCCCGAAGGCGCGCATCTTCCATTCGGCCAGCGACAAGTGGCTGCCGATCGAGTTCCACCCGCACTACAAGAAGGCGCGGGAGATGGCAGCGAGCGGGTCGTCGGCGGCGCCGCCGACCCCGGCGCCGGCCGCAGCGGTGACGCACACGCTCGTGCGCGCGGTCGACGACGCGCCGTATCGACGCACACCGCGGCCGGCCCCGTCACCGGTCGCCGGCCTGCCGCTGATCGACGTCTCGACGGCGCCGGCAGCGCATGCGCCGGTCGCGCCCGAGCCGCTAGCGCCCGAGCCCGTAGCGCCCGAGCCCGTAGCGCCCGAGCCCCTAGCGCCCGAGCCCCTAGCGCGCAACCCTGAGCCCGAGCCCGCGCTTCCTGCCGCGCCGGTCCCGGTTGCCGCGCAGTACGAACCGGAACCAGAACCAGAGCCGGAGCCGGAGCCGGAGCCATGGCCGGAGCCCGAGTTCGACCCGGAACCGGTATCGGCGCACGTCGCACGCTTCGCGCCCGTCGCACCGCCGCCGGTGATCCTGACGCTAGCCGAGCCCGAGCGCGAGGCGATCTTCCTCGCGGTCGATGACGAGGCGCGGGCGAGCGGGCCGCCGCACCAAAGCGAGCCTTCGGACCAGGAGGAGACCGCGGCCGTCGTTGCGGAGCCCGCATCCGAAGAGCCGAGGATCGCCGCGGCGCTTCCCGCGTTCCAGCTTCCCCGGGTCGATCTCCGTCTGGGACGCCGCCGGCGCCCGATCCTGATCGCCGCGGCTGCCGTGGTGCTGGCCGGCTCCACCCACCTGGCGCTGTCCGCGGCGCGGCCCCAATGGGAGCTCGGCGTAGGCACGGGGCTGCGGTTGCCCGATCTGGGTCCCCGGATGCTTCGCGCCGAACGGGCGGGCACTCCGCCCACCAACGCAACCGTGCTCCCGGCGAGCGTTCCGTCGGCGAAGGGCAGCCCGAGCTTCGGCGGCGCCAGCGCGTTCGCCGCGCCGAAGCCCGAGACTGAGACCGCGCCGGCTCCTCGCCCGGCCGACACCACCGCCGCCGCTCCGGCGCCAGTGCCGCGGATCGCCCCGCCACCCAAGATCGCGATCGCGGCTCCGAAGGCAGGCGCGGCCCCGTCGCTCGAGGGCGACCTTCGCTCCGCGGCCGGGCTGGTCACCCGCTACGAGCGTGCGCACGCCGCGGCCTGGGCCGAGCTCGACAATGGGCTCCGCACGGCGGGGTTCGCGAACCTGTTCGCGACCGCACGGCTCCAGCCCGCAGGGCTCCGGGCCGCCCGCGCCAGCGTGGGCACGGCGTCGGCCTACGTGCAGCGCTTCCGGCGGCGGGAGGCGGAGATCGAGCAGGCGTACCGCGACACCTTCAATCTGCTCTCGAGCCGCAACAAGTGGTCGGACGGGCAGCGGCGCACGTGGGAGGCGCGAAACGTCCGCCAGGAGCACCCGGAGGTGGCGAAGCTCTCGAGCTTCCTGCTCCAGTCGCTCGACAGCCTCTACGGCCTGCTCTCCGCGCACGAAGCCGAGTACCGGCTGAGCGATGGCACGATCACGTTCGATAATGCCGCGGCCTCGCGCGCCTATGGCGAGCTCAAGCCGTGGCTGGACCGCCGCGCGCACGCGTGGGCGGATGTGGAATCGGACCAGCCGACGAGTGCGGCGCGGATTCTTCGGGCGATGGGGACGGCGAAGCTGCCGGGGGGAGGAAGCCTTTAGGAAGAACAGAGGAGCAGAAGAGCAGATGAGCGCGAAAGTACGGAAGGCAGCAGGGCGACCCGCCTTGCTGCCTTTTTGCCCTGCACCCCATCTGCTCTTCTGCTCTTCTGCTCCTCTGCTCTTCAGTCTCAATCGGGCCTGAACGTCGACGCCATCGCCCGTTCCATGTCGTGGTCCGACGCCTCCGGATTGTCCCGGTAGAGCTCGATCAGCTTCGCGACGTTGGCCGGTGATCGCCACAGCTCCTCTTCGGTGCCCGGCGGGCGGCCGCGGTCGTTCGCGCGGCGGGCGAACATGTCGCTGAAGATGACGCGGGCCTGCCGAACGAACCGCATCTTCCTGCCGGTTTCCTTCACCACCTGCGCCAGGGCGGAATCCACGGCCGGCCGGCCGCCGGCCGGGTTGGCGGCCATGCCGTCGGCCACGGCGGTATCCACGTTCTGGAAGAAAGCGAAGCGCTGCGGTGCGGTGAGTTCGAGGCTGTCGGCGGCCCAGCGCGCAGCCGAGTCGGCCTCGGCGGCGAAGGTGGTCGCGGCCGGCAATTGCGCCGCTCCATCGGGCGCGAGCCCCGCCCCGGCCACCAGCGCGGCGAGTGTACGAATGAGCGGGATCATAGCCCCTCCGTGCTGCTGACCCTTTCCCTTGAACGATAATGCCGTTCCGCGGGCGGGCCAGACAACTCGATCTCCTCGGGTGATGCTCGGCACAGCCGGCGGCCCCCACGCTCGGCACATTCCGGGCTTTCGTACATCTACCCTGGGGGATTTCGTGGCTAGAGACCGCAACGAAGCGTTGAACAGCTATATCACGGACATGCTGGCGCTCGAAGAGCACATCGAGAAGGCGATCAAGGGTCAGGTTCAGGACCTGAAGGACGATCCCGAGTTTGTGCGGGAGATCCAGACGATCAATCGGAAGGTGGAGCATCACATCGCCGACCTGAAGGGGCTGGTGGACCGCCGGAACGCGGGCGGACCCCTGGACGCACTCAAGAAGGTCGGCTCGACGGTAGCCGGACTTGCCGCCGGTGCCATCGATCTGATGCGCACCGAGGGGCTGCCGAAGAATCTGCGCGACGACTACGCCGCCTTCAGCCTCGCCACCATCAGCTACATCATGCTGCACACGACGGCGCTGGCGCTCGGCGAACGCGAGGTATCGGATCTCGCCCGCCAGCATTTCGCGGATTATGCGCAGGTGGTGACGCGGCTGAACGAGGTGGTGCCCGCGGCGGTCGTGCGGCTGCTTCAGCGTGAGGGGCTGGCCGCGTCAGACGCCGTGCTGAATGAGGTGAACCGGACGGTCGAGGAGGCGTGGACCCGCACGGATACGTCGCGGACCACCCAGCCGTCCGCGACGCCGGTGCTGTAAGCGACTGCTCAGTTTCTCCGGGCGCGGAACCCGGGCAGCATCTCGTCACGCCCGGGGATGCAGCGGTCATCGCCGTGCACCATGCCCATCCAGCGGATGCCGCGCTCCGAGACCAGCTCGGTGGGCGGCATCCGGCTCCCCCCACCTGTCGCCACCGGCACGACCCCCACCGCCTGCCCGGGCTCGAGGGACCTGCCGGCCCCGCTCCAAGCATCCACGACCGGCTGCGGCGTGGGCGGCGACGCCTCCGCTGCCGCCACCGGCACCGGCGCTTCGACCGTCGGCGCGACGTCGGGCGCCGCTGCCTCGGCC
>JBOHSN010000127.1:0-8932 GCA_050733215.1 Gemmatimonadales bacterium
GCTTACCGCTCACCGCTCACCGCTCACCGCTTACCAGACTGACGATCTCCTCCGGCCGCTCGAGCCAGTAATCCGGCTCCGCATGCTCCAAATGCTCGCGTCCGAACGGCCCCCACAACACCGCGGCGGTCTTGACGCCCGCCGCGCGGCCCGAGCGCATGTCGTGGATGCTGTCGCCGATGTAGACCGTGGCCGCGGGATCGGCGCCGAGCAGGCGCACCGCCCTTTCCACCGGCTCCGGATGCGGCTTCGGATTCTCCACGTCGTCGGCGCACACCATCACGTCGATCAGCTCGTCGAGTCCCACCAGCCGGAGCCCGCGTACCGCGCCCAGCTGGTTTTTGCTGGTCACCAGGCCCGTGGTCGCGCCGCGCGCCTTCACCTGCCGCACCGCCTCCAGCACGCCCGGGTAGATGGTCACCATCCGGTCGTGGTTCGCCAGGTTGTACTCGCGGTACGTGGCGATCAGCGCCTCCAGCCGCTCGGGGTCGTCCTTCCAATCGGCGAACTGCGCCCGAAGCGGCGTCCCCACGCCCTGCAGCCATTCATCGTCGCTACGGGCGGGCAGGCCGTGCGCGGCGAGCGTGTGGTGATAGCTGTCGAGGATGAGGCGAACCGAGTCGATCAACGTGCCGTCGAGATCGAACAGCAGGGTTCGGAGGACTGACATCGCGGGAACGTAGCGCCGCCCCCGAACAAAATCACTCCGGTCACTCGGGCCAGAAGCGCCGATGGTGCCGCGGCGCGCGCCGGCAGATGGTGCAGCGCCGCGATCAGCCCGGCCTCGGGCAGCCGGGCGAGTCGCGCGACGTCCGCCGCTTCGCCCGCGCTGTGGCCCCCTGCGGCAAAGGCGATCGCGCGCTGCACCTGGCCGAGCGCGCCGGCGTCGCGCTGTCTGGCCGCCGAGCGCGCGAGAGGGTCGAGCCGCGCGAGGAGCAGGCGCGCGGCCTGCCCCGGTGCGGGCGACTCCCACGCGGCACGCCGGATGGCACGGACGCGCTCGCGCACCACCGCGCCGATCCGTTCGAGCGCGAGTCGTACCTCGCGTGGCGGTGCCGGCACGGCCGGGGCACCGGCCGCGACGTCGAGCCGCCGGAACAGCGTGTCCGGCTCCTCCGTCCAGCCGGACCGCTCGTCCCACCAGAGCACGTGAGCCGCGAGTGGCGGCCCTGCATCGGGCCAGGCGTGCAGAGTGAATCCGGCGAGCACCCCGGTTGGGTCCGCGGCAACCGCAGCGACGCCGCGCTCTGCGTGGCAGCCGGCGAATGCGGCGGCCAGCTCGCTTCGCCACCGCCAGAGCGCGCCGCCCTCGCCCAGCCCGACGATGGCGGGAAGCCGTGCCTTCCGCGTCAGTAGCTCGGCATAATGCAGTCGGCGCTCGAGCGCCGGCGGCACGTCGAAGCGGACCACCTCGACCTCCGGGTGGGGCGAGCCCGCGCGCACCACCCGTCCGCGCCGCTGATCGAGCCGCATGGGCGTCCATGGGAGATCGTAGTGTACGACCCGCTCCGCGCCCTGGAGGTCCAGACCTTCGGCCGCCACGTCGGTGGAAACGAGATGTTGGGGCGCAAGCCGCCCTTCCGGCGACGTCGTCCGCCGGACCGCGGTGTCCGCCCGGAACCAATCGAACACTGTGCGGCGCGGCGCGCGCATGGCGCCGATGCCAGCCCGCTCCCCCGTACACCACGCGACGCGCGATCCCAGGCGGCCGCGCAGCCAGCGAACGGTCTCCCGCGAGACCGTGAACACGAGCGTGGCGCGCCCGTCGGCCAGCAGCCCGCGGAGCCGCGCGAGCTTGGCGTCGTCCCGCGCCGTGGCCGCGGCCGCCCGTGCGATGAGCGAATCGAGTCGCGGCAGATCGTCGATGACGAGGTCCACCGGCTCCGTGGATCCGGGCAGCAGTTCCCACATCAGCAACTGATCGTCCAGCCCTCCCGTGAGCCGGATCAGCGCCTGGCGGTCCGGGCGGCGGCCCGCAGCAGCGGCATCCCGGGCATGCAGCAGCAGCCGGCGGTATCGCCGGAGACTGGCGGCCAGTGCCGCGGGACTGGATGCCGCGGCTCGCCAGAGCATGCAACGGACCAGCGCGGCCACGGGTGGCTCGGGCGACAAGGCGAGGCGGTCGATCTCCCCGAGCAGCGTGTCCAGGTCGTCACTCGCGCTCGGGCTGACCCGCTCCGTGCGCTCGATTGCGCGGGGGCGCGATGCCGACGACGCAGCGGTCGCCAGCACCAACAGACCCAGTGCGGGGTGGCCGCGACCGGCATCGAGCATTACACCGAGCGAAGCAAGCCCGTTCGGCGCGAGCGCATCGTCCCGGACGGCAAGGCGCAGCTGGTGCGCCAGGTCGGCCAGCCGATTGACCACGGGTGTGGCGCTCAGCAGCAACGTGCGGCGTCCGGAGAGCCAAGGGGCCATATGCGCGTAGCCACGGGTGTTGGGGTTCCGCAGCCGATGGCTCTCGTCAATGATGACCAGCCGACCGGAATGAGCCGGGAGCGACCCTCGGCTCGCGCGCTCGTGCGACCAGGCGACGATCGCCACGCCGGTGCGCTCGGCTGCCCGCTGCCACTGATCCCGCAACGCCGCGGGAACCAGACAGACGGTGGGGCGTGAGCGGTTGGTGGCCCGGGCCGCGGCAAGCGCCACGTAGGTCTTGCCGGTCCCGACCGGATCCGCGAGCATCGCCCCGCCGTATCGCTCGAGCGCGGCCAGCACCCGCCGGAACGTGACCCGCTGCGTGGGCCACAGCCACTCCGGCGCGATGCCCGCTGATTCGGGGGGAGCCAGGCTCGATGCGAGCGCGGCCGCGACGGCCCGTGGCAGTGCCATCGAGCCGGGCTGGAGCACCGTCGCAAGCGGCTCCGCCACCGGCGCGAGCGACTCAGCGACGATCGTCGGCCACGCCGGGCACGGCCGCGAGCGCGCTGCGGGCGGCCGGGGAGAGGGCGAGGTGACGGGCAGTGATGTCATCGAGGTCCGCCTGCACGAAGTGTCCTTCAGCGCCGGAGCGGGCCAGCTCGCCGAGCGCCGGGTCGGCGAGCACCGAGTCGGGGAGCGGCAAGTCGCCCACCGGCGCCGCGCCGAACCGCGCGTATCCGCCCGACGCGACCGTGGCGCCCAGCCGAGCGGCGGCCCGGATCCAGGTGCAGTTGAGCCACGCTGCCAGCCGATGCGCGGTCTTACCGTCCGGAGCGACCACCACGTAGCACGTGTTGAGTGGAATTCGCGTTCGCGCCGGCCCGCCGGTGAGCGCGAGCGCGGTGAGCCGCCGCGCGAGATCGGCCCACACCACCCGATGCGGGGCGGAGGCGGGCCCGGTGCGGAACAACGTCCATGGCGGACCGGCTTCATAGTCGGCGCGGGCCCGGAGCCGCGCTTCTGCCGCCGCCAGATGCGCCCGTGCGCCCGCCGGCAACTCGGCGAGCGGACGGCCGGCGGTGTCGCAGGGCCAGAGGAGCCGGGGCCCGGGCGTCGCGGCGAACGGCCGCACGTCGCGACCGCGCACGGCGGTGCGAAGGAGCGCCGGCTCGACGGAAGCGGGCGGGTCGAGGAACAGCTCGTTTGCCCCCGTCTTCACTCCGAGGTGCGGCGTGAAGCGGTCGCGGAGGCGGGGAGCACCGGCGGCGTGAAGCGCCTCCTCGGCACCGCCGCCGCCGATCACCCAGGGACCGCCCGCGGCGAGCGACCGCTGCGGCGTTACCGCCGGCTCCCGGACCGAGAGCGCGCTCCTGACCAGGTGGCGTTCACCGGGCCGCCGGCGGCTCAACACCAGCGCCATCGGGTAGGCGGTGGCGTCGAACGCATTTCGCTCGGTCTCGAGGTCGGCCACCGCGTGGAGCGTGGCCTCGGTGGCGAGCGCGTGCCGGGCGCGCGCGGCGTATCCGGCCGTGGCCAGCTTGAGCGGGACGAGCATCGCCACGACGCCGCCCGGGCGGACGAGCTCGCAGGCGCGCTCGACGAACGCGAGCGACAGGTCGGGCCGGTGGGCGAACCCGCTGCCTCCGGAGCGCCACCACCGGTACCGCGCCGCGAGCCGGGCCCGCTGCTCCGGCGCGATCTGCTCGGCCCGCACCCACGGCGGGTTGCCGACCACGACATCGAATCCCCCGGCCGCGAACACGTCGGCGAAGTGGGTCTCGCAGTGGAACCACGGCAGCTCGCCGTTCTGCGCCAGCTTTCGGCGGGTCAGCCGGAGCACCTGCCGCTCCGCGCGGAGCCGCGCGAACTCTCGGCGAAGCGACGCATCGAGCCCGCGTCGCGCGCCGAACAGCGTGCCCCCGCGCGCGTCAGCCAGGCAGCCGGCGATTCGCTGGTCTACGGCAGTCTCGGCGATGTCCAGCGCGGCGGTGAGGATCGCGGCTTCGGTCCGCCGGAGCTCGCGCGCCAGCGCGCGCTTGGCGGCCCCGGTGGCGCCGACCAGCTCGCGGCGGACGCGGGCGAGCCGCGGGTTGAGCGGCGAGTCGAGGATAGGCAGCGGAGCGCCCAGCCGGTCGAGGAGACTGTCGCCCTGGCGGACGAGGGCGTCGAGGTTCGGAAGCGGCTCTACCTGTTCGGGCGCGTCGGCGTGATCGTCCGCGATGACCGCGAGCCAGAGCCGGAGCTCGGTCAGACGTACAGCCGCGGCGTTCAGATCCACCCCGTAGAGCGAACGACCGAGAATGCGCCGCCTGGCTCCGGGCCGGCTCGGTCCCGCGAGGATGTCGAGCGCGCCCAGCAGAAAGGCGCCCGACCCGACCGCGGGATCCAGGATCGTGAGTCGCCGGAGCGCGCGCCGCGTGAACGGATCGCGCTCGTCGAGCAACCGGTCGGCTCGCTCCTCGCTGCATCCTGCGCGCGGCGCGAGCCACGCCGCGAGCGCTGCGCGGACCAGCGCGTGGACCAGCGGCGCCGGCGTATAGAACGTGCCGCTCCGCCGCCTCGCGGCCGGTTCCATGACGCCTTCGAACACTCGCCCCAGCATGTCAGGAGCGATGAGGCCCGGGCGTCCACGCTCGTCCACGGTGAAGTGGAACCGCTCGAACAGCGAATCGAACGCGTCCCGCCAGATGGCGTTCGGCAGCGTGTGCCGCCGCCGCCGCTCCAGCCGGTGGGGCTCGAACAGTCCGCCGTTCAGGAACGGCACCCGGCCGAACCGTCGCGGCACCTGGCTGCGTGCGCCGGGCGGACGATTCAGCGTGCCGAAGAACAGCGGCTCGAGCAGATCGCGGTGGAGATGCCGTCGTGCCGTGAGACAGTCGTCCACCGAGCGAGCGAGAAAGTCGGTCCGTCCGTCCAGCCAGCCCTTGCTCTGGACGAAGTAGAGGACGAGCACGCGAGTGAGCTGCAGCAGGGCGAGCGTGTGCCGATCCACTTCGGGCCGCGGTCCCGGCAGCGCGGCGGTCATGCGGTCGAGCGTGGCCCGGAAGGCCCGGAAGAATCGCCGGCTGACGCCTTCGCCCTCGAGCGCTTCGGCGGCACGAGCCGCGTACGCGAGCGGCCCGCCGGTTGCGGTGGCGGGTCCGGCCAGCCGGTCGAGACGGGCCAGCGCGAGCCGCTCCGGGTCGGCCAGGTTGCAGCCGAGCACGGGCAGCCCGGCGAACGCCACGGCCGCGGCGAGCTGGCGGGCTTCAGGGTCGAGCGCGAGCACCCCTGCCGTCTGGCCCCGCCCGCGGAGGCGGCGCGCCAGGCTCCGGGCCGCCCGCTCGGGGTCCGGAGCCTCGACGCCGTACCAGGCAAAACCGCCGGATGCGCCCACCAACGCCACGCGGCCCTGCGGAACCCAGGCGCCGGGTGGGGCTTCCTCGAATCGCGGCTCGTGTCCCAGAGCGGCAACCAGGCGCGGCAGGTCGGTCAGGCGGTGAAGCTCCGGGAGGACGCTTGCGACGCTCACCGATGACGACTCCCTGGATCGGAAGTCGTCAGGATGCGAACGAACCAGCCGCCGGCGGGTACCCTATCGGCGCGAACGGTGGCGGAAGACCCCGCGAGCGGCTACCATCACAGCCCGCCGAACGCGGGCGGAATCACACCGAATACCTACGGATATTGTGATGCGAGCTGACCTCACTCTCTGCCTCCTCCTGGCCGCGCCCGGCACAGCCGCGGCACAGGCCACTGCCGCCGCGCCAGCCACCGGCCAGGTGGAGGACAGCGGAACGTTCCTGGTGCGCCGCGGCGCCGACACCGTCGCAACCGAGGAGTTCTCGCGATCGGGAGTGGCGCTGGAGGGGCGGTTGCTCTTCAAGACCCAGAAGTTCCTGTCGGAGCGCTATCGCGTGATCGTGGCGCCGGACGGTACCGTTCCGCTGGTCGAGGTGACCGTGCGGAACGGCCCCGATTCCGGGGCGGCCCAGGCCAAGTTCACCCAGCGCACGCGGGTCGTGTTCCGGGACGACAGCGTTGCGGTGGACGACATGAGCGGGCGCGGCCTCAAGACGCTCGTGCTGGGCACCGAGCGCGGCGCGATGCCCTACATCAACCTGTCCTTTGCGCTCTTGGAGCAGGCGGTGCGGCGGGCGCGGACGCTCGGTGCGGGTGGCGCGGAGGTGCCCTTCTTCAACCTGAGCGGCACCGACCGGCAGAGCGGGCAGACGATTCGCGGCAAGGTCACCCCGGTGGGCCCCGACTCGCTTGCCGTGGCGATCGGCTCGGTGGAGTTCCGCCTCAGGGTGGATGCGGAGGGCCGGCTCCTGGGCGGTGAGATTCCGGCGCAGCGGTTGTCGGTCGAGAGAATCACGCGCTGAGCGGATGGTCAGATGGACGGATGGCCGGATGAACCGCCTCGGTCCGTCGGCCCATCCGTCCATCGGTCCATCGCATACGTCCGCCCCTTCCATTTCACGGCCCGCCGGCCGCGGAACGTCGACCGCGCCATGATGAACAGCACCACGCCGGCTCCCAGTGGATACCCCAGGGCGTAGTACGGCGGGATCCGCATCCCGTAGCTGACCAGCATCCAGAACGTCAGAGACAACGCCGTCGCCAGCAAGGCCGCACCGGTGAGCCCCTCGCTCGGTGGCGCCCCGCTCGCCAATCCCCAGGCGAGCACCGCCGGTGGCAGGAGCCAGAAAAGCATCGGCAGCGCCAGCAGCAGCGGCACCAGCGCCCGGAGCACCGGCTCGTCGGGAAAGCTCCTGCGCGCGCCCAGATAGATGTTCTTGGACCATCCCTCGACGAGGTGGCCCAGACTCCGGTACATCCGCGTCTCGATGAGGGTGTTCGCGAAGGCGAACCAGAGCTTCCGGCCGAGGGCGACGCAGCGCTGCGCCAGCGCGAGGTCCTCGGCGACCTCGTCGCGCACGGCCTCGTGCGTGCCGATCGCCTCGTAGGCCTCCCGCGTCATCAGAATGAACTGCCCATTGGCGATCGCGTCGCGCGGACGCGTGGCGCGGTTCACCCGGGCGGGATGGTAGCGCACGCCGAGCAGCAGCCAGATCTGGGGCATGACCACGCGCTCCCAGAATCCGAGGCAGACCTGGTGCGCGGCCACGGTGAGTAGATCGGCACGCTCGGCCTCGAGCGCGCCTACCGCGTGCTCGAGCAGTGCCGGCGCGTGGCGGGTGTCGGCGTCGGTGAATGCGAGGATCTCGCCCCGCGCCGCCCGATAGCCCTGCCGGCACGCCCACGGCTTCCCGAACCAGCCCGGTGGCAGTTCCTCGCCGCGCGCCAGCCGGAGGCGGCTGTGCTCGGCGGCGATCCGCTCGACGATGGCCGCGGTGCCGTCGGTCGAGCGATCGTCCACCACGATCACCTCGAGCGGCTCATAGGTGCTGGCGAGCACCGAGCGGACCACCGTTTCGATCGTGGCCGCCTCATTCCGCGCGGGGATGATCACGCTGAGGGGACGCCCGTGTACCCGGGGCGCGCGCGTGATGTCAGGCGTGGTGCGGGCGAGTGCTGGAAGGGAGAGAAACGGGGCCGCCCACGGCAAGGCGGCCCAGAGCAGCGTCACCGGCGATCCGGCTGCGTCACTGCGGCGAGCTCGGCTTCGAGCCCGTCGAGGTGGCGAACGACCTCCGCCGCGTCGTATTCGGTCGCCAGCGCCGGCACGCCGTTCTGCGCGAAGAGCGTCGCGACGAGCGCGTCGGTGTATCCCACCACCGAAACCGCGATGCCCTTGTCGATCACGCGGTTGAGGCGCAGCACGATCGCGAGAGTCTGCCGCGGGCGGAGCGCGGAGAACGCGTGCGAGAGATGACGGATGAGGAGCTCGCGGAGATACTGCATCTCCTCGACGACTTCACCGGCCGCCAGCCCCCGCGCGGCGGCCACCCGTCCATAGTGCTCGCACACGTGGAACCAGACGATCCGCGCCTCCCGTCGGAACGGCCCGACCATCTCCGCCAGCGTGTCGATGATCAGGCGGAACTCCCGCTCGACCGTGGCGCGCGGTATCGTGGGGGCGGCGGTGATACGGTCGCCTAGCCAGTCGGCCCACTCAACCACCATCGCGTCTCTCGCGTCGGCTATGACGCGGCTGGCGGCGAGCAGCGCAGGCTGCGAAGCACGCACTGCTTTCTCCCTGGCTGGAAGGGGTCGCAGAAGCTAACCATGCCGTCGGCATCGGGTCAAAACGTGACGCGACGACCACCGAGGTTGGACGCCAGCTCGCGTATCGCACTCGTGGCGCCCGCGGGTCCGCTTCTCGACCGCGATGATTTACAGCGCGCCTGTGACTTGTGCCGTGCGCTCGGTCACGAGCCGCTGCCGAGCTCACACGCCCAACACCGCTACGGGTATCTGGCGGGCTCGGACGAGGGACGGGTGGCGGATCTGAACACCGCGCTCGGGGACGGTCGGGTGGATGCCATCTGGTGTATCCGCGGCGGTTACGGCGTCACCCGCATCCTGCACCAGGTGGACGTAAATGCCTTCGCGCGGCGACCCAAACCGGTCATCGGCTTCTCCGACATCACCGCACTCCTCAACGCGCTCACCCGCGCCACCGGCG
>JBOHSN010000128.1:0-8786 GCA_050733215.1 Gemmatimonadales bacterium
CTCTCGAGCGGCCCGTTTCGTGTGATCTCGACGTTACTTCGCCTTCGTCACGTTCTCGGCAGCGGGGCCCTTCGCACCCTGCACGATGTCGAACTCGACTCTCTCACCCTCGGTGAGGCTGCGAAAGCCGTCCATCTTGATGGCGGTGTGGTGGACGAAGCAGTCCTTGTCGCCATTCTCCGGGGTGATGAAACCGAACCCCTTCGCGTCATTGAACCACTTCACCGTGCCAGTGGTGCGAGCCATTGGTGCTACTCCTGTTTGTTGGACTGCGTCGGCGACCGGATGGGACCGGGCACCGAGATTTTGTGAGCACGGGCCCGTCCCGTGTCACAAAATGCGAAAAAGACCTGGACGAACTCGCGCCCAGGTCTTCCATAGACACTGCGGATAATCTGGAAGCTGTACAGCCGAGATCGAATCGCGCCATGAATATGCACAGCGGGTCGGTTTCGTCAAGGGGGCGCCGGCTGAACACTGTCATATTCTCAGCCACCGGGCTGCCGCGCGGGCCAGCTCACCGCCCTGGCGCTGGCCGCCCGCCGCCCGATTGAGCGCCTGGAGAAACTCTGCCGCCGACGGAAAGCGATCCTCGACCTCCGCCTGCAGGGCCCGCTCGAGGACGGCCCAAATCTCGGGGGAAACGTCCTCCCGGCGTCCTTCGGTCACCGGGAACTGATTGGTGGTCTGTTTCGCCAGTACCTGCTCGGGCGTCGCGCCCGGGAACGGCACGCTTCCGAGCAGCGCGTAGAAGGCCACCGCCGCGAGGCTGTAGAGGTCGGACCGTTGGTCGACCCGCTCGCCGAGCAGCTGCTCCGGGCTCGCGAACTGCGGAGTGCCGCTCTGGCTGGTGGCCCCGCCGAACTTGCCGCCGCGGAGCGCGAGCGCCAGTCCGAAATCGGTGATGCGGAGGCTGCCGCCGGGCTCGAGCAGCATGTTCTCCGGCTTGATGTCGCGATGCACCAGCCCGGAGCCATGTGCGTGCGCCAGTGCGGAGAGGGCTTCGCGCAACAGCCGGAACACCCGGTCGAGCGGCAGCGGTCCCTGGCGCTCGACGAGCTGCGCGAGGCTCGGTCCCTGAATGAACTCCATCGTATACCAAATGAGTCCCGAGCGGCCCGCGATGTCGTAGATGTCGACGATGTTCGGGTGATTGAGCCGCGCCGCGAGCTGCGCTTCGCGGCGGAAGCGCTCGACGACCGCCGGATCCTGGGTGAGCGCCGGGTGCAGCACCTTGAGCGCGACCTCGCGCTCGAGCTGGAGATCGCGCACCCGATAGACCCGGCCGAAGCCGCCCTGGCCGAGCGTGCCAAGCAGCTCGTAGTCGTCGCCGAGCGCGCGCCGAAGCCGTTTTTCCCAGCGGGCCTTGTCATCGGCGTCCGTCAGCGCGACACCGCCGCCGACGCTCACCGCCGCGGTCTCGAAAGTGCCGGCCTCGGATGCGAAGTCTTCCAGCATCTCCGCGGCCGTGAGATAGCGATCGTTCGGCGCCGGCCGGAGCGAGCGGAGGATCACTCGCTCGAGTGCCCGGGGACAATTCGGCCGGAACTCGCTGGGGGGTCGCAGCGCGCCGGGATCGAGCGGCGGCTCGTGCGCGGTGATCGCGTAGTAGAGGAGCGCCCCGGCGGTGTACACGTCGCTCACGGCATCGCCCGCGCCACCGGTCCGCACTTCGGGGGCCATGAAGCCCTGCTGGGTCGGCGCCACGTCCGGGGGGAGTGCGCCCAGCGTCCAGCTCGAGAACCGGAGATCGGTGATGGTCCCGCGGCCCGCGCCGCTGAGAATCAGCGACGCCGGCACGACGCGACGCACGATCACGCCCTGTCCGTGCGCGTGCTCGAGGGCGCTCAGCAGGTCGCGCGCGAGCGTGTGCACCGCGGGAATGGGCCGGGGGGCGCGGCCCACCGCCTCGTGCAGGCCCTCGCCGTCGATCCAGTTGCCCACCCGGTAGGCCAGATCACCGATCACCCCGACGTCGTAGACGTGCCGGATGGCCGGGTGATCGAGCCGGCCCAGCGCCACGGCTTCAGCCAGAAACCACGCCCGCGTCGCGGCGTTCGACCAGAAATTGATCCTGAGGCTGACCCGCCGTTTGAGCACGCGGTCGGACGCGAGAAACAGCACCCGTTCAGCCGACGCGGCGACCAGCCGCTCGAGCGCGAATCGTTCTCCCAGGGCGCTCTCCGAGCGGCGGAAGATCTCGACCGGGTCGGTCGGGATCATCGCAGCAGGCCGCGCCGGCGCTCGATCCGGCCGCGACCGCCGCAGACCGCGGCGCTGCACCAGTGCCGGCTCCGGCTCGTGGAGCTGTCGAGGAACATGAGCGAGCACGGTTCCGCCGCACACCGGCGCACCGTGCGCGCGGCATCGGCGAGGGTCGCCGCCGCCGACCGGGCGACCACCTCGAGTGCGCGGAGCGGGCGCTCCGGCGCGAGGCGCACCGACCAGCGACCGGAGATTCGCACGAGCTGCTCGTGCCCCGGCTGGCGCGCCAGCACCGCGTTCACCGCCGCGACGGCGGACCCGGGCGCCTGTCGCCCGGCGCTCAGTGCCTCGGCCAGCGTGTCGAGCTGGCGCCGGAACCCGAGGATGTCGGCGAACGGCACCTCCTCGGCATCGGAGGCGAGCTTCTGGGCGCGGGCCCAGCGATGGTAGGCGGCGGGGTCGGGCAGGAGATCAGACGGATCCGCGCTGCGGCCCCGCCTGGTGTTCACAAAATCCAGCCAGCAGGCGTCGCCCAGCAGGATGAACTCCGCGTCTGGCATTGGGGGGCGTCCCGCTACTCGTCCGCGACTTCGACGATATTCCGGCCGCCCCGCTTGGCCCGGTAAAGCGCGGTATCGGCCGCGGCGAGGAGCGCGCCCACCGTGCTGCCGTGCCGCGGCGCCTCCGCCACGCCGATGCTCAGGGTACACTGGCCGAATTCCGGATGGGCTTTCGCGATCTGTTCGAGGCTCGCCTGCACCCGCCCCACGAATACCTGGGCTTCGGTCGGCTTGGTCATGGGCAGCACGACGAGGAACTCGTCGCCGCCGAGCCGGCCGACGACGTCGAGCGCGCGCGCTTGCTGCCGGAGCACGTTCGCGACGAGCACCAGGAGCCGGTCGCCCGCCGCGTGGCCCATCGTGTCGTTGATGATCTTGAAGCGGTCGAGGTCCAGCAGCAGCACGCTGGTGTGGAGCTGATGCCGCAGGCTCCGGGAGACCTCGGCGGCGAGCCGTTCCTCCAGCGCGCGCCGGTTGTAGAGGCCGGTCAGCTCGTCGGTGGTGGCCGCGCTGTGGAGCTGCTCCACCAGCTCGGCGTTCTTGAGGGCGATAGCGGCCGCGAACGACAGCGTCCCGGCCAGCTCCAGCTCGGCCCGCCCGTACGCCTTCTCGCTGATCCGGCCGCCGAGCACCAGTACCGCCATCCGCTCCGCACCCGCGTCGAGGGGCACGATGAGCTGCGCACCTTCGCCCACCAGCGTGGCCACGGCCACGTCTTCGGCCCCGGCGGCCGCGCTGCCGGCGGGGAGCGCATGGTCGAGCGCCTCCCGGTCGATGGGCGGGGGCGGCTGACGGTCGGCGAGCGAGCGGGAGAGCTTGGGAATGTACGAGGCGCTGCCCGCCCGGTAGAGCGTGGCCCACCAGGCGAAGAAAACCTCCGCCATGAAATCCAGGACCAGCTGCTCGGTATCCTCGGTGGAGTGGACCGATGACAGGAGCCGGGCCACCTGCCGCAGCGCGCGAAGCTGGAACACGGCATCGTCCAGCGCGCTCTGCCGCTCGAGCAGGATGCTCCGCAGCTCGAACACGACCGAGAGCCCGACCGCCAGCGAGGTCGCGACCCCGCGCATTTCGGCGGCGACGCTCTGGTCGGTCAGGATCACGACCTCGGTGTCCCCGTTCTTGAGCCGGGTGACTTCGACTGCGTCGCAGCCGCGATCCGGCGGGCCCACGCCGGCCGTTTCTCCGTGCGACGCGAGCAATGACAGCCAGATGCGGTCGCTCTGGAACCGCTGGACCAGCGCCACCCGGCAACGCTCCAGCAGCTCTCCATCGGTGCGGGAGAGCCGGCAGGCAGCGGCGAAGGCGCTGGGGATGGTGGCGAGTGCGGTGGGCGGCGTTGAACCCATTGCCGAGGAAGATAGTGATCCGAGAGGAGCGGGGAAGCGGGCCGGCGCGGTCACTTGCCGCCGGAGCGGGCGCGCAGGCTGTCCCGCCAGGCGGCCACGACTGCCGCTGTCACGGAATCGGCCGGCAGCCCGGAATGGACCGGCAGCAGCGTTACCGCCTCCCGCCACTGTCCCTTGGCTCCCCAGACCGTCGCGAACTGCGCGGTCCGGGCGTTGGCGTCCGCTTTGAGCACGTGCCGGCCGGCCACGCTGAGGCTCTGGGCCTCATGCTCGTGGCCGCCGAGGATCAGGTCGATCCGGCTCTCCCGGTTGAGCAGCCGGCGATCGGCCTCGATCGACTGGTGGGTCACCGCCACGATCAGCGCCGCCCCCTGTGCCGCCAGCGTGTCCACCGCGCGCCGAGCCGCGGCATCGGGATCGCCGCAACGCACGTACTCCGGGGAGGTGCCGGAGAGGGTGAGGCCGAACAGGCCCACCTTCCGATCGGCCAGCCGCACCGTGTCCCAGGGGATCGTGCCCGGGAGCGGCTGGCCGTTCGGCTCGGTGCAATTGGCGGAGAGCCACTTGAACCTGGACTCGCCGATGCGCGCGAGGAGCGTGTCCCGCAGGAGCTCGAAATCGTGATCGCCGAAGGTGGCGTAATCGAGCCGGGCCGCGTTGAGCGCCTCCACCATGTGGCGGCCGTGATAATGGCGGCTGAGGGCGCTCGGGGAGAGGAAGTCGCCGGCGAGTACGAACAGCGTCGGCCCCTCCAGCGCGATCCGGTCCCGGATTGCCGCCACTCGGGCGAGCCCGCCGGCGCCGTCGGCCAGGGTATCCGCGACGTAGACGTCGTTGATCGAAAGGAACCGGATCGGATTGGTCGGTGCGGGTGGCGGCGGCAGCGCTCCGGCGCAGGCGGTGGCTGCGGCGAGGGCGAGCGCCGCCGCGAGCCGGCGGAGCGGGGGACGGATCACAGGTCCTCCTCATGCTGTTGCAGGCTGCGAACCAGGTCGGCGCTGAGCGCGCGAATCTCGTCGAGCATGGCGCGCTGGGGCCAATCGCCGCGCGCCACTAGCACCTCGAGCATGGATCGATACCACCAGAAAATCTGCTCGGAGCTCGCCTGGCTCACCGTCCGGAGGTACTCGATCCCGAGGCGCCGGGTGGCGGCGATCATGGAGCCGCAGCGATGGATCTCGTCCGCCGTGATCACGTCGAGCGCCCGCGGCTCCGCCACGCCAAGGTGCGATAGCAGGTCGAGTTTGCGGGCGCGCCACGGCCGCTCGCCCCGCTCGTCGTAGCGCAGCTCGCTGGCGTCGCGCGCCACCGCGAGTACCACCGGCCCGAACTTCTCGGAGATCTTCGCCTCGTAAGCCACGCGCTCCGGCGGGGGCAGCTCCTCCAGAACGTGGTGCACGATGCCGGCGACGATCGTGGCCTGATCGCACCCGTACCGCGCCAGAATCAGCCCCACGTTGGCCGGATGCGCCACGTGTCCCATGCCGCCCCACGGCGGCACCGAGGGCCGATAGTGCTTCGCGGCGAAGGCCAGCGCGTGGTTTATGCGGTCCGAGTAACCGTGCATGTCGATAGGGCGGTAAGGGCGGTAAGGGCGGTAAGGGCGGTAGAGACGGTAAAGGCGGTAGGGGAGGTGCACAAGGCAGGAGGGGGGACAAGCGGCCTGCGCGCACCGCCTTACCGCCCCTACCGCCTTTACCACCCGTACCGCCTACGTTCTGGCCGTTCTCCGGGTACTACGGAATCCCCAAGAGCTTATGGGTCTGAAGGCTGAGCCGCCAGCGCGGATGCCCCAGGCAGTAGGCCAGCGCGGCGCGGGTATTCGCCTCGCGGGCCGGGCCATCCATCGGTTGGAGGAAAAAATGCCGGAAGTCGAGCCCCTCGAACTGGGCCGGCTCCGCACCCGGCTGGGGGTAGACGAGCTTGAGCTCGTCGCCCGACCGAAGCCGGAGCTCCGCGCCGGCTTTGGGGCTGACGCAGATCCAGTCGAGCCCCCGCGGGGGGTCCTGCGTCCCGTTGGTTTCCACGGCCACCTCGAAGCCCGCCTCGTGCAGCGCGGTCAGCAGATCGGCATCGAGCTGCAACAGCGGCTCCCCGCCGGTGCACACCACGAACTTTCGCGCGGCCTCCGACTCGGCCGGCCAGGCGGCGTCGACCGCGCGGGCCAAGTCCGCCGCCCCGATGAACTTCCCGCCTCCAGGTCCATCCGTCCCCACGAAGTCGGTATCGCAGAAGTCGCAGATGGCCGAGGCGCGGTCGGCCTCCCGTCCGGTCCACAGGTTGCAGCCCGCGAACCGGCAGAACACCGCCGGACGTCCGGCGTGCGCACCCTCGCCCTGCAGGGTGTAGAAGATCTCCTTGACCGCGTATGGCATCGCCCGGCGCCCCCTACCGTTGGCCCGTCACGACGTACACCGCCGGATCGTCGATTCCTGCCTCGCGAAACCCCTTCAGCCGGAGCTGGCAGGCGTCGCAACGCCCGCATGCCTCCCCGCCGGGACCCGGGTCGTAGCAGCTCAGCGTAAGCCCGTAGTCCACGCCGTGCGCGCGGCCCAGCTCGATGATCTCCCGCTTGGTGAGCAGAATGAGCGGCGTGTGGATCGTGACGCGCTGGCCCTGCTCGGTGCCCGCGCGGGTGGCGAGGTTCGCGAGCGCCTGAAACGCCGCGATGTACTCCGGCCGGCAATCGGGATAGCCGCTGTAGTCGAGGGCGTTGACCCCGATGAAGATGTCGTGTGCGCCGAGCACTTCCGCCCAGGCGAGCGCAAAGCTGAGGAAGATGGTATTGCGCGCCGGAACGTAGGTGACCGGGATGCCCTCGCCGATGGCGGCGAGCGAGCGGTCCTTGGGCACGGCGATGTCGTCGGTCAGCGCGGAGCCGCCGAAGGCTCGAAGGTCGATGTCCACGATCGCGTGCCGGGCGACCCCCAGCTGCTCGGCCACCCGCCGGGCGGCGGCGAGCTCCGCGACGTGGCGCTGCCCGTAGCGGAAGCTGAGTGCGTACGCGTCGAAGCCGCGGTGCCGCGCGATGGCCAGCGCGGTGGCCGAGTCCATGCCGCCGCTCAACAGCGCGACGGCCCGGGGCGGAGTCATGTCCGGAAGCTAATTACGCGAAACGTCCGAGCAGGTACCGCAGCGCGGACTCGAGGCGCGGATGCCGGAAGGAGTATCCCGCGCGCGCCAGCACGCCAGGCAGTACGCGGATGCTGGACAGGATGGTGGCGTCCGCCATCTCGCCGAACACGGTCCGGAGCGCGCCGGCGGGCACGCGGAACAGCGTCGGCCGTCGCAACACCCGGCCGAGCGTCCGGGTGAACTCGAGATTGGTCACCGGTTCGGGGGCCGCCACGTTGTAGGGTCCCGCGAACGACTCGGAAAAGAGCGCGTGGTGGATGGCGCCGGCGGCGTCGTCCACGGAAACCCAGCTCATCCACATGCGGCCGTCGCCGAGCGGGCCGCCGGCCCCCGCGCGAAAGGGCGGGAGCAGCTTGGCGAGGGCGCCTCCCTGTGGGCTCAGCACCACGCCGAACCGCGGCTGCGCTACCCGAATCCCGGCGCGGCGGGCCGGCTCGGCTGCGGCCTCCCAGTCCCGCGCAAGGTCCACGAAGAAGTCGCCCTCCGGTCCGATGGCGCTCTGTTCGGCGAGCGCTTCATCGCCGCGCGGTCCGTAGATCCCGACCGCCGACGCGGACACCAGCACCCTGGGGGGCCGGGCGAGCCCGGCGAGCGCCTCGGCGAGGAGCCGCGTGCCCGCCACGCGGCTGTCCCGGATGCGGCGCTTCCGTTCCGCCGTCCACCGGCCGGCCGCGACGTTCTCCCCGGCGAGATGGACCACGGCGTCCATTCCCTCGAGCGCCGGGGCGTCGATGATCCCCCGCGCCGGGTTCCAGCCCACGTCGCCGGCCCCGGGTGTACTTCGCACCACGCGGGTGACCTGGTGACCCCCGGTGGTGAGGAACGCCGTGAGCGCCCGTCCGACGAGTCCGCTCGCCCCGGTGATCGCCACGCGAAGCCTGGGCCGTTCGGCGAACCGGGCATGCGCGGCGAGATCGTCCGGGAGCAGCGCGTGCCGGTAGGCGAGCAGCCGGGCGATCCGCGGGCGTACCAGCCAGAGATCGGCCGCAGCACCAACGAGGCCATATGGCGGGGCGTATTCGATCCGGTCGATCACGCGGGAGCCACTGCCTTCGGGCGTGAACTCGTGGGTGTGCACCCAGTGCGCGAAGGGGCCTTCGACCTGCTCGTCCACGAACCGGCGGCCCGGCACGTGATCGCGGTGCACCGCCACCCACCGCACCGCGGCAGGCCCCGCGCGCATCCGCACGACGGTGCGCGCGCCGTCTTCCAGGCCGCCGCTCCGCTCCAGGACCTCGAGGCGCTCCCAGGGCGGCGCGAGCCGCTCGAAGGCGCCGGGGCGGGCGTGCCAGGCGTATACCTCGTCAGCAGTGAACGGGACGGTTGTGCTGCGCTCGACGACGAAGGATGCCATGCGAAGGGCGCTCGATCCTAGATTCCGGACATGCTGATCACGTTCGCTGTCATCGGGCTGCTCGCCGGCGCCGGGCCCGATCGGCCGTGCACCGTGTCACGGGTCGTGGACGGTGACACGTTCTACTGCGCGGACGGCCTGAAGGTCCGCCTCATCGGCATCGACGCGCCCGAGCGGGCACAG
>JBOHSN010000129.1:0-8678 GCA_050733215.1 Gemmatimonadales bacterium
CGGTCTCGGCTTCGCGATCCCGATCGAGCGTGCGCTCGCCGTCACCGAGGCCATCGTGCGTGATGGCGAGGTGCGCCGCGCGTGGACCGGATTGGAGGTCGAGGGGCCATCGAGCATGCGGAGCTGGAAGAGCGTGGGGGGCGTCAAGGTCGCGTCCGTGGCCCCCGGAGGTCCCGCCGAGCGCGCCAGGCTGGCGCCGGGCGACGTGTTGATCTCGGCGAACGGCCGGCGGCTGCGCAACTTTCTCGATTGGGAGGCCGTGAAGCTCGACCTCCAGGTGGGCGACACGGTGGCGGTCGACGTCCGCCAGCGCGGCCGCACCGCCCCGCGGCTCCTCGTCACCGGCGACCTGCCGACGGTCACGGCCGACAAGCTCACGGCGCTTCGCGATCTTCAGCTCGTCACGGTCACACCCGCCGTTCGCGCCGAGCGCGGGCTGCAGTCGGACGAGGGCGCCCTCATCTTTCGCATCGCCGCCGAGGCCAGCCGCAGTTCCGGGCTCAGGGAAGGCGATGTGATCGTCGCCGTCAATCGCACCGTGGTGCGGAGCGCGGCGCAGGCGGGGGAACTGCTGGAGCGGCGGCAGGGTATCGTGCGGGTGTACTTCGAGCGGGGCGGGCAGATCAACTTTCTCGACCTGATGCTGCGATGAGCGACGAGCGTTGGCGGTCACCGCTGGGTACACGCTACGCCTCGCCGGCGATGCAGGCGCTGTGGGGCGAACCGCGCCGTATCGGGCTGTGGCGCCGTCTCTGGCTGGCGCTGGCGGAGACGGAGCGCGAGCTCGGCCTGCCGATTCCCGAGCCCGCGCTGGCGGAGATGCGGGCGCATCTCGACGACGCGGACCTCGCCGCCGCTGCCCGGTACGAGCGCCGCTTCCGGCACGACGTGATGGCCCACGTGCACGCGTTCGGCGACCAGGCCCCGGCGGCCCGCGCGTACATCCATCTGGGTGCCACCAGCGCATTCGTGACTGACAATGCCGACCTGATCGTGATGCGCGAAGGACTGCGGCTGCTGCTCGGACGGCTGCTCGCGGTGCTCGGCGCGCTCGAGGGCTTTGCCCGCCGGCACGCCGAGGTCCCCTGCCTCGCGTATACCCACTTCCAGCCGGCGCAGCTCACCACCGTGGGCAAGCGCGCCACGCTCTGGATGCAGGACTTCACGACCGACGTCGAGGAGCTCAGCCACCGGATCGAGACCATGCGCTTTCGCGGCTGCAAGGGCACGACGGGCACCCAGGCCTCGTTTCTCGAGCTCTTCGGCGGGGACCACGCCAAGGTGCGCGAGCTCGACCGGCGGGTGACCGAGCGCATGGGCTTCGCGCAGGCGTATGCGGTGACGGGTCAGACCTACTCGCGCAAGGCCGACAGCGTGGTGCTCGACGCCTTGAGCGGTGTGGCGCAGTCGGCCGCGAAGATGGCTGGCGACCTCCGCCTTCTCCAGCACGAGGGCGAGATCCTCGAGCCGTTCGAAAGCGAGCAGATCGGGTCCAGCGCGATGGCCTACAAGCGGAACCCGATGCGGGCCGAGCGGATCGGCGGGCTCGCGCGCTTCGTGCTCTCGCTCCAGGCCAACACGGGGCAGACGGCGGCGGCTCAGTGGCTCGAACGCACCCTGGACGACAGCGCCAACCGCCGCCTCACGCTCCCCGAGGCGTTCCTCGCCACCGACGCCATCCTCGTGCTCGCCACCAACGTCGCCGCGGGGCTCGAGGTCCGCGAGCCGGTCATCGCGGCCCACGTCGCGGCGCAGATGCCGTTCATGGCCACCGAGCGCTGGCTGATGCTCGCCGCCGGGGCCGGCGGCGACCGGCAGGCGTTGCACGAGATCATCCGGCAGCACAGCCTCGCGGTGGCGGAGGCGGTGAGTCGGGGGGAGCCGAACAACCTGCTCGAGCGGCTGGCCGCCGACCCGGCGTTCGGGGGCGTGCCGGCGGATGCGCTCCGGGCCGAGCTCAAGCCGGCGCGCTATACCGGCAGGGCCGCCGAGCAGGTGGAGGAGTTCCTCGCCGGGCATCTGGCGCCGCTGCTCGCCCGCGCTCGGCCGCTCGCGGCGGATGCCGAGGCGGCGGAGGTGAACGTATGACGGTGCTGGCGCGGAGCACGCTTCCTCTGCCGCTCCTCCGCCGCGGCAAGGTGCGCGAGGTGTACGAGGTGGACGCCGGCCACCTGCTGCTGGTGGCGAGCGACCGGGTGAGCGCATTCGACGTCGTGATGCGTGAGACGGTCCCCCACAAGGGCGCCGTGCTCACGCAGCTGAGTGCGTTCTGGTTCGAGCGGCTCGCCGGCGTGGTGCCGTCGCACTACGTCACGGCCGATGCCGACCGGATCGTCGCGTGGGTTCCACCGCTCGCGAACGCGCGCGCGCAGCTCGCTGGCCGCGCCATGCTCGTGCGGCGCACCGAGCCGGTGCCGTTCGAGTGCGTGATCCGCGGCTATCTCGCCGGCTCTGCGTGGGCCGAATACCACCGCCACGGCACCCTCGCTGGCGAGCCGCTCCCGGCCGACCTGGTCGAGAGCGCCCGGCTCGCGGCGCCGATCTTCTCGCCGGCCACCAAGGCCGAGAGCGGGCACGACGAGAACGTCCCGCCGGCGGCGGTCGAGCGCGCGCTTGGCGCCGGCGTTGCGGGCCGGCTCCGCGACGCCAGCTTCGCCGTCTACGCGGCTGGGCGGGACCACGCCGAGAGCCGTGGGATCATCATCGCCGACACCAAGTTCGAGTTCGGGTTCGATCCGGCCGGCACGCTCCGCCTCATTGACGAGGTCCTCACCCCCGATTCGTCGCGCTTCTGGCCGGCCGACCGCTACCAGGCGGGCGGCCCGCAGCCGAGCTTCGACAAGCAGCCGCTCCGGGACTACCTTGCGCTGCTTAAGGCCGAGGGTTGCTGGAGCGGCGAGGCGCCGCCGCCGCCGCTGCCGCCCGAGGTGGTGGAGGCAACGAGCCTCCGGTATCTCGAAGCGTATCGGCGGCTGACGGGTCGAGAGCTGGTGGTGACGTAATGCGATTCGCGCCCGAGGGCCGGTGGTTCATCGTCGGAGCCTGGCTCCTCGTCGCCGCGCTCGCGGCGGCGAGGCTCTGGATCCCCCTGGCCATCGCCGCACTCCTCGCGCTCTGGGTGATGTGGTTCTTCCGCGACCCCGAGCGGCGCTGGGCCAGTGGTGATGACCTGATCCTCGCTCCGGCTGACGGCAAGGTGGTGAGCATCGTCGAAGCCGACGAGCCCGCGTTCATCGGTGGCCTGGCCATCCGGATCTCGATCTTCATGAACGTCTTCGACTGCCACGTGAACCGGTACCCCGTGAACGGCGCGGTCGAGTACCGGTACTACAACCCGGGCAAGTTCCTGAACGCCGCCGCCGACAAGGCCAGTCTCGCCAACGAACAGTCGTCCGTCGGCCTCGCCACCCGCCGGGGCCGCGTGCTCGTCCGCCAGATTGCCGGCGTCATCGCACGTCGCATCGTCACCGACCACCCGGTCGGGACCGACGTGATGCAGGGCCAGCGGCTCGGCATGATCCGCTTCGGGTCGCGCGTGGACCTTTTCCTGCCGCGCACCGTATCCGTCCTGGTGAAGGTCGGCGATGTGACCCGCGTGGGGGTGACCCTGGTGGCCCGATGGAACTGATTCCCCGCCGCTCGAGCCTGCGGCCGCCCGACATGCGCCGGGTGGTCGTCGTGATGCCCAGCGCGTTCACGCTCGGCAACCTGTTCTTCGGCTTCTGGTCGATCGTGTACGCGTTCAACGGCAACTATCGCTGGGCTGGATGGTTCATCGTATTCGCAGCGATCCTCGACATGCTGGACGGCCGGGTCGCTCGGCTGTCGAACACGAACAGCCGGTTCGGCGCGGAGCTCGACTCGCTGGTGGACGTGATCTCGTTCGGCGTGGCTCCCGCCCTGCTGGTCTACTTCCTGGACTTCGCGGCGGGCGGGCGCTTCGCCTGGGTGCTTTGCTACATCTACGTGGTGGGAACCGCGCTGCGCCTCGCCCGCTACAACGTGCTCGCGGCGTCCGGCGCCAAATCCAACCCGGGCTGGTTTACCGGCATGCCGTCCCCCGCCGCCGGCTGCACGCTCGCCGTCTTCTACCCCTTCAGCCAGACCGAATGGTATCGCGCGTCGCTCGCGTACCTCGATCTCCAGCACCAGGGGCTGGTCGTGCTGCTCCTGCTGCTGTCGCTGCTGATGGTGAGCAACGTCAAGTATCCCCGCTTCCCGCCCATCGGGTTCCGCTCGGGCCGGGGGCGGTTCGGCCTCGCGATGCACGTCATCATCCTGGGTGGCGGGCTCCTCTGGCCGGCGTCGTTCCTCTTTCCGCTTGGCCTGTGCTACATGACGTTCGGGGTGGTGCGTGCCTTCGTCCTCGGATTCATGGAGCGGAGCGAAGCCGGTGTCGATCCCGCGGCCGCGCCGGTCGGAAATGGAGAGATCGCCGCGGTGGAGTCGCCGGTGACGCGCGAGCGGCGCCGCCTATGGGGAGACCGACGACAGGAGCCGATCGAATGAGCTATCGGGTGCAGGTTCGCGTCATGCCGCGCGCCGGCCTGCTCGATCCACAAGGCCAGGCGGTCGAGCACGCGCTCGGCACGCTCGGGTTCGAGGAGGCGGGAACGGTGCGCGTCGGGCGCGCGATCGAGGTCCACGTGCGGGCCTCCTCGCCCGCCGACGCGGAGGCGCGGGCCCGCCGCATGTGCGACCGGCTCTTCGCCAACCCGGTCACCGAGGATTACACCGTCCAGGTGGAGGACGCCTGATGCAGCGAGTCGCCATCGTGCGTTTTCCCGGCAGCAACTGCGACCACGACTCGCTCCGCGCCGCCACGCACGTCGGCGCCGACGCGTACTTCACGTGGCACCGCGAGACCGACCTCAACGGCGCGGACGTCGTGGTGCTGCCGGGTGGCTTCAGCTACGGTGATTATCTCCGGGCCGGCGCCATCGCCCGCTTCAGCCCGGTGATGCCTGCCGTGCAGCGCCACGCCGCCGAGGGCGGAGCGGTGTTCGGGATCTGCAACGGGTTCCAGATCCTCTGCGAGGCGGGGCTGCTCCCCGGCGCGCTGGTGCGGAATGCGGGACTCCACTTCGTATCGAAGCCGGTGGACCTCCGCGTCGAGCGTCCCGACACGGTGTTCACGTCCGAGTACGCCGCCGGCGAGCGCATCCGGCTGCCGGTGTCGCACGGCGAAGGGCGCTACGTCGCCGACGAGGCCACGCTGGCGCTGCTCGAGGGCGAGGGCCGGGTAGTGTTGCGCTATCTGCCTGCGGCCATGGGCGTCGAGCCGAACCCCAACGGCTCCACCCGTGACATCGCGGGAATCTGCAACGCGGCCGGCACGGTGGTCGGCATTATGCCGCATCCCGATCGCGCGTGGACGGCGAGCCTCGGTCCTACCGATGGCCTGCGGTTCTTTACCTCGATGGTGGCGTGGCAGCCTGCCGCGCCCGGGAGGTCGTGATGCGTCGCGCGTTCCCGCTGTTCCTGCTCGGGCTCCTGCTCGCCGTGCCGGCCGCCGCGCAGGAGGCCGGCACCATCCGCCCCGGCATGAGCGAGGCTGAAGTGGTGGCCGCCTGGGGCGAGCCGCTGGCCCGCCGTGCTCGCGGCGTGTTCACCTATCTCCACTTCGAGACCGACTGCCTGAAGGAATGCGGCACGTACGATGTCGTGATCCTCGAGGGCGGCCAAGTGGTAGACGCCATCGCGCGCTCGAAGAATCACCGGTACGACGGCGTGTCGTCGTCCCCCACGGATCGGGCGCCGGAATACACTCCGCCGAGGACGCCATGAGCACCGAGCACAAGCCGAGCAAGAACGAGGAGGAGTACTTCGCGCAGCAGGACCGCGAACTCCTCGAGCAGCAGCGCAAGCAGGCGAGCGCCGCCGCGGCCGACGCCGAGCGCCGCACCCATCTGATGAAGTGCCCCAAGGACGGCTACGACCTGGACACGGTCACACTGCACGGCGTCCAGATCGAGACCTGTCCGCGGTGCCGAGGCATCTGGCTCGACGCGGGCGAGCTGGAAACGATCGAGGCGCACGACGACCGCCCGGCCCTGCTGGGCCGGCTGCTGAACGACATCTTCACCGGCATGCGCCGGGGGAAGCACAAGGTTGGCTGAGCCGAGTCACGCCGGCGGCGCCGTCGCGCCGGCCACGCATGCGGAGCCCTTCTTGGGCGAACGCCCGATCACATCGGAGGTGGTGCGCGAGCACAACCTCAACGAGCTGGAATACGAGCGCGTCCTCGGGATGCTCGGCCGCACACCGACGCTGACCGAGCTCGGCATCTTCTCTGCGCTCTGGTCGGAGCACTGCTCCTACAAGCATTCCAAGCCGATCCTCCGGACCTTCCCCACCACCGGCGCGAACGTCGTACAGGGGCCGGGCGAGAATGCCGGCGTGCTGCGGCTGCCGCAGGGCTGGGCGGTGGCGTTCAAGATCGAGTCCCACAACCATCCATCGGCCGTCGAGCCGTACCAGGGCGCCGCCACCGGCGTGGGCGGCATCCTGCGGGATGTCTTCACGATGGGCGCGCGTCCCGTCGCGGTGCTCAACAGCCTCCGGTTCGGCCCGCTCGACCTGCCCCGCAACCGCTACCTCTTCGGTGGGGTGGTCCGTGGCGTCGGCGATTACGGCAACTGCGTGGGGGTGCCGACGCTGGGCGGCGAGGTCGGCTTTGCACCCGGGTACACCGGCAATCCTCTCGTGAACGCGATGTGCGTCGGGCTCCTCCGCGAGGTGGATCTCATGCGGGCCAGCGCCCACGGCGTGGGCAACGTGCTGCTTGCGGTCGGCGCCCGCACCGGCCGCGACGGCATCCACGGGGCGAGCTTCGCGTCGGAGGCGCTGTCCGAGAAGAGCGAGGCGCGGCGGCCTCAGGTGCAGGTGGGCGACCCGTTCACCGAGAAGCTGTTGCTCGAGGCCACCCTGGAGCTCATCGAATCCGGCTTCATCGTCGCGGTGCAGGACATGGGCGCCGCCGGGCTCACCAGCTCCTCCGCCGAGATGGCGGCCAGGGGCGGCGTGGGCGTGGAGCTCGATACCGGGCTGGTGCCGGTACGCGAGGCGGGCATGACGCCGTACGAGATCATGCTGTCCGAGTCCCAGGAGCGCATGCTGGTCGTGGCTGAGCCGGGTCGCGTCGCCGAGATCCAGGCGGTGTGCGCCAAGTGGGAGCTCGGTGCCATGCCGGTCGGCCGGGTGACGGACGACGGCGTTTTCCGGGTCGTGCACCATGGACGCGTGGTGGCGGCCATTCCGGGCCAGCCGCTGGTGGACGATTGCCCGACCTACGAGCCGCAAGCCCGGGAGAGCGTCGAGGCCGCCAAGCGGCGGTCTGCCCGCCCGCCCGCCAGCCCGCCTGTCCGCCTCGACGAGGCTCTCCAGCGCCTGCTCGACTCGCCCAACATCGCGAGCAAGCGCTGGGTGTACGAGCAGTACGACTCCACCGTCCAGGCTTCGACCGTCCTCGGCCCGGGTGGGGACGCCGGCGTGCTCGAAGTGCCGGGCAGCGGCTTCGGGCTCGCCCTGACGGTAGACTGCAACTCGCGGCTCGTGGCGCTCGACCCGTACGAAGGTGGCAAAGCCGCGGTGGCGGAGGCGGCACGCAACATCGCGTGCACCGGTGCGCTCCCACTCGGCATCACCGACTGCCTGAACTTCGGCAACCCGGAAAAGCCCGACGTCTTCTTCCAGTTCCGTGAAGCGTGCCGCGGGATCGCCGACGCGTGTCGCGCGTTCGACACGCCGGTCACCGGCGGCAACGTGTCGTTCTACAACGAGAGCCCGACCGGGGCCGTGGATCCCACGCCGACCGTCGGCATGGTCGGGCTCCTCCCGCGCCTTGACGACCGCGTGCCGAGCCACTTCCGGCAACCCGGCGATGCAATCGTGATTCTCGGCGCCACCCGCGGCGAGCTCGGCGGGTCGGCCTACTGGGCCGAGCTGCTGGGGTTCGTAGGCGGGCAGCCCGCGCGCGTGGATCTGGAGGCGGAACGGCGGCTCCAGCGGCTGCTCGCGGCCGCCGCGCGCGCCCGCCTTCTCCGTTCCGCCCACGACTGCGCCGAGGGCGGGCTGGCTGTCGCCGTCGCCGAGGCAGCGCTCGGCGGCCCCTACGCCGCGCGGGGCCTGGGCGCGGCGTTGGACCTCACCGCGTACGGCGGATCGCTGCCCGACGAGGGCCTGCTGTTCGGTGAGGACGGCGCCCGGGTTGTGGTATCGTGCGCCCCCTCCGCGGCGCCGGACCTCGTGGCGCTCGCGGCCGAGCACGGGGTGCCGGCGCAGCGGGCCGGCACGGTCGGAGAATCCGGTGGCAAGTTGGAACTTCGCACCGGTCCCCGCGTGTTCTCCTGGGTCATCGACGACCTCAGGCGCATCTACTACGAGGCGATCCCCCGGCGAATGGCGCACGCCGATCTGGAAGATCGCGCCCTGGAGAGCTGACGGAATGTGCGGGATTTTCGGGGCGTCCGGCCTGCCGGACGCGGCCAGACTGACCTACCTCGGACTCTATGCCCTCCAGCATCGGGGGCAGGAGAGCGCGGGCATCGTGGCGATCGACCGCGACGGCACCGCGCGCTCGCATCGGGGCATGGGACTGGTCGCCGAGAATTTCGACGACGCGAACCTCGCCCGGCTTCCGGGCGACGTGGCGGTCGGCCACACTCGCTATTCCACCA
>JBOHSN010000130.1:0-8496 GCA_050733215.1 Gemmatimonadales bacterium
GGCGACCAGCGCCGCCACGGCGGAGTCCGGCGGCAACCGGTCGGACTCGATGGGGAGACGCGACACCCGGAGCTCGCGCGAGGCGACCGCGGTGCGCACGAGGTCCACCACCGCCAGCTCCGCCGCTCCCGGCCGCACCGACACCACCTGCACGGTGCCGACCCGCGCCACCGCCCCGCTGTCGCCCGCGGCGACTATCACATCCACGCCGCTCGGCCCCAGGGCCCGCGCGAGCTCCACCGCCTCGCGGGCGCAGCCGCCGCTCCCGCACGCGAACGCACCATGTGCGAGCACCACCGTGAGATCCACGCCCTGCCGCTTCACCGCGCCCAGCGCCTCCCTTAGTCCGGTGAGCGCAGGCTGGAACTCGAGACCGTCAACTCCCGCGGCGCGGAACGCCGGCGCGGCGCCCGGCGACACGTACCCGACGAGCCCGACGCGCTGGCCGCCCGCTGCCACGACTCGATACGCCCCCGCCCAGTCGGGGCGCCGCCCGGTGGCGGAGTCCACGAGGTTGGCGGCGAGCCAGGGGAAGCGCGACTGGGCGATGCGCTGGCGCAGCGTGTCGAGCGACCACGCGACGTCGCGCGGGCCCACGGCGGTCGCGGCGAGTCTCAACCGATTGAGCACCTCCACCGCCGGCCGCCCGGCCGCGAGATCGGCGGCAAGGGTGCCCTGAAGCATCCCACCCGGGGCCACACGGACCGCCGGACAATCGCACTCGGCCTCCGCGCGGCGAAGCGCGGTGGCGAGCGCCGCAGCCCGGGGGGTGACGGCACCGCGAAACTCACCGAGCACTAGCAGCCGCGCAAGCACCGTCTCGGCGGGACGCGCCCGCGCCGCGGCCGGCGGCGCGCCGAAGAGCCCGCGCACGCGCGCGGCCGCTTCCGCCGGCACGATCCGCCAGTTCGAGTCCGCCAGCTCGGCGGGATCCACGACCCGACGGGCGCGGACCTCCTGGATCAGCAGCTCGCGAACGTTCTCGTCGCGATCGTATACCACCGGCGCGTCGCGAAGCATCGTGAACCCGCCGCCGCCGGCCTGCCGGTAGCTGTTCACCGCCATCGTGAAGCTGTCGGCGGGCGTGACCGGCCGGCCGCGTACCGCGAGGTTCCGGATGCGGCTGCCGGCCGGGAGGCGGAGGTCGATGTCGTACGTCGCGCCCGCCACCATGTCGTAGTTGTAACCCAACACGGCCGGGTTGAGCGCTGGGCGCCCGAGGGAATCGCTCGCGAAATACCCCGCGCTCTGCTCCAGATAGTCCTTGAGCTGCGCCCCCGAGAGCCGCACCGAGCGCAGCGTGTTCTCGTAGGGATAGAGCGCGAAGATCTGGCGGAGGAGGATGTCACCGTCCGTGAACCCGGCCCGCAGGTTGAACGCGGAGACCGACGAGAGCTGCGCTCCGGACCGCTTGCGCTGCACCTCGTGCACCAGGTTCATGATGGGTGTGGGCTCCGCCCGCGCGAGCGCCGCAGGCATATCGCCTCGCGCTTCGCCGAGCGATTGGGATGCCCAGTCGCGCACCTCGGTCCTGAGCCGGGCCAGCCGGGTACCGAGGCGGGGGGACGGCGGCACGTCGGCGAGCGGCACCGACTCGGCGCGGACGCGGTCCACCCGCCAATCGTCGCCGGGGAAGCGGCGGCGCAGCCTCACGTGGACGACGGCGAGCGATTGGGCGTAGGGCTTCGGCTGGACGAAGTGGACCCCATCGATCACGGTGTCGACGATCTCCCGGTGGGAGTGGCCCACCACCACCACGTCCGGCTTGGGCGCAAGGCCGGCGAGCCGCGCGGCCACGTCTTCCGGGCCCACGCCCGTGGTGTCGTACGAGCTCGGGCCGGCCATGCCGCTGTGCACCAGCAGCACCGCGACATCCGATTCCCGGCGGAGCGCCGGCATGAGCCGCGCGGCGCTCGGTTCGATCGGCGCCACCCGCAGCCGGCCGCGGAGCTGCTTGCCGTCCCAAACCATCACGCCGGGTGTGGTAAAGCCGCTCACTCCGACGCGCACCTCGCCGCGGCGCAGCACGACGTACCCCGGAAATACGAGTGTGTCGGCCGGGAGACCGCGGAGGTTGCCGCTCACCACCCGCACCGTGGTCCGCGCGGTGGCACGCTCGAAGGCGGGAACGCCGTAATCGAACTCATGGTTGCCGGGCGTCACGACGTCGTAACCCGCGAGGTCCATCGCCTCCACCACCGGATGGGGATCGCGGGGGGCCACGCGGGCGTAGTAGTCGGCGAACGGATCGCCCGAGAGCAGATCGCCGGCGTCAAGCACGACCACGCGCCCGGGGTAGCGGGCCCGGAGCGAATCGATGACCGTGGCGGCGCGGGTGAGCCCACCGGGGAATGGCCGGTCTGCGACGAAGTCCCACTCGGTCGCGTGGCCGTGCACGTCGGTGGTGGCGACGAGAACGAGATGCGCGGTATCGGGTGGGGCGGCGAAGGCGGCGAGCGCGGCGAGCGCGGCCAGGAGCCGGAACATGAACGGGAGAATATAGGCGGGAGAGGGCGGGAGAGGGCGGGAGAGGGCGGGAGAGGGAGGGAGAGGGAGGGAGAGCGAGGGAGAGGGATGGACGGAGGAAAAATGCTCCCGCGTGCGGCGGAACGATTCGCTGCGCTGATCCCCGTCGTGCCACGATCGGACGATGGCGACTCACGAACGTCTCGTGGCTTGGCGGCTCTGTCATGAGCTTGCCCTCGCCGTCTACGCTGCCACCGATGTCTGGCCCAAGGCGGAGTTGTTTGGGCTCACCAGTCAGGCTCGCCGCGCCGCCCACTCGGCAGGTGCGAACATCGCGGAGGGGTGGGCGAAGTACGGCCGAGCGGAGCTGTGCCGCTACCTGAACATCACGCTGGGCTCGCTCGGCGAGCTCTCGTACACCCTTCGCCTCGCTCGCGACCGTGAGCTGCTGACCGAGGGGGAATGGGCTGAGCTGGAAGACCGACGCGGCCAGGCGGGCGCGATGGTCTGGCGGCTGTACCGGGCGGTCAAAGCCCGCCACGCAGCCGCATCGGGCCGCTGAACACTTCCGCTCCCTCCCTCTCCCGCCCTCTCCCGCCCCCTCCTCCCTTCATCCGCTTCCCCATATATTCGTCTCAGCGAATATGGCCCAGCGCACTGCGACCGAGTTGCTGCTCACCGTGGCGGAGCCCACCCGGCTCCGGATCCTCAACTGCCTCGCGGCGGCACCGCTGTTCGTGTCCGACCTCCAGGCCGTCCTTGATCTCCCGCAGCCGACCGTCTCGCGCCACCTCCAGGTGCTGCGCAAGGCGAACGTGGTGCGCGACACGCCGGTCGCCCAGTTCGTGCTGTATCGGCTCCAGCGTGACCTCGACCGGTCCGGGCGCCTGCTCGGCGCGATCCTGGACGCGCTGGGGCGCGACGACCGCATGCGGGCCGAGCGCAGTCGAGCCTTCGACCGCAGCTGCACGCATACCAGCGCGCGTGTGGCGGACTACCCACCGGACCAGCAGGACGCGTGACGCGAGGGACCAATGCCCGAGGACAGCATGACGAACCGCATTCTCGTGGTGGACGATGAGCCCGACATCACCGCGCTGGTGGCCTATCATCTCGCGAAGGCCGGCTACCGCGTGTCCACCGCCGCCAACGGTCCCGATGCGCTGAAGGCCGCACGCGAGGAGCGCCCCGACATCGTCATCCTCGATCTCATGCTGCCGGGGGTGTCGGGCTACGACGTGCTCGCGGAGCTGCGCCGCCGCGACGAGACGAGAGACGTGGGGGTCATCCTGCTCACGTCGCGCCGGGAAGAGGCCGACCGGATCCGGGGACTCTCCCTCGGCGCGGACGACTACCTGTCCAAGCCGTTCTCGCCCCAGGAGCTCTCGCTCCGGGTGAACGCGCTGCTCCGGCGGCTGGGCGCGCCCGCGGTCTCGGCCGGGTCCACGCTGTCCGCCGGCCCGATCAGCATCGACCGGTCGGCGCATCGCGTGATGCTCGACGGCCGGGAGCTCACCCTCACCGCCACCGAGTACAAGCTGCTCCTCACGCTGGTCGAGCGGCGCGGCCGGGTGCAAACCCGCCCGCAGCTGCTCGAGACGGTGTGGGAGGCGCAGCCCGACATCCAGACGCGGACGGTGGACATGCACGTGCAGCGCCTGCGCAGCAAGCTGGGCGAAACCGGCAAGCTGATCGAGACCGTGCGGGGATTCGGCTATCGCTTCCGGGGGAACGAGCGGGGGAGCCGTACGCGGTGACGTTCGCCTGGCGCCTTGTGGTCGGCACGGTGATCCTGCTGTGCCTCACGCTGCTCGCGCTGTTGTGGGCCGCCGACCGCTCATTCCGGCGCAGTCTCGAGGCCGATCTTGCCCGCGCACTCGAGCGGGAAGCGCGGCTGGCGCGGGCGGCGCTCCCGGCCGATGACCGACTGTGGGCGGGAATCCTGCAGCGGCTCGCGACCGGCAACGGCCACCGCATCGTGCTCGCCCAGGCGGACGGGGATGTGCGGGCGGACAGCGACGCTCCCGCCGGTGTCGCCGGCTCGAGCCTCGGCGACGCGGAGGAGATCCGCGAGGCGCTCGCGCGGGGCCGGGGAGTCTTCATCGAGCGGAGCCGGATCGGGCCCGCGTGGCTGCACGTGGCGATCCCCGGCGGGCCCGGCGTCGTGCGGGTCTCTGCAAGCCTGGCCGGCATCGACGAGACGGTGCGGCAGACTCAGGCCTCGATCGTGGGCGGCGCGGCGATCCTGCTCGCGATCGGGACGGCACTGGCGCTGCTGGCCGGCCGCTCGATCTCCCGCCCGATCTCGGAGCTGGTCGCCAGCGCACGCAGCATTGCGGCCGGCGCCTCACCCAGATTCCCCCAGTCGGGCATTCCGGACCTGGATGAGCTGGTGCAGGCCCTTCGCCTGATGGACCGGCAGCTCGCGGAGCGGTTCGAAGCGCTCCGGCGCGAGCGAGCCGAGTCCACTGCCCTGGTGGACGCGATGACCGAGGGCGTGATCGCGGCGGACGGGCGGGGGCGGATCGTCACCGCCAACGCCGCCGCCCGGCGTCTGCTGGGCTACGATCCGGCCGAGTCGCTGCCCGACCTGCCCGAGCTCTTCCGGGTGAAGGCCGCGCGCGAGGTGGTGGACGCCGTGCTCGGCGGCGAGGTAGTGCAGAATCGCGAGGCGGAGCTCGACGGCAGCCTCGTCCTGCTGAACGCGCGGCCGTTCCCATCAGGCGGCGCCCTTCTGGTGTTGTTCGACCAGACCGAGATCCGGCGGCTCGAGGCCGTGCGTCGGGACTTCGTGGCCAACGTGTCGCACGAGCTCAAGACGCCGCTGACCTCCATCTCCGGATACGCGGAGACGATCCTCACGGATCATCCGGATCCGGAGATCACCCGGCGCTTCCTCGAAACCATCCTGAGCAACGCACGGCGCATGCAGCGTCTGGTGGACGATCTCCTCGACCTCTCGCGCATCGAGGCGGGGCGCTGGCAGCCGGAGCGCGAGCCGGTGGACGTCGCCGCGGCGGTGCACGACGTGTGGAGCGGCCTGGCGGACCGCGCGGCGAGTCGGCGGATCGAGCTCTCGCTGGAGGTGGAGCCCGGCGCGGAAGCGGTGCCGGCGGATCCCGACGGCCTCCGCCAGGTACTGCTGAACCTGATCGACAACTCGCTCCGGTACTCGCCGGTGGGTGGGCGGGTCACCTGCCGGAGCCGGAAGGACGGCGACGGGATCGTCGTGAGCGTGAGCGATACCGGCGCCGGGATCGCGGGCGAGCACCTCCAGCGCATCTTCGAGCGGTTCTACCGCGCCGACCACTCCCGCTCACGCGACGAGGGCGGTACCGGCCTCGGCCTCGCGATCGTCAAGCACCTGGTGGAAGCGCACGATGGCCGGGTGTGGGCGGAGAGCGCGCGCGGACGCGGCACCACGGTGAATTGCTGGTTTCCCGCCGCCGACCCGTCCGTCAGTAGTTGAGCTGCGCCTGGAGCCGCACGAACTCGCCGCTTTGCTGATTGATGGGTAGCGCGCCGTCCTCGAACCACCGTTCGGCAACGGTGACGGCCGCCGTGAGCTCGAGGGCGGGTACCGGCGCGTACTCCAGGCCGACCTCCAGCTCCTCGACGTGATAGGTCCGGGCATCCAGCTCCTGCTTCTTGCCGCCCTCGTAATACTGGCCGCGCACATACGGTATCAGCGGCCGGCCTCGCACCAGCGCGCGGTACGACGCGAGCACGTATCCCCCCTTGAGACCCGGGGTGCGGATCGCGTTGGCGCCGGCGTCGTACTCCGGGCCGTCGCCCCAGTTCACCTCCCCCGCCAGGCCGAACGGCTGCGGGTAGAGCACCGCACTCAGCCCCACGCGCCGATCGCGGTAATCGGCGCCTCCGCCCGCGACGCCAGTGGTCACCTGAGAAGTCGGGATCCGGTACAGGCCCGTGTACGCCTGGGCCCCGACCTCCATGATCTGCCTCGGCCCGACCCGAAACGGCCAGGTGACCCGAGCGACCACGTGCTTGTTGCCGTTCGCTTCCGCGCGGTTGGCCGCCTGGCCGTTGTACACCCCGAGCCCCACCACGCCGTAATCGCCGGTGCCCTTGAGCCCGCTGTCGGCGAGCATGCGCAAGAGCTGCCGGGCGGAGCGGGGCGTCCAGAAGGCGAACAGGCCGAGATCCCGCTCCCCCGGCGAGCCGCTGTTGATCGGATCGGAGCGGTCGAACGGCAGCCGGTTGGAGCTCGACTGGAGGTTCTCCCACCCGTATGGCACCTTGGTGAGGCCCAGCCGGAAGCGGAGCATCTTCGCCTTGTCGGCGTACACATCGGCGTAAAGGTCCCGCATCTGGAGGAAGAATTCGGCGCCGCCGCTGGCCTGCGCGAGGTCGGGCTGGATGTAGATCGACACCCAGTCCGCGAGGTCGCCGCTCAGCACCAGGCGTGCACGCCGCACCGAGAACTCCTCGGTGCCGCCGATGGCGCGGTCGCATTGATCGCACCGGATCGCCGGATTGCTCGAGAACAGATCGTTGTAGCGGAACTGGGCGTAACCCCGGAGGCTCAGGCGCTCGTACCAGGGCTTCCGCGCGGGTTTGGGCGTCGAGTCGGGCGTCTGCGCCGCGGCGTTGGACCAGAGGACGACGAGAAGAGCCAGCAGGCTCAAACTGCCTCGAGCAGAGCGGGGCACGCGCCCTCCGGAGGTGGTTACCTGTTCGTGACGATGCCTTCGTGGTATCGTGACCGATGAACGTTGCTTTCGCCCCGTCCCTTGGCAAGTCGACCGCATCCAACCGTGGGAAGGCAGCATGACCTCTCGCATTCGCATCGGTGGTGTTCTGCTCGCGCTCACGGCTCTCGGCTGCGGCGGTGACTCGGGCCGCTCGGGGCGCCCCGCCGAGGCCGGCACGGGGTCCGCCACGACCGGCGGCGCGGCGCTCACCGGCGCGGGCGCCACGTTCCCGAATCCGATCTACGCCAAGTGGTTCGATGCGTACGCGAAGCAGACCGGCGTGCGGATCAACTATCAGTCGATCGGCTCCGGCGGAGGGATCCGCCAGTTCACCGAGGGGACGGTGGATTTCGGCGCGACCGACGGCCCCATGACCGAGGAGCAGATGACGGCCGTGCCCGGCGGCGTCCTCCACCTGCCGACGGTCATCGGCGCGGTCGTGCTCACGTACAACCTGCCCGCGCTCGGCACGACGAAGCTCAAGATGGATGGCCCGACCATCGCCGCGATCTATTCGGGCGAGATCACCAAGTGGAACGACCCGCGCATCGCGGCGCTCAATGCCGGAGTGAAATTCCCCGCGTCCGATATCATCGTGGCGCATCGCTCGGATGGATCGGGCACCACGTACGTGTTCACCGACTTCCTCGCCAAGATCTCGCCCAAGTGGGCCTCGTCCGTGGGCAAGGCGACGTCGGTCAAGTGGCCGATCGGGCTCGGCGGAAAGGGCAACGAGGGGGTGACCCAGCAGGTGAAGCAGACCGAAGGCGCCGTGGGCTACGTCGAGCTCATCTACGCGATCTCCAACGGGCTGCCGGCCGCACAGGTGAAGAATGCCGCGGGCAACTTCATCGAGCCGTCGCTGAAGACGGTGAGCGCGGCCGCAGTAGGCATTCCGCTCAGCGACGAGATGGACTTCCGGGTTTCGATCACGAACGCCGAGGGCGAAGAAACGTACCCCGTCGCGTCTCTCACCTGGCTGTTGGTCCGGAAAACGCCGGTCGATTCCGCCAAACACGCCAAGCTGAAGGCGTTTCTCACCTGGATGCTTACCCCGGAGGCGCAGCGAATGGCGGCGGATCTCAACTACGCTCCGCTGCCGGTGAGGATGATCGAGATCGAGCAGAAGCGGATTGCAGGGCTTTAGGCTATCTGCTATCTGCTATCCGCTATCTGCTATCTGCTATCCGCTATCCGCTATCCGCTATCCGCTCGTTCCGCGGTCGCTCGGATCGCGGCGCAAGGCGAGGCGCCCTGATCTGGCAAGCGGATAGCGGATAGCGGATAGCGCTTCTCCGTGACACGTTCGTTACCT